>NZSO01000002.1 GCA_002696885.1 Verrucomicrobiales bacterium | reverse complement strand
CACTTCTTAGCTGATTCCGGAATCTGTGTCGGTGGCATAGCCTTAGGACAGTTATTAAGTGATAGTGCCTCAGGTGCCGATTTAGTACCCCCTCCTAATCCGCTACTTCCAAAAAAACCACATTTTGATGCCAAAGCAAAACGTGTTATTTATATTCACCTAACTGGCTCTCCTCCTCACCTCGATCTCTGGGATTACAAACCTGAACTTGTAAAAAGAAACGGCGAAGATTGCCCTGATGAGTTTTATAAAGGAAAACGCTTCGCTTTCACCAGCGGCAGACCAAAACTAATGGGAACACCCAGAACGTTTAAGCAATTTGGTAATGGTGGAACATGGATGTCTGATGCGATACCCAATTTCCATAACCTTGCTGATGATCTTTGTGTCATTAAATCTATGAACACAGATCAGTTTAATCATGCACCTGCGGAACTCTTTGTTCATACCGGATCACCAAGACCTGGTCGCCCCTCATTCGGTTCTTGGGTAACTTATGGCCTTGGAACAGAGAATCAGAATTTACCCGGCTACGTTGTCCTGATTTCAAATGGTGTTCAGCCAAATGGAGGCAAAAATTCTTTTGGTACAGGATTCATTCCCTCAGTTTATCAGGGTGTTCAGTGCAGGTCTAAAGGAGACCCAGTTTTGTACCTCTCAGACCCAAAAGGGATGAATCGTGATATTCGCCGCCAATCCTTAGACACTCTAAAAGAGTTAAATCAACAAGCAGCCAAGGATTTTGGCCACCCTGAAACCCTCACTAGAATCGCCCAGTATGAACTAGCCTTTAGAATGCAAATGGCAGTTCCAGAGGTTATGGACATTTCAAAAGAGTCACCAAAAACTTTGGAGGCCTACGGAGCTCAACCTGGAGCAGCAAGCTTTGCTAACAACTGTCTTCTTGCAAGAAGGCTCGCCGAACAGGATGTGAGGTTTGTACAACTTTTTGATTGGGGTTGGGATTTTCATGGAACAAATCCCGGAGAAGATATTAGAGATGGCCTCACTAATAAATGCGCTAAAACCGATAAACCTATCAGCGCACTCATTAAAGACCTTAAAGAGAGGGGCTTATTTGATGAAACTTTAATTATTATCGGTGGTGAATTTGGAAGAACTCCATTCAGAGAAGGCAGGACTGCAGGTGGTAAAGTTCTTGGACGAGATCATTTCCCTGACGCATACAGCATGGTCATCGCAGGAGGAGGAGCCAAAGGCGGATACTCTCACGGAGAAACTGATGAACTAGGGTTTTCAGTAGCAAAAGACAAAGTTCATGTGCATGATTTTCAAGCTACTTTACTTCATTTACTCGGATTTGATCATGAAAAACTAATCTACAGATTCCAAGGAAGAGATTACAGACTCACCGATGTTCACGGAAAAGTGATCAAAGAAATTGTCTCCTAAAAAAGCTAATCTTTTTATGTTAGTCTTATAACAACTGCAGTCGCATTATCTCTACCAGATATTTTCACCGCATAATCAACAATTTCTTTGGCGGTGGATTCTTTTTCCAATAGTTCTTTCAGCTCGCTGTTCCAGATTCCATCAGTGACCCCATCAGAACATATCAACACTTTTTCCCCTTTCTTCACATCAACTTCGTGGATTTCAGGGTCCACAAATTGATTATTAGCTCCGAGAGCTTTTGTTAACATATTCTTCATCGGATGATTACGCGCTTCATACTCTGAGATCTTACCTGCCTTCAAAAGTGATGCGACTCTGGTGTCATCATTTGTGATTTGCATTAATACATTCTCCCCATCCTCATTTTCCTTCAAATGATATATTCTCGAATCTCCAATATGAGCAATACGCATTCTTCCTTGGATGAGCCAGCACATGCTCAAAGTTGCCCCCATCCCTTTACACTCAGGATATGATTCACCATATCTATTCATTTCAAAATTAATCGTTCTGAATAATTGCGTCAAAACTTCTGCCTCTATATTTTGATCAAGAACGCTGTTTCTAAAATAATTTGGAAATGAGGATGTAATAGTTTCCACTGCAATGCGGCTCGCAAATTCGCCTGAGTTTGCTCCCCCCATTCCATCGCTGACTGCAAATATATGATCTGAATCTGATGTTAATTCTTTTCCAGTAGAACCTAAAAACTGAATACCTTCTTCATCCAGCACTAAGGCAAGATATGAGTCTTCATTATTACCTCTGTATCTCCCAATATTTGTGTCACAGCTCCACCAAACTGACAAAGGCGCTTTCTCATCAGTCTCATCAGTGTTATCGATTAGCTCATCAAGAATAGTAGCAAACTCAAAATCTATGACACAAAATTTACCATCAGATTGACGGTATGTAATATTTCTTAAAAACTGATCATCATGACGCACACCATAATTTTCTAGTTCGCCAAAGATCTCTTTAATTTTTTCATCACTAAGTACCTCAACTTTTTTTCCAGCATTTGAAGTAACGATTTTTAACGATTCAATTTCAGATTCGATCAATCTTGGCACAAAATCACAACCTCTTCGTTCAAGGTATTTTAGAACTTTGATTTCATTATCGAATCTCTCTTGGGCTTGATGGCCCTTAAATGTCTTATGAACACGCCCATCAAAACCTATGTGAACAACAGACCTTTGAGTGTTTTTCTCCTCTTTCATAGGTTTTCAGATAAGATTTAAAATCAAAATACTTTTAGTGTAAAAACTGAGACTTTTAAAAAACAGAACCTTAATTATTTAAGAAAAGTTAACTCATTTGATAAATTTTGTGAAAGAAAATGGACATTTGGCATGCAGTCTGCTCTTCTATTAATTCCCTGCAAAAAAAACATTAAATTTGTAGGATAAGATGCCAGAAAGTGGTATCACAAAAGACTCTGAAAAACAACCTACACAAAATAACATGGCAAAATATAAATTAGAATACCTTTGGTTAGACGGTTATACACCGGTAGCAAACATCAGAGGTAAAACAAAAATCGCGGAATACGACGAATTTCCGACATTAGATCAACTACCAATGTGGGGATTTGATGGATCATCAACATTACAAGCTGAAGGTGGAGATTCCGACTGCATGCTAAAACCTGTCGCTGTCTATCCTGACGCTGGTAGATCCGGCAACGCAGCACTTGTAATGTGCGAAGTTATGCTTCCTGACGGTTCTCCTCACCCATCCAACACTCGAGCTGGAATCATTGACGACCCAGATGCATGGTTTGGATTTGAACAGGAATACTTCCTAGTTCAAGACGGCAGACCACTCGGTTGGCCCGAAACAGGATACCCAGACCCTCAAGGTGAGTACTACACTTCTGTAGGCTATAAGAACTGCGGTGATATTGCCAGAACCATCGTTGAGGAACACCTAGATCTTTGTTTAGCTGCTGGCATCAATCACGAGGGTATTAATGCAGAGGTAGCAAAAGGCCAATGGGAGTTCCAAATATTTGGTAAAGGCTCACAAAATTGTGCTGATCAAATGTGGGTAGCAAGGTATCTCTTACTAAGAGCGGCCGAAGGCTATGGCGTGGATGTTGATTTCCATTGTAAACCTTTCCAAGGAGATTGGAACGGATCAGGCATGCATTGTAATTTCTCTACACAGAAGCTTCGTGAAGAAGGCGGAAAAGAATACTTTGAAGCTTTAATGGCTGCTTTTGAGAAAAACTGTGAAGCTCACATAGCTGCTTATGGTCCGGATAACCATCTCAGACTTACCGGTCTCCATGAGACTCAGTCCATAGACAAATTCAGCTATGGTGTAGCTGACAGAGGTGCTTCCATCAGGGTTCCTCATAGCTTCGTAGAAAACGATGCATACAAAGGCTACTTAGAAGATCGTAGACCAAACTCTCAAGGTGATCCTTACGCAATTGCTTCAAGAGTTCTTCAAACAATAGCTGAGGTAGGTTAAAACCTAACTATATTAATCACAAAAACCGTCATCCAGGTTTGGGTGACGGTTTTTTTTTAATCAATCAACTAAAAATATTTAATTACTATTTTGAGAGATAGGATATTCTTGCCTCAATATATCTTCCACCAAAATTCACATCTGACATAGTGAGCGATTTAAAACTGTGTCCAAATCCTCCATCTTGTAATAACACAGCACTATTGAGTATAAGATTTGTTTCGACATCTGAATTTGACATTTTGAGTGCTTTTTTAAAAAAAGGTAACGGATCCTCTTTTTGAGCAATTCCAAGATATTCGGCAGCTCTTGTACGAACTAATGGCTCTGAGTCAGAATTGGCCATTTTTCTAATCATGTTAGTTAATTTCTGAGAAATTTTAACATGAGACGATGCGACAATGCACCCCCAGTATCGGCACCAAGGGTTGCTTGATTTCAAAGCACTCTCCAAAGGTTCCTCAACTTCTGAGATAGGTAACAACTGCAGTGCTGCAATTTTAGCCATTTCATTAATTTCATTGGTTTTTTTAACTCCATAATCCGACGGATTTTTCATAGCCTCCCTTACCATGACAGATTCGGGATAAAAACTAAGGTCATTAATGCGTTGCATTTGAGACTGCATGATTGTCCGCATTTCATTTAGGACATCTTTCAACTTAGGATCATTGGCCAAATTATTTGTTTCATAAGGATCAGAGGCGACATCGTACAATGCTTCAGGAGCTTTCTTTTCAAAAAATTGCTTTTGAATGGGATTCAGTTGACCCTGATTAAAAAGGTTTCGCCATTCAACAAAAGCCAATTGTTTGTATCTGTAATCATTTTGAATGGCATCAAAATTAAATGGCTGAAAATTTCTCTGATAACTGTATTTCCCCTTTCTTATCCAACGAACAAAATCATATTTCTCATCAAATCTATCCGCATAGTTGAAGGTGAAATCTCTAGTTTTGGATTCCTTACCCATAAAAGGAAAACCATCTACATCATCTGGGATTTTAACGCCTGCAAGATTAAGTAATGTAGGTCCAAAATCTATAAACTCAACAAACCCATCTTCTCGAGAATTCATTGAATATTTTGTGAGGTGTTTGAAGTTTTTGGGAATCCTGACTACTAAAGGAATGTGCAAACCTGTTTCAAATGCATATCCCTTACTTCTTGGAAGAACTCCTCCATGATCTCCGAAATAAAAAACAAATGTATCATCCAAAAGCCCACTCTCTCTAAGTTCATCCATGATTTCACCAACCACAGCATCGATCTTTTGTATATTATCATGATACCTCGCATGGGTATATCTGAACGTTTTTGTATCAGGATGATAAGGAGCTAATTTGACGGTTAAAGGGTCAAATGTAGTTGGCTGATTGTTTATTGCTTCTTTTTTGAAATGCAATGAGCTTTCATGTGAAATGGCATAACTAGCCTTATGGAAAAATGGTTGGTTCCCTTTTCGATTTTTCCAGTGAGCTTTTCGCGAAGATTGATCCCAAACCCCTTTTCCTTGAACTAAATTATAATCTGTTTTCGAACGGTTCGTTGTGAAATATCCATTCTCTTTTAAGTAGGCAGGAAACATTCTTAATTTATCGGGCATTGGAGCCATTACGCTACGTCTATGATATTGGGCTCCTATACGAGGAGCGTAGCAACTTGTGATAAGCGTAGATCTTGCTACTGAACAGACGGGTGCATTAGAAAAAGCATTATTAAAAGTAACTCCATGCTTTGCCATCTTCTTGATGTTGGGAGTTTCAGCACCATTTGGAAAAAAATGATTTAAATAGTGAATTGAATTATCTTCAGAGATAATCCAAACAAAATTGGGTTTATCTTTGGCTAAAATAAACTCATTCAAAAAAAATATTATTGTTAAAAAAGTTACAAACTTCATTTTTCTTCGGTTTAAAAAAAATAATAGTTCCAAGAACTATAATAGCAATGATTACAAAATGATGTATCATAATAAACTATCATAAATTCTTTTAGTACGATTAAATAGGTATTCATCATGAAATATATCATTACTTTTACGGTTGCTTGTCTTCTAAACTCAATATCAATGGCCCAAGACGAGTGGCCACGATGGAGGGGTGCCGATCTAAGCGATCACTCTCCTGATCAAGGATTACTGAAAAAATGGCCTCAGGATGGACCAGAGCAAGTTTGGTTATATAAAGATGCGGGAATTGGTTATTCAGGTCCAGCGATCTCGGGCGGAAAGTTCATTACTATGGGAGAGAGAGATGGCGAAACATACCTTATTGCGATAAACACCAAGGACGGCAAAGAGCTCTGGAGTACAAAATTTGCAAAAGGATTTAAAAACAATTGGGGAAATGGCCCAAGAGGAACTCCTACAATTGATGGAGATAAGGTATACGCATTAGCTCCAAAGGGAGAAGTCGTTTGTATTAACATCAAGGATGGATCAGTAAATTGGAAATCTGATCTTGTCGATTTTGGAGGCAAGGCTCCGTATTGGGGATTTAGTGAATCCGTACTAGTGGATAACGATAAAGTTGTTCTCACCCCTGGCGGTGGAAAAGGGGCAATTGTGGCTTTAAATAAGGAAACAGGAAAATTAATTTGGCAAAGTAAAGAGATTAAAGACGGAGCTCAATACTCTTCAATAATTCCTATAAAGCACAACGGTAGCGACCAATATGTTCAGTTGTTTATGAAATCTTTGGTTGGAGTTTCTGCTTCCGACGGCAAACTCTTATGGAAAACAGATTGGAATGGTCGAACGGCTGTGATTCCGACTCCGATTTATAAAGATGGAAAAATCTATATTAGTTCTGGATACAATGTAGGATGTAAACTCATTAACCTAAGCCCTGATAATAAAGTTTCCGAGGTCTATAATAATGACACCATCATCAACCATCATGGTGGCGTTATATTAATTGGAGATCACTTATATGGACATTCAGATAGAGGTGGCTGGAAATGCCAAAACTTTGCAACAGGCGAAGAGGTATGGCGATCAAAAGATCTTGGCAAAGGGGCAATACATTACGCGGATGGGATGTTATATTGTCTTGGCGAAAGCGATGGCACTGTCACTCTTGTAAAAGCAGACACAAAAGGCTGGAAAGAAACAGGACGCTTTAAACTCAGTCCCCAAACTAAACTTCGGAAACCGTCAGGGAAAATCTGGACACACCCAGTCGTAATTGGTGGCAATCTTTACCTGCGTGACCAAGAAATTATTTATTGCTATCGAGTAAAGGCCTAAAAATTTCTATACTTTCTCGAGCGCAGGAACTTGGAATCCTACATTGTTAGGGTCTTTTAGTAACTGGTTTGCATCTTTTGCAAACTCACCGGTATGGGTTTCTTTCTTAGGATCAAAGTTTAACCAAGGTCCAACAGTATAATAGTTATCTTTCTCGGGAATGCCTACCCCATTACCCATAATGTCGTGCAGTTTACCAAAATGTTCTGCTGCATCTTTATTATCACCAAATTTTCCAGCCTTGAGATTAAAAGGAACTTCCTCACCAAGCCTGTAGGAATTGTTCATTAAGTGGCCCAAAACACACCCATAGTGGGCATCATTAACATCACCGTTTGCCATGCTTGGATCCCCTGCACGACAGGCTGCAACAAAGCTTCCCCAATTACCTCCAGGAGTCACTTTTCCTTGCCCAAAATCGATTTTTTCACCTTTATCACTTCCTTTTGCAAAATACTGATTACCAATAATCCTTCCTCCATCTTCAAAATAATATTGATTTTCAACCTGCCTTTTATACCCGTTATAATTCACATTTCTAACATTGAAAAAAACTTGCTGGCCGTTTGGATATTCAGCCATTCCAAATAATGTGTTCGGAGTCTCTCCTTGGTCTTTCCACTGAAAACGACCTCCTATGGCCATGGCTTTAACGGGATGAGTCTGATCATCATCAATTGCCCATCTCGCAACATCCAATTCATGTGTTCCTTGATTATTTAAATCACCGTTACCAGTGGCCCAAAACCAGTGCCAATTGTAATGAACGTAATTTCCATGAAATTTTTCAATAACGGCGGGCCCTTTCCACAGATTCCAATCCAAATGCGATGGAACTTCTCCGACCTTCTTGTGACCAATGCTTCCCCTGGGTTTGCAGCAATAACCATATGAAATCTTTAAACGTCCCCATTTACCAGCCTTAATCTGATCATGTAACCCTGCACGACGAGCATCGCTACGCTGCTGAGTACCATGTTGAATCACAACACCATATTTTTTTTGTGCAGCGACCGCAACCCTTCCTTCAACCACATCATGACTCATGGGCTTTTCGACGTAAACGTGTTTACCTGCCTGTGCCGCCCATATGGTCATCAAAGAATGCCAGTGGTTAGGCGCAGCGATGGCTATCGCGTCAACGTTTTTATCATCCAAGGCCTCTCTAACATCAACGACTCCTTTAACCTGCTGACCTCGACCTTTGAGACTTTCAACAGTCCGACTCAGAACTTGTTTATCGGGGTCGATCACATATGGAATCTCAACATTCTTTTGAGATAGAAAACCGCCGATGTGACTTTTCCCTCGACCATTTAAACCGGCAACAGCAATTCTCATTCTGTTATTCGCTCCAATAACCTTGGCTGATGATTTTGTATTAGCGATAAATGGAGCACTTCCTAAACCTGAAAGGATGGAAGTCTTTATAAATTGACGTCGTGAGTTAGAGAGCATTTTTATGATTTGTTGTTTAAAATCATATTTTGTAATGAAATCTGATGATAGGGAATAAAAAAATTGCTTCTATAACGCAAAAGCTGATTCAAGCTCTTTATAATTGGTTGAAACCCCAAACTCTGGATATTCAGCAATAACATTTTGAGGCGGGCAAAATAGGAAGCCTCTATCAGACTCCTTTAACATTGATATATCATTGTATGAATCCCCTGCTGCTAATGTTTGGAAACCAAGTGCTTTAAAGGATTTTACAGCGTGCCTTTTTTGATCGTCCATTCTAAGAAGAAAATCATTGATCCTACCATTTTCATCAATGTCCAAATTGTGGCAAAATAATGTAGGGTTATCCAATTGCTTTATTAGAGGCTGTGCGAATTGATAAAATGTATCAGATAGAATTATGACCTGACATTTTTGTCTAAGATCATCTAAAAACTCTTTCGCTCCATCTAGTGGACTCATTTCAGATATGACTTTCTGGATATCTGAGATTCGAAGATCATTTTTTGAACAAACATCGAGACGCATACGCATTAATTCAGAATAGTCTGAAATGTCTCTAGTCGTTGCTTGCAGTTCTTTGATCCCTGTTCTCATCGCAAATTCAATCCAAATTTCAGGAATTAGTACGCCTTCAAGGTCTAAACAGGCTATGACACTCATATTTGGAAATTTTATTTATAATTAAAAATTATTATTTCAAAAGTGATGAGAATAATAATTGATTGAATTGGATTATTTGCAATATAGTAAGCATTAATTTACTGCATCGCATCAAAATATGCGCAAAAGCAGACTCCAATGGATCAACCCCTAACTATTATAGCTATAGCATTCTGTCTTAGTCAGTCAGCAATGTTTTCTGGTTTAAATTTGGCTTTTTTTTCCATAGGCAGATTGAGACTTGAAACAGAGGTTGAGAATGGCAATCAGTCTGCAGCGAGAATTCTAGCACTCAGGAAAGATGCCAACTTTTTATTATCAACTATTTTATGGGGTAATGTCAGCGTAAACGTGATCCTGGCCATGCTGATGGATAGTGTGATTCCTGGAACTGGTTTAATTGCTTTTTTCGTCTCTACAGTTGGAATCACTTTCTTAGGTGAAATATTGCCACAGGCTTATTTTTCAAGAAATGCAATTCGGGTCGGTTCAAAACTCGCTCCCATCATTAGATTCTATCAAATAGTTCTTTGGCCCGTCGCCAAACCGAGTGCATTGATGCTTGAGGGTCTAGTAGGTGCAGAGGGGGTTAACTTTATGAGAGAAAAAGATATTGAGGTGATTCTTGAACGACACATCAAAGAAAAAGATTCTGAAATTGGGGAAACTGAGGGACGTGGAGCCTTAAATTTTCTTGATCTGGATGACCGTTTAATATCACAAGAAGGAACCAGCATTGATCCCAGC
The DNA here is from genome assembly GCA_002696885.1 of Verrucomicrobiales bacterium. Taxonomy (GTDB): domain Bacteria; phylum Verrucomicrobiota; class Verrucomicrobiia; order Verrucomicrobiales; family DEV007; genus EC70. The sequence continues at coordinate 10,968 of NZSO01000002.1, read as the reverse complement.
ACAATCCATTCTTTTCCCTCTAATATGGATCTTCCCGATATCCCTAAACCCAACACACCTGATGGAAATATTTTTCTAGAAAAACTTCGACAGAGTGACAAAAGTCGAGCAGTTATCACTGATGAAGAAGGCAATCCAAGAATTGTTCTTAAAACATCAGAATACTTATTCAACATTTCGGTAAATGAATCCAAAGCAGACATTTATGATTATTGTCACAGACCTGTAGTAGTTGATGATTCAAATGCCACTCTAGACACTGTGTTAAGTGAATTCGTTGTAGAAGCTGACGATAGAGAAGATGATATTATTGATCAAGACGTTGTCATCTATTGGAATGAGAATGATAAAAGAATCATTACAGGTGCAGACATTCTTGGAAGGTTATTAAAAGGAATTGCTAGGAGAGAAAAAGAACACTCCTAAAAAAAAATAAAATAAATTTTGATAAGGCTAGAGGATTATATCTTTGATGACCTTTGCCTCTTCAACACCCGTCAATCGGGTATCAAGTCCCTGGTACTGATAGGTGAATTTTTTATGGTCAATTCCCATGAGATGAAGCATTGTGGCATGAAGGTCGCGAATGTGAACGACGTTCTCAACAGAATTATAACCAAGCTCATCAGTCGCTCCATAAGTTGTTCCTCCTTTAATTCCTCCACCTGCAAGCCACATTGAAAAACCTTTCATATGATGATCTCTACCTGCCCCTCCTTTACCTTGGAACATAGGTGTCCTACCAAATTCGCCACCCCAAACTATGAGGGTATCTTTTAGCATATCTCGCTGCTTAAGATCATTAAGAAGAGCCCAGGTTGGCTTGTCAGTTAATCCACAGCATATGTCCATGTATTTCTCAAGACCGCCATGATGGTCCCATCCTCTATGGTATAAATGAATAAAACGACAGCCTCTCTCAGCAAGCCTCCTAGCCAATAAACAGTTAGTGGCATATGTACCGTCTCCCTGTTTGGCTCCATACATATCGAGTACGTGACGAGGCTCGTTAGAAAAATCCATCAACTCAGGAACTGAAGCTTGCATTCTAAATGCCATCTCGTAGGCCGAAATTCTCGTGAGTATATCATCTTCATTGAGGATTTTGTTTCTTCTTTCATCAAGAGCCTTGATGGCATCAACAACATGTCGCTGGCTCTTTTTTGTCACATTGCCAGGATTGTTCAAATAATTAACCGGATCTCCAGTGGAACTAAATTCAACCCCCTGAAATCGCCCTGGCAAAAAGCCCGAGGCCCATTGTCTTGAAGCTATTGGTTGAGGGTTTCGACCCCCTACGCTTGTTAAAACAACAAATCCAGGCAAATTATCCGACTCACTCCCCAATCCATAGTTGATCCAAGAACCCATCGAAGGTCGCCCTGAAATCGCAGTGCCTGTATTCATAAAAGTATGAGCGGGGTCGTGATTAATTTGTTCGGTTAACATCGAATTGACGATACAAATATCATCAGCCATTTTAGCGGTCCATGGTAGATAATCACTGATAAGTTGACCACTTTTTCCATGTCTATTAAATTTTGTCATGTGCCCCTGAACCTTCAGTTGTTGACCTCTAAGCTGGGCAATGGGCTGACCTTTTGTAAAAGACTCAGGCATAGGTTTACCATGCAATTCATCGAGTTTTGGTTTGTAGTCAAAAGTCTCTAAGTGAGAGGGTCCACCAGCCATGCATAAAAAAATCACTCTCTTTGCCTTGAATGGTATATCAGGTAAACCAGATACGCCTGGACTAGATCCAGACGAATCATTAAGAAGCATTGAATTTAAAGCCGCTGCACCTAAACCAAGACCAGAGTTTTTAAGAAAACTTCTGCGTTGAACTGAAAGCGTTTCATTAAGATGTTTCATGCTTATTAGTTTCTAGTATTAAATTCGGAGAAATTAAAAATGACTCTTGCGACTGAAGTCCAGCAGAACAACTCCTTATCGTCATCATGATTTTTGGATTCCTGTGTGATGTCTTTAATTAGTTTATTGATAATATTTCTTTCAACATCATCCGGTTTCCTAGAGAGAGCTTTTTGAAAAGCGATGTTTATTCTTTGATCATTAGTCTGAGCACTTTTTATTATTATTTTGGCAAACTCTTCAGCCGCCTCATAGAAACTAGGATCATTTAGTAAAACCATAGCCGCTATTGGGCTATTCGATTTGGATCTCTTAGCAACACATTCTTCTCTGGTTGAAGCATCCATTGCCAGTAGCATCGGGTGTAAGAATTGTCGTTGCCAATGAATGTATATAGACCTCTTCAGTCGGCGCTTATCAGTATGAGCCTTATACTCTCTTTTTGGAAAGTTTAGATGCTTATAATAACCTTTTGGCTGAAAAGGTTTAACACTAGGACCACCGTACTCTTTAAATAACAAACCACTACTTTCAAGGATATTATCTCGAATCATCTCTGCCGGCAGCCTGTGCCTAGATTGATGAGAAAAATTATGATTTAAAGGATCCAATGACTTGGTTTTAGAATTTGAATTTGAACTTAATTTGTATGCGTGACTTGTTACGATCAATTTTATCAAACCCTTTACGTCCCAACCGTTCTTATAAAATTCCACAGAGAGATTATCTAGAAGGTTTGGAATTGTAGGAGGCGTACCTTGACCTCCAAAATCGTCCAAACTTGGTGAAATACCTTCTCCAAACATGAGATACCAAAGCCTATTGACAAAAACTCTAGAAGTTAAACCTCCAACGCCATTGTCGACATCCACAAGCCAATTGGCAAAGTCTAACCGATTTGCCCTTCTGTCAGTAACGCTCAGGTTCCCTAAGAAAGCTGGCACCGCTGGTTCCACTATTTCTCCACTGTCATCAAGCCAATCACCTCTTGGCAAAACACGTGTCACACGGGGTTTAACACTTTGAGTGACCATTGTAAGTCTTTCCTTCGTTTTGATTGCTTTAATTTTCTCAGCTATCTCATCAGTTTTTGGATTTACAGCTTCAAGCCTCTTTAATTCTTCACGATCTCTATAACTTAAAACCGGTATCTCTGGAGGCCTCTTAGTTGGAAGAGCATTGGAGCCCACTTTGAAATGTTGTTCTTCATCAATGTCTGCAAAAAAGGCAGACATCGAGTAAAAATCTTTGGCGGTGTAAGGGTCATATTTGTGATCATGGCACTGAGCACACCCAACTGTGGCTCCCATCCAAACCCCTGAAACATTTCGTATTCTATCAGCAGCATAAATCGCCAAATACTCACGAGGCTGCACACCACCTTCATGAGAAGTTTGAAGTAATCTATTATATCCTGTTGCTATCTTTTGATCTATCGAAGGATTCTCCAATAAGTCTCCTGCCAACTGCTCTCGTGTAAACTGATCAAAAGGCATATTTTGATTAAATGCCTCCATAACATAATCTCTGTAGGGACTGATGTTGTGATCCTGATCTCCATGATAACCAACAGTGTCTGCAAAGCGCACAAGATCAAGCCAGTACATAGCCATCCTCTCTCCGTAATGGTCAGAGTCTAAAAATTGCTTAACTATTTTCAAATAAGCCTCCTCTGAATTCGTTGCAGATAAGTATTTTTGGACTGTTTGAGAGTCGGGAGGCAACCCGGTTAAATCAAAAGACAATCGTCTGATCAATGTTACTTTGTCTGCGTCTTGCGCAGGCTTAATACCTAACTTAGACCAATGGTCTAAAAGTAGGGTATCGATCCAATTGTAAGCCCATGGATTAGCCTCATCGTTAACTGGCTTCCAAGCAGGTTTTTTGTAAGCCCAAGGTTTTGAATACTTTCCCCCCTCGCTAACCCATTGAGTTAAAATTTTTATTTCTTCATCACTCAATGATTGACCACTTTCTGGAGTTGGCATTATTTCATCCGGGTCATGAGAGGTGATGCGATAAATAATTTCACTATCTTTTGGATTATCCTTTGAAAAAACTTTTTTAAAACCTTCTTCAGTGTCTAATCTCAATTTCGCTTTCCTGTGCTCCTTGTCAGGCCCATGACAAACATAACAATTCTGAGAAAGAATTGGTCTAACATCACGATTGAAATCCACCTCTTGTGCTAACGCAAAAAAAGGAGCCAACATGATTGAAAGTAAGAATAAAAACTTCACAAAAATAATACGGTATTAAAGTGACTAATAGTTTATACAATAATAAAAAAATGAACATATTATTGATGCATCAAAAATACGTTCTTATATGCTAATTAATTGGAAAACTCGTGAAATGATACAATTTTTAACATTAATTATCTTAAAATTATTACTAGCATTAAAAGTCTTGGCTGGCTCAGATCGACCTAATCTTTTGATAATGATGAGTGATGATCAATCCTTTCCTCATGCATCTGCTTACGGTTCAAAAATGGTCTCCACTCCTAACTTTGATAAAGTTGCAAAAGAAGGAGCATTATTCACAAATGCATTTTGCGCGGCTCCAGGTTGCAGCCCATCTCGAGCAGCATTCCTAACGGGTAGACATATATGGCAGATTGAGGAAGCAGGTACTCATGCCTCCTCTTTTCCATCCAAGTATTTAACCTTTATGGAACACCTCAAACTTAAAGGTTATCACACTGGTTATACGGGTAAAGGATGGGGGCCTGGAAATTGGAAAATAAGCAATCGAAATGAAAACCCTGCGGGCCCAATCTACGGAACAAAAAAAGGAAACTATTCTCAAGCATTCAAAAATTTTATAAAAGCGAAACCAAAGGACAAGCCGTTTGCCTTTTGGTTTGGATCATCAGATCCTCATCGAGCTTTCAAAAAGGGAAGTGGTTTGGAATCTGGGAAAAAACTTAACGACGCCGAAGTCCCAACATTCTTACCAGATTCTCCAGAAATTCGAAATGATCTTTTGGATTATGCCTTTGAGGTGGAGCGGTTTGACAATGATTGTGGAAAATTCTTAGACATATTGAGTCAGGAAAAAATGACCGATAATACAATGATTATTGTAACCAGCGATAACGGCATGGCATTTCCTTATGCAAAAGCTAATTGCACAGAATTCGGTATCCATATGCCACTTGCTATTAGCTGGAAAAAAAAGATCCCGGGTAATCAAACTATTGGAAATCTTCTGGGACTCGTTGATTTATCTGCAACTATTCATGAAGCTTTTGGCATTCAAGCTGAGAAAGAATACCCCATATCCGGAAAAAGTTTTCTTAAATTAATCACAAACAATCAAACAACAAAGACATCTAATGATGAACAAATAATTTACGCCGGAAGGGAGAGACACTCATCGTCGCGATTTAACACACTAGGTTACCCTCAACGCTGTATTAGAACGAATCAATTTCTGTTAATTAGAAACTATAAACCAGAGAGATGGCCAGCAGGTCCGGGCCAGAAGAAGAGAGGTGGACCCGATTCTGAACTAGGCCCCATGCATAATGGTTATCACGACATTGATGCATGCCCTACATTGGATTATTTGATTCAAGGCAGAGCAGATTTAAAAGTTTCTAAATACTTTCAACTTGCAGTCAGCAAACGAAACTTTGAACAGTTATTCAAAGTTAGCGAGGACCCTGGTTGCATTAACGATCTAGTAGGAAAACCAGAATATAAAGTCATACAAAAAAAACTTTCTGATCAATTAACCGATTATTTAGTTAAAACAAAAGACCCAAGGGAGAACGCAAACGGAGACATATTTGAAACTTATCCAAGATATTCATCAATTAGATGGTTCCCTGAACCGAAATGGGCTCAAGATAAACCTAATAAAATTCCTCCAACACCTTGGCTTAAGCCAACCTTAAGAATAAAAAAATAAAGTTTTTAGGGTATTGCCTGAAATATTTCTTGTATCGTTATATCTCTGTCCATCTTGACAATTTGCAAATCAAAAAAACCAGAGTCCTTGGATTTATGTAAAAACCCCACAGATATTGAATCTCCCCTTTTATAAAATCCGCTCGGTTTGGTCCAATCTATCTGCTTAAGTAATTTCTCTTTGGCTTTAACATTTGGTCCTAATTTAAATTTAGCACCCAAAAAAGAACCAAGAATCGTTTCACATTCCTCAGGACTTAGTCCTTGTATTGAATTGGCTCTATATTTTTTTCCCTTAACGTTGAGAATAGTTTTCTTTTGGGTATATGGCTTTCCAGCCCAAAAATTACCTATTCGAATTTGACCTTTTCTTGGTTTTGCCTCCGGTTCTAACCAATCACTTTTACTAACACTTAAAATCTGAGTCGTCACTTGACGGCCATCAATTTTTTCATGTCCCTCGATGCGTATTCCTTTAAAAGGGCTAGGGTACATATTGTGTGTTGATATTCTATAAACTGGCTCCTTAAGGCCACACTCATAAGCAAGTTTGATGACTGTTTTTTCCTCTTCAGGCGTTAGTTTCGCAAGATTTACATAGTCTCTTTTAAAATCATCACCAAATACAACCGAATGATAAAAAGAGAAAAAGGTTAAATTTACTACAAATAAAATTAAGAGTTTCATAAAGGTTTGTTGATGAGTGTTTATAATACAACGAACGAGATATACAATTCATTAGAATTAATCTTATTTTGAACATCTGTATTCACATATTACTTTATTTATGAAATTAATTTAGCACTAAGTTTCTCGATTAAACAAAGCAATAGTATAGAGTTTCCTATCCCCAATGATTAAAAATTTAACAATAATTGGCTATCTATTTTTTTTCCTTCAAACAGAAAGAGTCCATTCAAAGCTTATAATTTCAGAATTCGTTACGAACAATAATGGTAGCTTATTGGATGAGGACGACGATCCATCGGATTGGATAGAATTATTAAATACCTCAGAAAAACCAATTTCATTAGAGGGGTATTATTTAACCGATGAAGAAGATAATCTAAAAAAGTGGAAATTACCCAATGAGGTGATACCTGCTAACGATTATTTTTTAGTCTTCGCATCGGGAAAAGACAGAATCAATGAAATCAGTTCCTCACATGCAAATTTTTCTCTTTCTTCAAGTGGGGAATATCTCGCACTGACTTTCGATGGACTTCCCGTTTCAGAATTTAGCCCCAAGTATCCTAATCAATACAAAGATATTTCATACGGCTATAATTTTGAGGAAAAAATAGAAGGCTATTTCGCAGAAATAACACCCAAAAATCCTAACGCCACAGTCCTCTATACTGGAAAAGTCGCCGACACAAAATTCTCTAATGATAGAGGATTTTACCAAAACCCTTTCAATGTCACTATTAGCAGCAAAACTAATGGGGCTACAATAATTTATACAACAGACGGAAGTAAACCAACTCTTGAAAATGGCATCAAAGTCACTCCCATTGATTCCAATCAAGAAACTCAAGCAGTAGTTAGCATAAACAAAACAACACCACTACGTGCAGCTGCTTTCAAAGAAGGTTTAATGCCTTCCAATATTGATACTCAAACATACCTTTTTTTGGAGAACGTTCTCGATCAACCTAAAAGACCAGAGGGCTATCCATTCCCTTGGATTGCTCGAAACGGTCAATCCATTGAAGGAGATTATGAAATGGATCCCAATGTTGTTGGTAAATTATATTCAAGAGATGAACTCAAGGAATCATTACTAAGTTTGCCGACCATCTCAATCGTCACAAATAAGGATAATCTTTTTGACTCGAAATCCGGGATTCAAGTAAACCCGAAGGATTCTGGTCCAGATTCAGAGAGAGAAATTTCTCTGGAATTTCTCAATTTCGAAAATTCTCCTAACTCACAAGAAAATGCAGGACTAAGAATGAACGGTAACGCATCAAGGTTGGTGTCTAGACCGAAGCACAATCTAAGAGTCATCTTTCGTGATGATTATGGAGAAGGCACTCTCAATTATCCCCTATTTGGTAAAAACGCGGAAACTGAACGTTTCAATTCATTTATCTTAAGAGGAGGAAACGGAAATTCATGGATTCACCCCCACAGAAGTGTTTACGAAAATGCTATGTACATTAGAGACCAATGGTTTAGGGATGCCCATGAACTCATGGGATATCCTGAAGCACTACAAAGAGAAGTTCATGTTTATTTCAATGGCCTTTACTGGGGCATGCATCACTTATTTGAGAGAATTGAAGAAGAATGGAGTGCTGAAAGATTTGGTGGAAACAAAGAAGATTGGGAAGGTTTTCGCGTAGTAGCTGGGAATAGAATAGAAATAATTAATGGCACTGACGAGGAAACTCGAAAAGGAATTCATGACAGTTGGCTGGCCGTCTTGAATGCAGCTTCGCAAGGTAATATGGAGCAGGTTAAAGAGTATCTCGATCTTAACTCATTTATTGATTATATTATTTTAAACTTTCAGGCGGGTAACAATGACTGGGATCAAAATAATGTAAGAGCCATGCGCAGAACAAATCCGCCCGGAAAATTCATGTTTTTTTGTCATGATTCAGAAAGGGCAGGACTAAACGTAGGGGCTGCCAGTGTAACAATCGACGTAACAAATAAAAATAACCCTAGAGCGCCAACTTCAATTCATAACGCTTTGACAAAAAATAAAGAATATAAAATTCTTTTTGCTGACCGTGTTCGACTACACTTATTTAATGATGGTGCATTGACACCAAAAATTTCAGAAGATTTGTGGCGAAAAAGGGCTGACGGAATTCGAAGTGCATTAAAAGCTGAGAGCGCAAGATGGGGTGACTTAAGGAAGGAACCCCCTCTTAATCTGAGTGATTGGGAAAGGTCATTAAAAAGAGAATATGAACAATGGTTTTCAAAACGTCATCCAATTGCCATCAATCAATTTCGTTCACGGGGATTATACCCAAGCATTGAAGCTCCTGATTATTCGCAACATGGCGGAGAAGTTCCTCCTAATTATTCATTAACAATTGATAATCCAAACAATGAAGGCACAATTTTCTACACTCTTGATGGAAGTGATCCACGCACACCAGCCATTGAAACTAATGACATTATTTTGATAGAAGAAAAAACTTCTGCAAAAGTTCTTATACAATCAGAAGATAATGAGCTTGGACTCAGTTGGACCGATATCAATTTTGATGACTCATCTTGGGGAACCGGTCAGACTGGCATCGGCTTTGAACGTATAGCCGGCGATTTTGAATCGATTATCAATTATCCCATTCTTGAAATGAGAGGCAAGAATTCATCATGCCTGATTCGCCTCCCATTTGAAATACCTGACAAAGAGACATTAACTCAAATTGCCTCTCTCAAACTTTACATGAAATATGATGACGGTTTCGCTGCATTTATAAATGGAAAATTTGTCGCGGGAAAGAACAACCCTGATCCTCTTTTGTGGAATTCAAGAGCAACGAAGTCTCATCCTGATCAACTCGCAGCTGAATATGAGTCCATAGACATCACAAGCATGGTTCCGGAACTCTTGACTGGCAGAAATATGCTTGCTATTCAAGGAATGAACACCTCGAGATCTGGAAGTGATTTTTTAATTTCGCCAATGCTCACATATGGAACTAAAACTTCTGTTGGCATTTCTGAGAGTGCATTTGCTTATTCTGCACCAATCAATCTATCATCGAGCGGCAAGATAAAATCTAGAATTCTAAACGATGGCGAATGGTCAGCCATTAATGAAGCAAATTTTATTGTAGGTTCACCTGCTAAGTCAGGTAATCTTGTGGTTTCCGAATTATTGTATAACCCGATAGGCAATTCTGAAGAAGATGAATTTATCGAGCTGATGAATATTTCTAACGAATCAATCGAATTATCCGGCGTACAATTTTCTAGCGGTATTAGTTATAAGTTTAAGGACAATGACAGGCTAGGACCTTTACAAAGATTAGTCTTAACACCTTCTGATTATGATGGACAGCTAGACAATGGAGGAGAAAGAATAACTCTCATTGATTCTAAAGGAGATATCATTGAAAGTTTTCGATATAATGATAAAGCACCATGGTTCAAGTCTCCAGATGGCAATGGCCCAAGCCTAGTTAGAATAGCTCCAACAAAAAAAACAGATCCTGAAGAGGCTTCAAACTGGAGGCCCAGCGTGTCTCACAATGGTAATCCTGGATCGACAGATGCATCTCCATTCGAAGGAGAAGATCTCTTGAGTTACGCGATTCAGTCAGCTACTGAGCAAACAATTAGATACAAAATAACAAAAGACATTAATGATAATACCACTTCTCTTGTTTGCTCTATATCTCGAAACCTAGGCGCTGATGACGTGAGAGTATCAGTAGAATTTTCAACAAATCTGAAAGATTGGAATGAGGGAGAATTTTTATCTGATTCTATTGATCCCTCTAATAAGAGTGAACTGTCATGGAAATCTCAACCTCTTTCAGTGGATTCAGCTAATAAACAATTTGCTCGCCTTAGGGTTAGTACACGATAATTGAGAATATAAGGATTCATTTTTCATGATACTTGCCCTAGAAAGCTCTTGTGATGAAACGGCTGCCGCAGTTTTATCACCTCCCGCCAAACTCCTATCAAATATTGTATCCTCTCAGGCAAAAGAACATCAACCTTATGGTGGAGTTGTTCCAGAACTTGCCTCTCGAAATCACTTAACGTTGTTAAAGCCAACAGTTGAAAATGCCCTGCATTCTGCGGGCGTTTCATTCAACGACATTGAAGCTTTTGCCGCTACGGCAGGACCTGGACTATCAAGCTCATTATTAATTGGCAACACTGCAGCCAAGTCTTTTGCACTTACAAACCAAAAACCTTTCATTGCAGTCAACCATATGGAAGGTCACCTCTGTTCACCTTTTCTTGAGGCTCAAATTCAACCTCACATATCAATGATCGTCAGCGGAGGGCACACGCTTCTGATCAAGGTTCAGAAATTCAATGATTATCAGATCATAGGAAGTTCTGTTGATGATGCTGCTGGAGAGGCTTTTGACAAAGTTGGAAAAATGCTTGGTTTGCCTTATCCCGGGGGCCCAGAAGTGGAACAACTGGCATTAAATGGAGATTCTGAAAGATTTCATTTCCCCAGAAGCAT
>NZSO01000001.1 GCA_002696885.1 Verrucomicrobiales bacterium | reverse complement strand
GGGTTTGGGCCAACGACAGTTGGGGAAGGTTTTGGGGGTGGGATCCTAAGGAAAATGGTGCCCTAATGATTTGCTTGGGCGCATTGATAATGCTGCATGCTCGGATGGGTGGCTACATTAAGGATCTTGGAATGAATGTAATTGCAGTTTTAATATTAGTAATCACAGTTTTTTCTTGGTGGCATGTTAACCAACTCGAAACAGGTTTGCACAGTTATGGATTCACTAGTGGTATTATGAGGTGGTTATACATTGTTTATGCAATTGAATGTGCAGTGATAACTGTTGGATTAAGTTGTTATCGATCTAGTAAAAAAGGTTTCTTTCATGTCCCAGCAGCAGTATCCTTTTTTCTTTTGGCTTTTATTTTTACTGTAGCATTTGTTACAATGGCATTTACGACAACATCGTAAATTTCACTTCAAAAATACCTATACTCCATGCTTATTAAACATACTTATAGATTTTTATTATTCGCATTAAGCCTAACACTAATAGAAATAACTTATTCCAAAGATACGGCGAAAATTGTTTTCATTGCTGGAAACAAAAGCCATGGCTGGGGAGCTCATGAATTTAATGCAGGGTCTTTACTCATGGAAGCTCATCTCAAGGAAGCTCTGGGCAGTAAGATTGAAACCGTTGTTCATAAAAATGGATGGCCCAAAATCGAAAATCCTTTCGTGGGGGCTGATGCTATCATCTTGTTCATGGACGGTGGTGGTGGTCACCCAATAAATAAACGTTTGGATCAAGTTAAGAAAGAAATCGATAGAGGATGTGGATTAATGTGTATGCATTATGCAGTTGAGGTGCCTGTCGGTCGATCGGGTAAAGCGTTACAGGAATGGATTGGAGGGTATTATGAAACCGGTTGGTCTATCAATCCTCATTGGGTAGCAGAATCTAAATTAAATCGGAACCATCCAATCAGTAATGGGGTTGTTGACTTTAAGGTCAAGGATGAGTGGTACTTTAACATGAGGTTCAGGGAGGGAAAAAAAGGGGTTACTAACATTTTACAGGCCATACCTGATGATCAGGCAAGGTCAGGTAAGAGCAGTTGGCCTAGAGGGCCCAAAAAACATATCGTCGATGCTTCGGGTAGGGCGGAAACTCTTTGTTGGTCTGTTGAGAGAAGTGATGGTGGACGAGGTGTTGGTTTTACTGGAGCTCATTTTCATTCTAATTTCGCAGACGACGGATTTAGAAAACTTGTTCTAAATGCAGTAGCTTGGACTGCAGGTCTAGACGTTCCAAACAACGGTTTAGTGACGCACAAACCTAACGAAGCCGAGTTAGACGCCAACCAAGATTTCAAAAAACCTGGAAATAAAAAAAAGGAAGTAAGCAAATTAAAATCAAAAAAAATAAATGCGAAATTTTCCAGCAAGATAATCACAGAGAACACACCAGGCCACTCTGTAGATGTGGATGTGGATGTTACTGGTGCTGATAAATTATTTCTAGTGGTTGATGATGCTGGTGATGGTTATACAGCAGATTGGGCAGATTGGGCTGAGCCCCGTATTGTTGTTAAGGGAAAAGAATTGAAGCTGACGGATCTAAAATGGAAGTCTGCAAGAGTTGATTGGGGAGAGGCACGAGTTGGCAAGAATGCAGGGGGAGGGCCTTTAAGGATCAACGGTAAAGAAGTAAATTACGGGATTGGCGTTCACGCTAACTCGGTTCTTGAGTATGACCTCCCAAAGGGGACAGAACGTTTTAAAGCAACATGTGGACTTGATAATGGAGGAAGCGATCAAAATGGTGCGTGCAGTGTTCGGTTTCAAGTGTTCACTGAAAAACCAAAGATCGCGTCTCGTAAAAGCGGCCCTTCAAGTGGTTTAGAGCCAAAGGAATCTTTGGAATTGCTTGAAGTGGCAGACGGCATGCAGGCAGAGTTATTTGCATCGGAGCCAATGATGTTAAGTCCTGCGAGTATTGATGTTGACCATAGAGGCAGAGTTTGGGTAGCAGAGATTGTAAACTACAGAGGCCATAATGGAAAGCGTGCTGAGGGTGATCGCATAATTATATTAGAGGATACTAATAGTGACGGTCTTGCTGACACTGTAAAAACTTTTTACCAAGGTAGAGACATTGATTCTCCTCATGGTGTATGTGTATTAGGGAACAAGGTAATAGTTTCTGCAGGTGAGCAGGTTCTTTTGTTCACGGATAATAATGGAGATGATAAGCCCGATGAAAAAAAGGTTCTGTTTAACGTTATTGGAGGAAAACAACATGACCATGGTATTCATGCTTTTTGCTTTGGACCTGACGGAAAATTATATTTTAATTTCGGTAATGCTTCTAGAGGGCTTAAAACTCCAGACGATAAAATTATAATCGATAAGGCGGGAAATGAAATCCGAGACCATCGTAAGCCTTATCAGCAGGGAATGGTTTTCAGGTGTGATCTTGATGGATCAAATGTTGAAACTCTAGGTTGGAATTTTAGGAATAATTGGGAAGCCTCTGTTGATTCATTTGGTAGTATCTGGCAGTCTGATAATGATGATGATGGCAATAGGGGAGTGAGAATTAATTTTGTGATGGAATATGGTAACTATGGATATAGAGATGAAATTAATGGTAGAGGATGGCGTGACAAAAGGACCAATATCGAAAAAGAAATTCCACTTCGTCACTGGCACCTCAATGACCCAGGTGTTATACCCAATTTATTACAAACAGGTGCGGGTTCTCCAACCGGCATTGTTGTTTATGAGGGTAAAATGTTTCCTCATCTAATAAATCAGGTAATACACTGTGATGCAGGCCCTAACGTATGTAGAGCTTACCCTAGAAAGAATTCTGGTGCAGGCTACGAGGCAACCATGTTGCCACTTCTAAGCGGAGGTGGAGATCGTTGGTACAGACCAAGCGATGTTGCAGTCGGACCTGATGGGTCGCTCTTTGTCGCAGATTGGTATGATCCAGGTGTTGGAGGGCATGGCATGAGAGATCTTGAGCGTGGAAGGATATTCCGATTAACCCCAGAAGGGCATGATGGATATAAATTTGAAAAAAGAAATTTCAACAGTGTCGATGGGGCAATTAAAGCATTGAAATCACCAGACCTAGAGAGCCGTTATTTGGCTTGGCAAGCACTGCATTCGATGGGCTCTAAAAAAACTGAAGAGTCTTTGATGAAGATGATGTCTGATAAGGACAAGGTTAATAGAGCTCGTGCAGCATGGTGTTTAGGCAAAATGCCCGGTGCAGGAAACAAAGTAATAGGTAAAATCATCAGTGATTTAGATTCTGATTTGAGAATTGTTGCCATTCGCTTAGCGAGACAGCTCAATCAAGATGTCTTGGGTGTGATTAGCAAACTTGCAAATGATAGAAGTTCTCAAGTAAGGCGTGAATGTGCGATTGCATTAAGAGAAATTGACGGAGAAGCTTCATCAAAGTTATGGGCTAGATTAGCGCTTCAGCATGATGGAAATGACCGATGGTATTTAGAAGCCCTTGGCATTGGTGCTCATGGTAAATGGGATGAATGTTTTCAGGCATGGATCGATTCTGGTGGTGACTGGAACACAAAGGCTGGGAAAGATATTGTTTGGAGATCTAGAAGTAAAAAGGCGCCCGCTCTATTGGCAAAAATTCTTAAAAATTCTGGTACTACTGATGAAGATAAACCTAGATATATGAGGGCATTTGATTTTCATGAGGGGCCTGAAAAGGATGCAGCACTACAAAGCATTTTATTAGAATAAGAAATTTGTTTAATGATAAGATTTTTTATTGTTAGTACCTTTATATTGATGCCTTCAACTTTTGCGGATGAGGCAAGGGATGAGCTGATAGTTCAAACAGTGTTAAAGCTCAAGTCCTTTAACTATGAGAATAGTTCTGATAAAGTTAAGGGTTCAATAACTCGATACCTAAATAAGAATATTGGAATAGGTGAATACTTTACATTAATCGATAAATTTTCAATAAGAGATCAACTTTCGAATCTAGCAAACTTATCGACTGCTGAGAATGTTAACAATGAAGCAGTCAGTCTTCTCGTTAGGCTTGGTGGTAACGAGTGGATGTCTAAACTGTTAAAAGAGAAGGGTGAATCTAGAATAAATTTCATTCGTGCTATTGGCACTGTGAATTCTCCAATAACGGTTCAAGTTTTATCTGAACTGGTTCAAGGCATGTCAACTTCTGACGCTAACGCAGCCTCAGATGCGTTAACCAAAAGTGCTCTTGGGCAAGCCGAGCTATTAAATTTATTAAAGAGAAAAAAACTACCTTCATCAGTTGTTGAAAAGACATTAAAAGTTTTAGCGACATCTGCTGACCCAGAGGTAAGAAAAATGGCTTTAGGACAAAATTCTGAAAATAATGAAAATAAAAAGTCATACAATATTGCAAGCTTGGTAAAAGTTCGTGGCAATGTAGAGAGTGGTAAAACAGCATATACAAAGTTTTGTTTTACATGTCATAAGGCTGGAGATGTAGGAATTGATTTTGGACCCGCTTTAACAGAAATAGGAGACAAGTTGGCCAGAGAAGCGATGTATTTATCAATAATTGAACCCAATCAGGCGATTAGTTTTGGTTTTGAAGGGTATAGTGTAAAGACTAAAACGGGATTAACTCTTATAGGTTATATCACTAGTGAGAGTGCTAATGAATTGGTCATGAAGGTTCCTGGAGGTGTGACAGTGACAACAAATAAATCTGATATTATTTCGAAGGTGCCGATTAATGGATCTCTAATGCCTGAGGGGCTTGTTGACTCAATGTCTAAACAAGAATTAGTTGACCTTGTTGAGTATTTAATGACTCTTAAAAAAAGAATATAGTTACTTCTTACAGTTAGCTTGCCTCATCAATTCTCTGAGTTAATATAATTTAAAATAATTACTTCAGTGAAAAAAACAAACTTAGTTGACCATGGCTTTATGGATGCCAGAATTAAACTTATCGATGTGGCTGCATTCTTAGATCGTATTCAGAGACATGAGCAGACTGATGACTATAGATTTCACGCATTAAAGGATGCAATCAATGAACTGCAAACAGATGAGGTTGGTCGAGTTGGTAGAATTCTTAGTAAATTAAGTGATCATAGTGTAGAGCCAATTGATAAAGCTGATATACAAGGAGCATTTGGTGCTCCCAAACCAAACAATCAATAATATTGTTGTATGAGATATATTGAACCTCACGCTCATATGGTTAGTAGAACAACTTCTGACTATGAAGCATTGGCATATGCAGGATGTAAGGCAGTGAATGAGCCTGCTTTTTGGGCAGGCTTCGATAGATCTTCAGGGGATGGGTTTTATGATTATTTTCGGCAAATTACTGAATATGAGCCAAAAAGAGCAGCCAAGTTTTGTATAGATCATTATTGTTGGTTATGCATTAATCCCAAAGAAGCTGAGGATGTAGGTCTAGCAAGAGAGGTTATTTCTATTATTCCCAATTTTATCCCTGCTGATAATGTTCTTGGGATAGGAGAAATTGGGTTAAATAAGAATTCAAAAAATGAGCTTTTGATTTTGGAAGAACATATCCAACTTGCCGCTGATCACGATCAGATGATCCTTGTTCATACACCGCATCTAGAGGACAAGCTAAAGGGTACAAAGTTGATTGTTGATGCCTTGAATAATCAGTCAAAAATTGATCCTTCAAAGGTGATAATTGATCACGTTGAAGAACATACCGCTAACATAGTTTTGAGTAACGGATATTGGGCTGGAATGACATTATATCCAGAATCAAAAGTGACGCACAACAGAGCAATTGATATGTTGGAAATGTTTGGAGATGAAAATGTTTGGCTTAATAGTGCATGTGATTGGGGGATAAGTGATCCGTTGTCAGTTCCAAAGGCTGCACTCGAGATGAGAAGAAGAGGTTATGATGATGAATATATCGATAAGATAGTTTATAAGAATCCTGTTCAATTTATGTCTCAGTCTGGAAAGTTTAAATTACATTGAATTTTGTTTTTTTATTAGACTTAAAGTAATACTGCAATGCAGATAAAAAATGGAATCCATCTAGCTTATTGTACCAATATCCATAGAGGTGAGGGTTGGAATGAAACCTTTCATGGTTTAAATGAATACACACTTAAGGTGAAGGAAAAGGTTTCACAGAGTGATCCGTTTGCTATTGGCTTGCGTCTTGGTTATAAGGCTGCTTTGGAACTTTCTGAAACAGGTTCTGGTAACCTCGATGAATTCATTAAATGGTTAGATCATAACAACTGTTACATTTTTTCAATTAACGGATTTCCTTACGGACAATTTCATGGGTCGAGAGTGAAAGAACAGGTTTATAGCCCCGATTGGACGTTTGATAGCAGAGTTGAATACACAAACCTTTTATTTGATATTCTTGCAAAAATACTTCCGAGTGGAATGAGTGGTAGTGTAAGTACTCTGCCAGGATCATTTAAAGAATTTATTCAAGATGACATCCGACAAGGTAATGTCATTATTGAAAATCTAGCTAGATGTGGAAAGCACATCAATGATCTCATTGAAAAAACGGGTAAAGACTTGCATCTTGGGTTAGAACCTGAACCATTGGGTTGGTTTGAGAACACACCAGAAACCTTAAGTTTTTTTAAAAGATTTCGAAATATTCACGGAGATGAATTTGATAATGTAATCGGTGTTAATTATGACACATGCCATCTAGCTATTGAGTATGAAAATGCCAAGGAGTCATTGTTGTTGCTGAAAAATAACAATATTAAAATAAGTAAAATACATTTGAGTTCCGCTCTTAAACTAAAACCAAATCAACAAACTGTAGATTCTCTTAAAGAATATCAAGATGATGTATACCTTCATCAAGTTATTGCCAGACTACAAAATGGTGACCTTATACGTTTTAAAGATCTTCCAGACGCTATTGAAAATTTTTTGAAAGGTAATTGTAATGATGATGAATGGAGGGTTCACTTCCACATTCCCTTACATGCAAGTCCTGATTCGTTATTTGATGACACCCGAGACCATATCAAAGATACTCTAAGTGTTTTGTCTTCCGACCCTGAAATGTGTAAACATTTAGAAATGGAGACTTACACTTGGGAGGTGTTACCAAATTCAATGCAATCAAATAGCGTAGTTGATCAATTAAGTCTTGAATATGATTGGACGCTTAACTCCCTAAGAGAGCTAAAATTGTTTTGATCGGGCGTTATAAATTGAAAGCTGTCCTTGAGCTTTGTAGGATATCAAATCTTCCAACGGTGATATCAAACTGTACTGCTGGCTATTTAATGTCCGCTAATATAATAAATTGGGACTTAGCTCTAATTGTTATTGGTGCATCTCTACTCTATTCAGGAGGGATGGCTATGAATGATGTGGTCGATGCCAAATACGATATTAAAAACAAACCTGATAGACCTATTGCAAGTTCAAAATTAACTGTCGGATTTAGTGCAGCTTTTACGATTGGGCTTTTAGTTTCCGGTATATTTTTTTTAGTGCTCTCAAAGAGTTCTTTGCTATGGATATTGGCGTTATTCGTTAGCATTATTGTATATAATATTATTCACAAAAAAACATCATCTGCCATTTACGTGATGGGATTATGCCGGACGTTGTTATACTTAGTTGCAGGTTATTCTTTTGGTGATAGTTTTCATGTTCTGGCTTGGGCAATAGTTCTTGGTTTGTATACCGCCGGGATCACTTTGGTTGCGAGGGGAGAAGATTCAGAAACTGATGCCAGTAAATATGGTTATGTTTTAATTTATTTACCATCTTGCTTGTCTGTGTATTTAATCTTAAAGGGCGATTCAATTGATGTTTCTGTATTAATATCCTCATTGTTGTTTTTGTTTTGGATAATTTATTGCTTTAGAGTGCTCAAAAAAGGAGGAACAGGAAGAATTGGAAAAACAGTCTCTTTTTTGATAGCTGGTATGTGTTTGATTGATTCAATGGCGGTTTCACATGACAGTGGTTATGCTGGGTTATTTTTTGTCTTTTTTCTTCCTTTGGTAATTTTATTTCAGAGAAGAATTGCAGGTACATAATCATATTAAATTAATATAATTGTTTCTAATTCTAGATTTTTTCCATTTTATCTATTAATTTGATGATCCCTAATTAATAGAAATGCTTGAAAGAACAATACATCTTGAATTGGTTCACAGGATTGAATTTACAAGAGATCTTTTTTCTCCAGTTAATAGCGTTCTATCAGATGTTGTTTCAAAAAGTGGATCATCTGAATCATCCAAATTTATAGTATTCGTTGATGGTGGAGTTGTTGGTGGAAAGCAGAATCTTCTTAGAGAAATTGAGTCATGGTTTAATGCGAAAGATGGAGAGCTTGAATTGGTGGATTCTCCATTCGTGTTGCCAGGGGCAGAGGCATGTAAAAATGATTGGTCATTAATACCAGAAATCTGGGAAAAGATGAACAGAAATTCAATTGATAGACACTCTTATGTTTTAGCGATTGGTGGTGGTGCTTTTTTAGACATGGTAGGCTTTGCGGCTTCGACTGCTCACAGAGGCGTTCGTCTTGTTCGAGTTCCAACGACAAGTCTGAGCCAAGGTGATGGCGGTGTAGGTGTAAAAAATGGCATCAATTATTTTGGTAAGAAGAATTGGGTTGGTTCATTCTCTGTTCCATTTGCTGTTATAAATGATTTCGCTTTTTTGGAATCTTTGGATGATACATCACGAAGAGCCGGAATTATCGAAGCTATAAAGGTAGCATTAGTAAGAAATAAAAAGTTTTTCGTCGAGATTGAAAAACTTTCTGATAGACTTTTCAAACTTGAACAGGCAGCACTAGAGTATGTTATACAAAGGAGTGCGGAGGAACATGTTGACCATATCTCAACATCAGGAGATCCTTATGAACTTGGTTCTGCCAGGCCGCTTGATTTTGGTCACTGGGTCGCACATAAGCTTGAGCAAATAAGTGCTTTTAGAATTGGTCATGGTGAAGCTGTTGCTGTAGGTCTAGCTGTTGACTTAATATACTCTAAAAGGGTAGGAATTATCTCAAAGGATGACTGCGACAGAATACTAAATCTAATTCGATCGACTGGATTTAATATATATGACCCTGAATTGTCCAGGATTGAGGCTGGACGTTCAGTGATTTTACAAGGCCTTGAAGAGTTTCGTGAGCATCTTGGTGGTATATTGACAATTACCCTTGTGCCTGAAATTGGTAGAAAAATTGAAGTTAATGATATGGATGAAACCGAAATACTTGCATCAATAGATGAGCTTTCATCTTACAATAATGCCCAAGTTTGTTGATTTATCTAACGTTACTCTGAAACGCTGATCCTAATAAGTAGATATTTACTTGAAGAATCAATTTCGTTGAATGTCGTTTGTTCTCCCTGTGATGGGTATGCATCATCTATATCAGACCATTCTGTACCATCCTCTGAAACCCATATAGCATAAAGATTTCCAGGTTTTGAATTCCAAGTTACACTAGCAGTTTGGGTGTTTGGATTGTATTCAATGTTGGTAATTTCAAATGGAGATTGTCCAGGTGCAATATCAGGTCCTTGTGCATTACTAAGTTGAACGGCTAAAGGATCCATTGCTCCATCATATATTCTAAAATCTTCCCATGATGCATTTGCCGCGGCATCGTTCCATTGTGATCTTCCGAGAAAGAAATCTGTGTCGTTTAAACCTGATAGTTTATTGGTAGTGGCGCCTGATTTAACAGGTTCACCATTCTTGTAAATGATAATATTAGTTTGATCTGCAGCACCATTTTCATTGTCTACAGTAACAACCCAGTGAACTTGTTCATTAAAAGGATTTGTTGGGGTTCCGCCAAAATCCTGAAGTGTGATGTTTGCTTGGGCATTCCATCGAAATTCGTTTTGGTTTGTATTAGTGCCCCTTGAAAAAGACATATGCATGACATTATTGGTAGCACTTCCGGCGCTAAATACTCTAGACCAGTTTTGACTGGTGTATTGAGTTGTCCATGTTTCAATAGTGGCACTATTAAGAGAACTCAGTAGGTTTGAAGGTAAGCGAACAAAGTCAGTACTTCCGCGACTGCCTCCTGGTAAGGTGACTCTACCATCTTCCACTGATCCATTGTTAGGTCCGCCGTCTTCGATTATTCCATCGGCACCGCCAATTGAATCAACTAAAACAGTGCCTTCTCCTCCAGACTCGTCAAAGGCCCATCGATGGATTAATTCAGGTAGCTTCGGTTTAGGTAGGCTACTCGGATCAAGAGGGTTTGACCCGTTTTCTACCTCAACACCATCACCAACCTTGTCTCCATCGCTATCAACAACAAGGGGGTTAGTCCCCAATGCGATTTCTTCTCCGTCATTTAATGAATCACCATCAGTATCTGCAAGAATTGGGGAGGTTTTATTCTTAACTTCATCTCCATCTGATATTTTATCATTATCTGTATCTTGTTTTTCGGGATCACTCCCTAAAGAGATTTCATCAACATTGCTCAGGCCGTCTTCATCCTGGTCGAGTTTGGCATCGTCTGGGTTGTCAGGATCAAGGAAATCGTAGCGATTTTCGATGGCGTCGCTGATGCCGTCTTCATCTGAATCAGTTGGTAAGTTTGGCCCATTTTGATAATTATTTGTGATTTGGTCTGATGTCAGAATGCCGTCATAAATTCTAAATTCATCCCATGATGCATTGGCGGTGTTGTCTCCCCATTGTGATCTACCAAGAAAGATGTCGTTGTCCGCAAGTCCTGATAGATCATTGTTTGTAGTCCCTGCTCTAACCTCTTCACCGTTTTTATAGACTGTAACCTGAGTTTCACCATTTTGGCCGCCTTCATCATTAATAGTTACCACCCAGTGTACCTGTTCATCAATCGGGTTCGTTGGAGTTCCTCCAAAATCTTGAAGGGTCATATTTGATTGGGCATTCCAGCGTAATTCATTTTGATTTATATTTGTTCCTCTAGTGAATGACATGTGCATGACATTGCTAGGTGATGAGCCAATGCTAAATACCCTAGACCAGTTTTGGGTTGAATGCTGAGTGGACCAAGTTTCAAGAGTTGCGTTATTAAGGGGACTAAGAAGGTTTGACGGTAACATTACATAATCACTGTCATTTTTACCTCCACCTGTCAGTGTGACACGACCTTCTTCTACAAATCCGTCATTGGTCCCTGAATCGACTATTGTACCATTTTCTCCTCCTATGGAGTCAATTAAGGTTGTGCCGGCACCACCAACTTCATCAAAAGTCCATTGGTGGATCATTTTGGCTTGTCCAATAATATAAACGGTTAACTCTTGCTGGCTAGTAGTGCCCTCGCTATCTGTTGCTGATATCGTATAGTTTGTTGTTTCTTCAGGGGTAATTTCAATTTCATTTACATCACTAACATCTCCAATGTCTTCATTAATTGATATTGATTCTGCGCCACTAATGTCCCAAGAAAGTATAACGGAATCTCCCTCATTTATTGGATTTGCCGATGCTTTAAATGAGGATATTCTTGGACCACCTTTCCCAAACTCAGCACGATCAATATCATAGCTTTTCTCAATTTCACTAAGTGATAGCGTGTAATCGAAAACCTTAATTTTGGCAATACTCATTTCAGCAGAAAGGTTGTCTGTTCTTGTGCCGTTATTCTCATTCTGATTACCAATTACTATCGGAAGAGGAGTTCCGTTTGTGTCTGTGGAATGCGTATTAAAAGTTGGTCCATCGTTTTCAGAATTTGATAGAATTCCATCAACATAAATAGCACGTTCATTTGAAGTTCCATTGTATGTAAGAACTAAATGGTGCCATTCGTTAGTAGACGGATTTCCTCCACCAGGTTGGAACGGCATATCGGCTGATCCTCCCCAGCCGCCTAGAGCTCCCCAAGTTGCATGATTTCCGTAGAGCATGGACCAATTAGTTGAAATAGGACCACCTCTTCGTCCCCAAGCAATGATGGTTTCTTCAACTGGTACGGTTGGATTCCATACCCAGGCTTCTATTGAGCGATCTGCATCACCAGATAAGGGTGTTGAATCAGGGCCTACATACCAATCACCAAAACCATCAAGAGTGACCGCGTTTACACCATCAATGGTTTCTACATTTGGAATATCTAATTCGGCTTCAAAATCACCAGATAAGGAGCCTTCATTGATAATTTTTGGTAGTGGTCCAGTTTCTAATTTTGTTATATCAACGTCAATCAATGCAATTCCATCATCTCCTTTGAGCGGTATGGACTGTGTCAGAAATAAAAAGGTTAGTATTTTGAAGATAGATTTCATTATTTATATACGATTATAACAAAATATTTTTTGTAGGCTAACTCGAGAGATTTGTTGAATGTTAGATATAAACAAAATCTATATCCAGAAAAAAAATAAAAGCTTCTATGAAGACACATTAAACAATCTTCTTTTTACCTATATTTGATAAAAATTAGAATCTTTTCAAAAGTGTCGGAGATTTTGTTTAATTTGTTATAATCAAGCATTCCATCAAAGACTTGGTTTATTATTACTAACAGAACATGGTCCTATCAGTTTTTATAACAGGCACGATAAGATTTTATTGTTGTCGCGAGTAGATTAATAAAGGACCATTATTTAGTCCAAATATTAGTTCATGAGATCCATCGTTATTTAAGTCTAAGGATTGAACTTTCCGAGTATCCCCTAATATGTGAATGCCAGAATCTCTATGTGCCATACTTAAAAAGCTGCAATCCCCATTACCCAATAAAATTAATGACAACCCGCCATCCATTCTTCCTGTTTCTCTTTGTGCACCATAAAAATTTTGCGCCAATACAATGTCTAATATTCCATCTTCGTTTATATCCGTAACAGCTGAACCGAAAGAAGGGGCTATTTGTGCCTCAGGAGGTAATTTTATAAATTTAAATTTAGTTTTCTCGTTAATGAACACTCCTGATTCAAGGGTATTGATTTCATATTTGGTTGCACTGGATATTGAGGTTGTAGAATAAATTTCAGAAAGATTGCTTGATGCAAAATTGTGGAAAGTTTTCATTTTATCCTTTATGAATGGCATAGCTAGTTGGGAGCAACTAAAACCACGTCGTGGAACCAAGGAATCACCTTCGTATTTAGCTTCAACAATATCAAAATTTCCAGATTCATCGAAGTCAGAGAAATAAAGTAATTCAGGTTTTGATATTGAGGCTTTATACTTTGTGTTGTAACCAAAATTGGTAGCTAAGATGTCCAGATCACCATCGTTATCAAAATCGTTAAGATTAATTGAATTCCACCATCCTGTCCTGGAATCTAATTTTAGATCTGTTGTTATTTCTTGAAGACCATTGTCTGAATTTTTATAAATGCGGATCGGCCCCCATTCACATGCTATAATAATTTCATTATTTCCATCGTTATCGATATCACCGACCTTTATGTCATTTGGAAGTTTAGTTGAATTAAGACTTTTATTGTAAATGGGTACAAAGTTACCATTGCCTTTGTTAAGCATTACATAAGTTTTTTCTGATAGGGGATAGCTACCTGCGACCGAGGAGCCACCAACAATGATGTCAAGGTTTCCATCATTGTTAATGTCAATTGTCGAAAGGGAACTTGTTGGTTTTGATGGTGCCTTATAATTTGATGAAAGAACAAATTTACCTTTCCCGTCATTTAAATAAAGTTGATCAATATAGGCAGAATCATCAATTGGAAATTCATTCGAGCCTGAACCAACAACCAAATCTAAGTCATTATCTGAATCTACATCAAAGAATATACAACAAGTAATTTCTGGTTTTACATGCTTATTTAATCCAGATGAATCTGATAATTTCAATTTACCATTATTATTAATGTAGAGTTGTGATGGTAAATTCGCCGCACCACCTATAAAAAGATCATTATCTCCGTCATTATCGATATCGCCCCAACAAAGACTTGGCCCTCTAATTGATTGCTTGTTTGGCAACAGTGGCTGTTTGTTAAAATCATCAAATATAGATTCTTGATGGGTTATGCCTTTATTTTCTTTCATGATTGAAAATAGCGGCAAATTATTCACATTTTTATCATCTGTAGTATTATATTTGGAAGTTTCTCTGATGGTAATTTTCTGGTTTGTCTCAATAGAATGAAGTTTTTGGGTTTTACCACTTCTCCACTTCACGATAATTTCGTCAATCACTGTGGTTTCACCCAAGCCAAATGATAGCGTGGTGTCATTGGACGATAGCCAGCCCTTTACGGGGTTGATTTCCTTGTATTGAATTTTTCCAGAGTAGATTAACTTTACACTGGATCCAATTGCATGAGAGTTCTCATTATTTCCAATTAGCTTTATGGATACTCTATTGTTTGTGGTGTTGTTTTTATAAAGAAGCGGTAAACCGTCAGCATTATTAACTATTATGTCTAAATCTCCATCGCCATCAAAGTCTGCGGTAGCAGCGCCAAGGGAGACTCCGTCATGATCTAATCCCCATGAATTGCCCGAGGGGATGAATTTCAAATCACCAATATTCTTAAAAGCAAGATTCCGTTCCTTTCTCATTTTTTGATTGGTCCAAAATTTTCTCCATTCAGAACTGCCTCCTTTGAATTTTTTCTCTGCCATTATTGAGATGTCTGAATTCATGCTATCTCTAATGACACCATTGGTAACAAATAAATCTATTAGGCCGTCGCAATCAAAGTCTTCCAACCTTGGGCTCCATGACCAATCAGTGCTCGCTATTCCAGATAAGTAAGCAGACTCTAGCATCTTGTTTGTACCTGTGTTTATATAGAGCGCATTTCTCATGTATTGACGAGGGTTAGCATGTTCTAAAAACCATCCCATATCATTCATGTTTCCCATCATTACTTTCTCCCTGTAGTGACTTGTTGCGGCCATGTCTGTAGCAAATAAATCGATCATGCCATCGTTATTGACATCACCAGAGTCACTTCCCATTGAGAACCAAGGTGTGTGGGGGATGGAGGAATGAATTATGTTTTTAAAAAAACCGTTTCCATCGTTATTGTATAGCATGTCAGGACCGGTATAGTCATTTGACACATAAATATCGGGATCTCCATCAGAATCATAGTCCCACCATGTAGCGCTCAGTGTGAAGTAATTCCCTTCTATTCCAGATCTGGCTGTTACATCTTTAAATTTTCCGTTCTCATTTAAAAATAGCCTGTCAGCTTGACCTGCTTCTGTTTTGTGGACTTTTTTGTTTGGTAGATATATAAATTGCCAATATTCGGCGATTTCATTAGGGATAACTGGTTTCTCAGATCCGTCTTCTTGTTTTACAAAGTTAACTCCAAATTTTGTCCCTTCTGGAGGTAGTTTTGTAGTTGTCACAAGGTACGCATCAAGATCAGTGTCGCCGTCAATGTCAGCAAAATTTAGATTCATACTAGCTGCAACATGATCAAGTCCGATTGTTTTAGATTTTTCAGTAAATGTCTCATCACCATTATTGATGAATATTTTATTTGGAGTCATGTAACCACAAGCATAAATATCTAAGTCACTGTCACCATCAATGTCTATAAAGCCAGCACCTGTTCCCCAAATAGACTTGTCATCTAGGTTTGCAGATTCAGTGATATCCAAAAATTTAAAACCACCCAAATTCTTATAGAGTCTATTTCCTCCGCTGGGACGAGTTAAATAAATATCTGGAAGTGAATCTCCATTGAAATCGCCTGTAGCAACTCCTCCCATTGGGGTTGCAAATATGTATTCTTTAGCCCGAGTGTAGAAGTCACCTAGATCAAATTTGAAATCTATCCCCGAATAACTGTTGTCGATCAATTCAAAATTCTTATCAGTTAATTTAGTAGAATTTTGATTTAGGCTTTCAAAACTAATTAAGTTTGGTGATGGTTTTATATTTGAGGGATTTTCAGATGTTTGATTATTACAACTGGTCAAATATAGTAATATGAAGAACGGATAAAATTTGATGCTTGAATATAGTTGATGCACAAACTTTATTATTTAAGGAAGCTAAGGTTAAAAATTAACTATATAAAATTCTACCACATTGGTCGCACGTGGTAACTGATTTTTCTGCTCTAACCATACCGGCAGTTGATGGAGTAACTTTCATGTGACAACCCGAACAAATGTCATTTATAAGTTCTGTAACGGCCAGGCTTTTTTTGCTTTTAAATATTCTGTTGTATTGATCTAAAAGGTCAGGATCTATCTCTAAAGCTATTTTTTTTCTATCCTCTTCAAAGTCAGCCTTTTTTTTTGTAAATTGATTTCTTCTCTCGGATATGATTGATAATTCAGAATCAACAACCTTTTGATCTTTGGTTAGGTTCTGATTGGCTTCATCGAGTAATTTATTTAATTCCTCACCATTTTCCATTAATTGAAGTTGGTCATCCTCCAGAGCGGATATCTCATCTTGATAATTGTTTATAGAGTGTTCCATTGCCGCAAACTCTTCATTCTTTTTTGTCTCGAGTTGCTGGTTTTTTAATTTGGTAATGCTGTCTTTTCGGGTCTCAATATCAAGTTCAATTTTACTTATTTGAACTTCATTTTCTTTCACGTTGGATTGTGAAGTTTCAACTAATTCATTAGCTTTTTTAAGACGTTGCTTTGCTTGTTCTTCCTCTAATGGAAGACGATCAATGTCAGCGTTTAATTTAGTAATATTTTGGTCTCTGTCTTGTATAATGAGTAGTTGTTCTATTTCAGGTAACATTGTTTTAATAATCTTCTACAGGGCTTCGCTTGGCATTTTCAATAGATTTATTTTTTGCTAATTCCTCTCCAAGTGTGTCCACTCTAAGCTGCCAAATCAAATTATCTATTTCTTCCAACTTTTCTAAACAAAATTCTTTTGGAAAAGCTAATTTCTCCTTAATTTTCTTTATTCTATGAATTGAATCAAAGAGTTCTATTTCAGGTAATTCTTGGAGAATCTCAGATGCTTTTATAGCCATTTCTGTTCTGTGGCAAATCATGATAAGATCGTTGCCTGCTTTGACTGCCATCTTTATCGTCTGTTCAAATCCAAACTCATTAAGGATAGCTCCCATATCTAAATCATCCGTCATGACAAGCCCATGATCGAATGACAATTGATTTCTTAGCGTCTTAGTTATTACATTATATGAAAGGGATGCTGGAATGGTTTCTTCTGAGTTATTTTCAAAAAATGGATAATGTGTATGGCATATCATGACGCTATCAATGTCTGGTAGCATGGCATTAAAAGGAGCACATTCATAATTTTCCCATTGCTCTCGTGTTCGGTCTACAGTTGGCAGCTTTTCATGAGCATCACATTCCGCAAACGTATAGCCTGGGAAATGCTTGGCACATGATAATATTCCTTCATACCTCATGGCGTGATTAAATGCTGATGCTCTTGTTATAACATCGGTGATGGTTTCGCCGTAACACCTTCCATTTAGAGAGTTCACTAAATCATTATTGCCTGAAACATCTAGTACAGGACATAAATTTAAGTTAAATCCAAATAAGCGAAGTATCTCGCCTGTTAATGTTCCATGTCTTTCAATTAATTTGATGTCATCTTTTTTTGCTAATTCTGATGCACTTGGAGGTTCATTGCCTATTAACCTAAGCCTAGATACACGCCCTCCTTCTTGATCAATCGTAATAATTGGCTCAATGCTGCATAATGATCTAATGTCATCGATAAGATTTCTTAATTGATTGGGTGATTCAATATTTCTTCCAAAAAGGATGATGCCACCTGGTTTAACTTTTCTTATAATATTTGCAGTTTCATTATCAATATCAGTCCCTGGAATTCCCATGAGTATTAATTGACCTACGTCTTCTGCATTCATAAATTTAGTCTAGATTAACTTTATAAGTCATTACCATGAAATTAATTTTTATCACAATTTTTTGTTTTTTGTTTATATTGAGATTTGATCTTTATTCATCATCTACCCATAACAAAGTCAGTCTTGGAATCGATGAGCTTGAGAGAATGGCTTTTTCGCCATTAAAAGGTAAAAGGGTTGGTTTGATAACGAATCAGACGGGTGTTAACTCGAAAGGAAACAAAACACGAAGTGTTTTGTTTAATGCAAAAAATGTTAATTTAGTTTCACTGTATACACCTGAGCATGGTCTTGATGGAAATGAATTAGCAGGTAAATGGGTTTCCTCAAGAATTGATCCATTGACCGGATTGAAAGCTTTTTCCTTATATGGAAAAACACGTAAGCCAGATGCCAATATGCTTAAAGGTATTGATACCTTGGTTTTCGATATTCAAGATGTAGGTGTTAGGTGTTATACGTACATAAGCACTATGGGGTTGTGTATGGAAGCAGCAGCAGAGAATGATATTGAATTTATTGTTCTTGATAGGCCTAATCCTGTTGATGGAATAAATATTGAGGGCCCTCCAATAACAAAAGACTGGTATTCTTTTGTCGGAATGTTTCCTGTTGCTTTTCGGCATGGACTAACTGTTGGAGAGATCGCCAAAATGGCTTCAGCAGAAGGTTGGCTTAGTCGAAAGCCAAAATTAAGAATTATAAAAATGAAAGGATGGAAGAGATCTATGTCCTGGGATGACACAGGATTAAATTGGGTTCAAACATCACCAAATATTCCCAGAGCAGATTCATGTTTTTATTATTTACTTAGTTGTATTCCTCAACATGTAACCGGTGTTTATGCGGGAACTGGTACAAATAAACCATTTCAGAATATTTCTACCAATGGCATTTCTAGTTCTAGTCTTGTTGACGCCTTAAATTTAAATGAAATTAAAGGCGTAAAATATAAACCATACTCAGATGCTAAGCACCCAAGGAGAGGTGGAGTGAACCTAGAAATTAATGAAGATTATAATGGACCATTAGTGGCTTCTGGTTTGACAATATTAAAACACATTCTTGAGCAGGCTGATGAAAAAAAGATAGAATTAATACCGTCAAAAAAGGGCGCCAATAGTCTGCTCTATAAGGTATACGGCACGGAAGATATTGGGAAAAAATCTTTTCGGGATTTATCAATAAATAATATTACCAAAAGTTGGAAACCGTTTCTGAAAAAATATAACAACCTAAGAAGTAAGCACCTTCTATACCGGTAGATGTATCAATTATCGATGGAAATTATTATTTAATAAACCCTCTAATTAAGCTTTTAGTTGCTCTATTTCATTATCGGTAGAAATTAAATTATACGTTTTATGTTACAGAATAAATTGATAGAGGGTGAAGAGCTTGCCATTGCTGTGGCGAAGCAGGCATATGAAAACAAGGCTAAAAAAATCAAAGTTCTCGATCTTATAGGTATTTCTTCAATTGCTGATTTTTTCGTCATTTGCACAGTTGATTCTATACCTCAACTCAAAGCGCTGCGTCGTGATATTGATAAGGATATCAAATCGATTTATTCCGTATCTCCAAGAGCTATTGAAGGAACTCCGGAAAGCTTGTGGTTGATTATTGATTATGTCGATGTTGTTCTTCATATATTTCATGATGATTTAAGAAACAATTATACGTTAGAAGAGCTTTGGTCTGACTCTACAGATGTGGATTTAAAATTCCTTGCCCAATAATGATAATTTTATCATGAAGATTGAGGTCATAAATACGGGGTCTGAATTATTGACTGGCCAGGTTGTAAATACCAATGTCGCTCATATAGGTGAACGATTAATCGCTCTAGGATTAAAAGTTTTTAGGCAAACAACAGTACCTGATGGGATTGATATAAAGGAAGTCTTAGCAGAATCAATTCATAGATCAGATGTAATCATCGTGACGGGAGGTCTTGGGCCTACTCAGGATGATTTAACTAAAGAAATGTTAGCTGAATTGCTTGATCTTAAATTGTATAAAGATGATGAAATTTTGGAACAAATTAAAATTAGGATTGAATCTAATGGCACTAAAATGAGGGACATTAACATTAAGCAGGCACTTATTCCTGAGGGTGGCTTAGCACTTGCTAATGAAAATGGCACTGCACCAGGTATATATTTTAAGAACTCTTCTAGTGATAAAGAGAACCATATATTCCTCCTCCCAGGCCCGCCCAAAGAATTGTTACCAATGTACGATCACGGCGTGGAACCTATTCTTGTTTCTCTAGTGAAAAATTTTACAAATGAATTGCCTCTATGCTTAAATCATTTTTTCAGTGGCATGGGAGAATCTGAGCTTGCGTCTCAAGTTGATGAAATCACTTCATCAATTACGCATAATATTGAGTTTGGTTACTGCCTAAAACCAGGAGGCATTATATTGAGGTGCATCGGTAATCCTCACGAAGTTAAAACTGTTTCTAATAAGGTTATCTCACAATTGGATAAGTATTATCTTGGTGAGGGTTGTGATTCATTGCCTTTGAATATCATAAGCCTTCTGAAAAAAAATAATAACACTCTAAGTGTAGCTGAATCATGTACAGGTGGTTACCTTTCAAATTTACTAACCAATGTGTCAGGATCCTCTGAAGTGTTCAAGGTTGGTTTTGTCACATACTCTAATGAATTTAAGAATAAATTATTGAATGTTAACGAAGTACTGTTTGAAGAGTATGGTGCGGTTAGCTCAGACGTGGCTATTTCAATGGCTGAAGGGTGTTTAAAAAGTTCAGGTGCAGATTTTGCATTGTCGATAACAGGTATTGCAGGACCCAGTGGTGGCAGCGCTGAAAAGCCTGTTGGAACAGTTTACATAGCCATATCAACAAAAAGTGGCGAGACCCAGTGTATTAAAAAGATATATCAAACCAATAGGATTTTATTTAAAGAGAAGGTTGCAATGACTGCGCTTAATTTATTGAGAGACTATTTATTTATCTGATAATTGAATAGTATTTGAGTTATTTAATAACCCTTGTAACTACCAAAAAGAATTTTGACTGTTAATTGATCGGTACGTAACTTTCTGGGTGATGAATTTGGTTTTAAAAAATTTTAGATTTTTTCAAACTAAATTCATATATTCTTATTTATGCCTTCTCACTGGGTTTTCACTAAGTGAATTAAGTGCCGATGTTAAATTGCCCAAAGGTCTCGGCCCTGTTGCCCTAGACTCATCTTATTCAGTCGTAAAGGGGGCGTCGATCGAAATAACTTTGGCTGCTACATCTCAACAAAGTGGACAGGTTTTTGAATATTCAATATTTGAAAAGCCGAAATATGGAAAACTGTTAACAATCGATAATAAAACAATTACACAAGGCGAAGTGTTGGGTACCGGTAAGATCATTCGGCTGAGATATTTTGCCGAATTTGTTGAAAATATTGATGAGGATATATTTACTTACAGAGCTAGGACGCAAGGGGGTAAATATTCATCACCTTCTAAGGTCAAAGTGTTGATTGCGAAGGAGCCTATTAAAATTTCAATTCAGGATGAAATAAATTTCGGCGACTTACAAATAGGTTTTAAGGGTTCGAAAGATCTAATTGTAATAAATCAATCAAAAGAAGATATTGATATAAGTTTAAGTGAGCTAAAAAAGTATTCATATTTAAAAAATGCTTCACGTTTAAATGTACCTGCAAAGGGTCGCATAGTGATACCGCTTCATCTAAATCAATCAAATACAATTGGCCCAATTGGTGAAGAATTAATTGTTCAGGTGGGTGAGATCCAAAGAAAAGTAAAGTTGATGGCAAATATAACTCCACCATTTAGCATAGTCACTTCACCTGTTTTGAAATTTAAATTTGTTGATGGTCAAAGAACGGCAAAATTGAATATAAAAAATAATTACAATGAAGATATAAGTTTAAATATTAGCCATGAAGGAAGTTCTTTTTTGTATTATGAAAGCAATGTAAATATTGAACAAAAGAGTAATTTTGAACTGCCTTTATACATTAAAAAAGATTATCAAGGCGATGTTAAATTAGTAATCAATATTCGACATGATAAATTTACGAGTGCCATTGACCTTGAAGCAGAGGCATTGCCAGCCAATGTGGAAATTAACAATAGTACTAAATCTATTAAAATTGTAGCTAAGGTTGGTGACGTTATTAATACTAATATCCCATTGAAGAATACTGGAGGAAGAGAGGTTGACCTAAAAATTGTGACAAGCAAGGGATT
>NZSO01000092.1 GCA_002696885.1 Verrucomicrobiales bacterium | reverse complement strand
CAACCTTATTACAATTCCTAGTCATCTCCACAGTTGTCTTTGTTCCTCCTCGAGGACAACCATCCTTATCCACACCACCCCATCCATTCCCATCTGTCTTAACCAAATACTTCGTATTACAACCTAAATACTTGTCCTCACGACCCAAATTATTCGGATGACTCACACCAATCACCTCATAATCCAAATTCTTACACATCTCAAACATATAAGACTCCTCTATATCTCCATTATCACACTTCTTTATATAATCCGCACCATTCGTACACAAATCAATATTATGCTCCTTCATCTTCTCATTCAACCACATATCAACATATTCCTTCTGATACTCATCATTAAACTTCTGACCACGTCCGATCAATACACCCACATTCTTATCTTTCAAATAACTATCTCTCATAAACTCCAAAGAAGACAGCTTGTAGTCAGAAAAAGCACGCACACCATTCATCATTTTTATATCACATATCAAAAAAATCAATTTTGTTTTTTATCTTTACATTTTTACCCTTATTTCTTTAATATCTACCCATCTCATTCACATCCTCCAACTGTCTTATCTTACGACTCAACACCAAAATCTTCACATTTAACTCATCCTCCATCTGATTCCTCTCCATCACACAACTCTTATTTTTACTCTTCTCACTATTCAACTCCTTCTCCAAATCCTTTCGACCACTCTCACTCCTTAAATACATCTTACGAGCCTCATCACGCTCCTCTATCAAAATCCTATTCTCCTCCTCCAACAAAGCAAACCTACGCTCCAAACGATTCAGTTCAGTCATCGTGTTCGATACAGACATCTTCTCTATATCAACACACCACAAAATCAATTTTAGCCAAAAAAAACGGTGTTTTTTTTATTTTTTCTCGTTTTTTTCTTTTTTTTGGTTCCCTTTAAGGGCGGGCTACCCTCATACATCTCTTACTTAGACACAGCAAGAGCACGTCGCTGCTTCTGGGAAAGCTTCTTATTTGAAGACTTCCCACAAGCCAACTTCTTTGGCTTTGAAGAACTCTCCAAAGTTGCCCTGATATCCAGAACATCCCTTGGAGTCTCGCTCTTCCACTTTCCACCAGCCAGGATAGATTTCATACTATCCCGACTAGCTCTTATCGTATCTAGCCATCCATAGAACACAGTCCTTCCACGACCATACATCATCCTCCAGTAAAAGTCCCCGGCTCTCACCAAGGAATCCTCTGAAGAATCCAGCATCTCCTCCAAATCCACAACCTGCTTACACAGGTTCGTCTCCAGAGCAGACACATCTGCGTAGAAGTTCTGAGTTCCATGAGTCTTCTTCTTCATCTCTGGAGTAAAGCTTATGTCCGCATTCTTCACGAAAGCCTGAAAGGCCACAGCGGATTCATATTCCTCCTCCAGATTAGCCAACTCGTCTGCTAAAGCTTCGTCAATCTTACCATCCCCCAGAGCTAGACGCTCCTTCTCGCGAAAGAGCTCAATCTTCTCTGAAGAATCGTCCCAAAGACGCTGCATCCCTTCCGGCGTATTGCCCCACTTCTTAATCAAAGTGGTAAAACGCCGCTCCTGACCCTTACGAGCACGTTCAGACTTCTTATACATCTTCTTCTTCTCCAGAAGAGGACAGTTCGTCTTCACATGACCAGAGGTCTTACAGTAGTTGCAGTTCATAGCAGCAGACATGTTGTTGATTTGTATGTAAAGCAATATACATCCTAAATCAATTTTATATATAATACTAAATATACTATACACACATACTATATTCATACTATATTAGGGGTTTTTTTTTGCTTTTTTGTTTATTACAGGCCTACACATTCTTACTCCTCTGTATTAACATTCTCTAAAATAGAAGAGTAAAGAGGCCAAAACTTGCGGATTATAGCACCCTTCACCACGGCACGAATCACATCCATAGAGTGGAGCTCTTTTCTGATGTTCCTCGCAAGCCGCTTTGTCCGGTGCTGAGGACCAAACTTCAAAGGGTTCGCCTCTCCAACACCACTCTTGATACTCTCAANAGCAGCAGCGTCTTCAATAGCAAACTTCTTAGCAAGTAGGTCCATTTTNTGTATACTATTTTACACTCNAAAATCAATTTTTTTNACATTACATACTATATTCATACATAAATATCGCATTTCTAAAATTGATTGCAACTCAACCTATAACTATCTCACTCAAAATGGTTAATCCAAACACATTCTCTCAAGAACAACTCACCTGGATTCAATCCCTTAAACTTCATCATAACATTAGCTCACATTTTAAGGCTTGGATTATGGCTACACATCCTGATGTTTATGGCCCTTGTCCTAAGTCTGATACTATCAATCGAAACAAACTAATTCAATTTAAGATTACTCATAATTACGATGAACTCAAACACGAACCCTCCGCTCCTTGGTTCAACTTCATCTCCCTTATTCCAACTCTCTTACAACAAAATAACGCAGACAATTCATCACAAACAGAACAAACAGAACAAAAACTAGCCCATTTACAACATTTATATGATACACTCAAACAATCCTATTCCTTGTTGAAAACACATTACATCACCACAAATACCAAATATACAGAATTAAAAGTTAAACATCAAACAACACTTGATAATAATAAAGCACTTCGCGATAAACTCATCGAAACCACAGACACTTTACAATCCACTACACTTAAATATAACAACGCAAAAACAAAATCCAATAACATCATCTCCACCCTTAAAAAACAAATCGCAGACTTACATCAACTTAACGATAGATATGATGGTTATATTGACGAAATGTATGACGTTATAAATAACCGTGATAATACTATTCAGAGATTAAAAGATGAAATTGATAAGTTTAAAAATGGTTTCAATAACATTACCACATCCAAACTTACCCAACAAGCTTATGATACATTACAATCTAAATATCAATCCATAGAAGATACACAATACTCTATCAAATGCCCTATTACCCAAGAAATTATTATTGAACCAGTCATCGCTTTCGACGGACAAACCTATGAAAAACAAGCCATACAAGAATGGCTTAAAAATAGCGACAAATCCCCTATTAACGGCTCCACATTACATTCTACTCTACTTATCCCAAACCATTTCGCTAGAATACTCATCGATGAGGTTCTAAATTGATTTTTACCCAGTATACATACATAATGACTTACAATATCTTCACAGCATTAGAACAAAAAAAACAATACTATCGCAACTTACATCAAGCTCACGATTTAAAAAATACTATACAATTTCATAAACAACTCTCCTTACAAAGAGCCACAACATTCTTTAATAAAAACAAAAAATTATAATATACACATATATTTACCTTAACTTACCACATTCTTACTTTATTAACTCCAATTATCAACCCACACCACACCACCTGGCTCCACCAACACCTCCTTACTACAACCCACCTTCTTTACACTACCCACACTCACCACACTCAATACAACACCACCCACACTCACCAAACCTCCCACAACACCACTCTTCACCATATCACTTCCTAGTCTTATAAGCTTCATTCTCTTACATATTACTCTTATTAATCAATTTTTTATATTACATACTATATTCATAACAAATACAATATACACACACACTATATCTATACATACTATATTCACATATATTTTTTAAATTGATTCTCGATAGTTTTTATTCATTACATCACACGATATAATGCCGAACCGCAACGAAACCATCGCTGAGACTCTCCGTGCTCTTTCCAGCACTCCTGAATTTAAGGAAGCTGGATTCACCTTTGAGATTCTTGATGACCTCATCACCCGCTGTGAAAAACTCCCTAAGGATGACCCTAACAAGATCCGTAAGCGTTCCGCTACACGGGCTTCCAAGGAACTCACCGAAGGACCCAAGAGAATCAAGGGTGGATATGGAATTATCGATATGTCATTCAAAAATGATGACGGACTCGATGTTCCACTCTACCCTGACCTCAAACAGCAGATTGATGACCTGGCGCAGACTGAAGACCCTGAAACAGGGAAGAAAATGCGCTACATGACTGCTAAGAGCAGGGTGTGGAAGGGATTGTCTGAGGAACTCAAGAATGAACTCACTCTCGCTGCCGAGACCAAAAACAAAGAAAACGGCCACGACAGCCCTAAGACTGAAAAAACTTCTTCTCCTAAGACTCCTAATCTCACCAAAGCTCAGCTTGAGGAACAGCTCAAGCGCACTCAGCAGGAACTCAAAGACAAAGCCGGACTCACAGACGACCAGCTTCCTGCGGCTCCTGAGCGTGAACCTCCTAAACCTCGCAAGTCCAAAAAGGACAAAAACGAGGAACAGGATTCAAACTCCGACACAAAAAGTGAAAAATCACTCACAGAGATGGTTAAATCCATCCAGATTGGTGATGATTCAGACTCCGATGATGATGAACCACAGGAACACGGACACAACCAGATCCTCTGGGCTATCAACATCGTCAAATCCGACACCTCTCTCAAAGAGGAAATGAAGGATTTCCACGCATGGATCATGGCTAATCAGCCTGATACATTCGGACCCGACAAGAGGGACACCGTCTTCACCAAAGACGAAATTAAGCCCTTGAAGAAAACACATAACTTCAAGGAACTTAAAAATGACCCCTCTGCTCCATGGTTCGAGTTCATCACCAACAACGCCTAAACACACAAACCCAATCCTAGGCTTACATTTTACAATTAAAAAACATAAAATAACCCAAAAAACACAAAAAAAACACAAAAAACACTTTTTTTAAATTGAATTTACATATCTCATCCATATACACCCACATGTATAACCCTATCGCAGATACTATCCCTCAAGAATGTCCAACATGGCTCATACTTCAAGAAGGCACAGTTGAATATCACAGAAGGATACTTCTTGATGACCTTCAAGAACCATCTCCTTTCAGAGATTCCTTCATCACACACTTCAATCTGTCCTACGACAACAACCAAGCCATACGTCAAAAAATTGAGACACTTTCCATTACTCAAATTAGGACATTCTCCGGATATTAGAAGCACACAACAAAAACACAAAAAAAGTAAAAAATAACCCAAAAAACACAAAAAAACCTACTTTTTTAAATTGATTTTCTATAATACTCCTATAACACCAAGATGGATATTAATCCAATCTACATGTTGAGCACCATGCTCTACTATGTACCTGTATTTATAACCCTCAATGTAATAACAATTGCTGCATTTTGCGGTATGATATATCTTATAAAAGCTATACCAGATATAGTCTTTCAATACTTGAACAAAAAACACTAAAAACACAAAAACACAAAAAAACACAAAAAAACACAAAAAAACACAAAAAAACACATTTTTTTACCTTATTATTACAATACATTATATCCCATACATTACTTGTATATACGATTATGTCGCCCTTTTACTCTTGAATCATCTTCGCTATAATACATCATAAAGAATAATATCATCATTACAAATCCTATACTATCCAATCCAAAATGAGCCCACAATCTCCACAAAAATAATCCAATCATAGTTACACACAAATGCTCCATTTTACTAGTCCTTTTTACATAATCAATTTAAAAAAAAACGTTGTTTTTTGGTTTTTTTGGTTTTTTTTGGTTATCTTAAAATTATTGCTTTCATTTCTTTTACTCCTCATCTGAGTCGCTGCCCGCAAAACAGAATGTCTGCTTACGGGTATGAGTCTCATTCTTCTTTACAATTGAGACATCCCAACGCTGATTCTTCGTTCCATTCTTATCTGAGATAATTGGAATCTTCATCCCATCCTCATTAAGAAGGAACCCATATGAGTCCTTACGCTTTCCTCCATCCTTACGCTTATCCCACCTCTTGTAAGAGGGATATGTTCGGATGAAGCAACCAGATAGACCTAGCTCGCCTAGAATCTTCTCGTTTACAGCCTCACGGAATCTGTTCGACCCGATCGTTCCAGCCATATGGAACACCACCTCCTCCCCCTTATGAGTGGGATAAGGCAGCTCCGCCGGCCAGTTCGACCCAGCCATCTCACGACTGAACACAATCGTTCCAGACGAAGACCATACGTTTCCGAACAACTTATCACGACTATCCAGCTCAGAGCTCAAAAGCTCCGCCAGACTGCCGATTGTTCCATCTCCTAGAGTGGAGTTGTAAGGATACTTTGGCTTTCCATCATAGGACTTCACATTCCGCAGAATCTTCTCAAACAGAGTCTTCAAAGTCACATAGTCCGCTCCCTCCTTTGCTGTATCCCAACCCTCCTGGATACGAGGATCACGAGTAGTAGGAGCAGCAGCAGGAGAAACAGACACGGTGTTCGCAAAATGAGCCATTCTTTCAAGAATTACAGTATTTCAATCCAAAATCAATTTTTTTCTACCCTATTTATACTATATTCACATACTATATTCATACTATATATTGTTCGTTTTTTTTGGTTTTTTTTTTGATTTTTTAAACTAAACTATACTTACTATCTACTAATTACTAGGCAGGAACTTCTACATTCTTGCCCTTGTATTTCTCGTAGTAGCTGTCTTTGAACTTATCAGACTTCTCGCGCCATTTCGACTCCGTCCCTCCATTCTTCTTGTAGAGACGGCGACCCTTAGCACGAGGGCCTTCTTTGTAGCTGCGCTTACAGTTATCACCGTCGCAGCTATCCGAATCACTCTCGGAATCCTCTGACTCTGAACCAGACTCTGAATCAGATTCAGAATCAGAATCAGATTCAGAATTAGAATCAGAATCCGACTCATCTGACGATGAGTCATAACAAGCTGGAGCTGAGATATAACCAGCAACTGGTCCAATCAGCTCCAGAATTGTCTTCTTCTGTTTCTCTGTTGCTTCCTCTTTCTCCTTAAGAACCGCCTTCAGGTACCAAATTAGGGACTTGTAGGTGGCTGTCTTTCCAGAGAAGGTCTTAGCAGAGTTCTTAGGCATTCTTTGATATGAATGAAGACTATCTATCAATAATCAATTTTTTATATTTACACACACACACACACTAATACATACTATATTCATATACTTATACTATAATATACTATCCGCATTTAAGCTTACATACAGGCTGTGTTTATACACTTTCTTACCTTAAATACATACTATATTCATATTATTTATATTCATATAATTATTAAAATTTACTCTTTCTATTCATCTTATAGTTCATATAAACTTTGATTTTTATTATAATTACATCTCTCTTCTAACTCTCTTATTCCTATATATTCCTTCAACACATTACACTTCCTTATATATATTACATAACTCTTTGAATCCACTTCACTTTTTAATTTAAATATATTATTACTTAATCCTATATACTCCCTCTCTCGACCATTTATCACATACATACACACCTCACTTCCTATTAAACTATCTAACAATTCACACTCATACACATCCTTACTACTATAATGCACCTCCACACTATTATCCATATAATTCTCTAATACACGGTTCACCAAACTCAAATCTAACCCCAATTCATTTTTATTTATTTTACTAGTAGCTATATATGGATTTATATTTATAAA
>NZSO01000091.1 GCA_002696885.1 Verrucomicrobiales bacterium | reverse complement strand
ACTGTAGTCTGTTGCAGGTAAGTCCCATTTCTTTGATTTCATAGTTTTCCTTTAGTTAAAAAACCTTCCTTGATAAGAAATTTAGTCATCTTGTTAACTGTATCCTCATAAGCTTTACCACCATCCCTTCCATAATTAAAAAATCCATGCTTTGCATTTTCATAGGTGTGTAGTTCACAATTAATTTTTTCTTTGAGTAATTTTTTTTGAAATTCGATGACATTGTTTAATGGAACAGTGGTATCAGATGTTCCATGAAAAATACAGGTAGGTGGTGTGGATTCATTGATGTTATGAAGGGGAGAAATTAATTTCCATTTACTCCCAATTTTCTTGTTTCCGTATCCATTTAAGGATGTATCACAAACTGGATTGAATAAGACTAGGGCCTGAGGTTTTGAAGAAACCTTTAAATTACCAGTTTCGAATCCGTTGATAATCCCAGTGCACGCCGCAACATGTCCACCAGCTGAACCTCCAGCAGCAATAATTTTTTTTGGATTAATTCCCAATCTATCTGAATTTTCCCTCAACCACCTGATTGCTGACTTTCCATCCTCTACACATTCGAACGGAGTAGTTCCATGGCTTTTTTGTGTTCTATATTCTGCGCTAACTGCAAGCATTCCTTTTTTGGAGAGGAATTCACAGTGAGGGTAGAATTGTTTTGGAGTGCCGCCTGTCCAGCCACCACCAAAGAAGAAAACGATAACAGCTCTATCTTTATCTTTGTTTTCTCCTATTGATCCAAAGAGGTGAAGTTTAAGATTAGTGCCTTCAACTTCTTTAAAAGTAATAGTTTTTTGAGGGGTTTGAGATTTAACCCGGTCGACTCCTAAGAGAATAAAATAAATAAAAACAAATATAATAGGTATTCTCATCTTTCTACGATGAGAAAAAATGATTCATTTATCAAGTGCTGTCTGAATGAGCTCTTAGTTAGGTTTGCCAATCTGATAAATTCGCCTGATGGCTTCGGTGTTTAGCGCTCTGCCAAATATAGCGAATTCATCCATTCTACCAGTAAGGTGCCTGATCAGAGTTTTTCCGCTAGGGTTTTTTAGGCTAGAATTCCCAATTTCAGCATTGCCAAATAATATCTGACTAAAGGCTTTTCCAGTTATCTGCGATTTTGAAACTTCATTTGCATTCAAATAATGGGTCACAGTTCTGTCTATTGAATTAAATACTGTGGTTAGGTGTAGCCACTTTCCGAGCATGCTTCGATTAATTATTTGAGGAGATGAAAAGTTTTTATAGCCTTTTCCTTTATCATTTTTTAATCCTAGTGAAAGTTTGCCAGAGCCTTGAAGATTCCAAGTTAATGAGTTTTTGGCATTTTCGCTGCTAGATATAAGACACATTGTGCGGTTAGGCATGGCCTCTAATCTGACCCATGCAGATAAGGTTATTGTTTGGTAGGGGTCATCGGATTGAAAACGCACTCTGTCACTTGGGCTTTTAAATTCGAGCCCACCCTTTGATGGCCACCGGCCGTTAGTCCACCTGCAACCAACAATGGCTCCATGTGAAAAATGATTTTGGAATGATACCTGATTAACAAGACTTCTTTCCCTTGGTCCTTGGTCTTCGAAATTATAAAGCGCAAGGATGTCTTGATCTGCTCTGATTTCTTCGATTAAGGATTTCCACTGTTCATGACGAGTTGAAGAGTTTTCAAGAAAAGTCTGGGCCAGCTCGTTATAGGTTATGAAGGCCATTGGATTAGCTGACATCTTGTAAATTTTAGAGGCTTGGATATTGATCGCTTCACCAGATTCCAACGAGCGTAATACTTTGTCGTTTTTCTCTTTTTTTAAATCGCTTTCATAGATATCAACTAATCCGTTAAAACAATGAACTTCTGTCAGGTGACCATCATCTTGAATGTTCATTCCAAATTCAGTTCCAAGATCAACAACTTCGATTTGCCGAGTTGAAACACTGAAGCCACAAGCTTGCGGAGGCACCAATGCTCTCATACGACCCTCTCTTAGAATGGCGCTATTTTCTGAAGTTAATTCAAAAATTGCAGGTCCTTCTAGAATTACCCTTGCACCGGAATAAAATTCAATGGCTGCAATGCCTGATTCTAAAAGAA
This sequence comes from Verrucomicrobiales bacterium, assembly GCA_002696885.1. Lineage (GTDB taxonomy): Bacteria > Verrucomicrobiota > Verrucomicrobiia > Verrucomicrobiales > DEV007 > EC70. Next base: position 5,223 of record NZSO01000091.1, on the reverse strand, counting down.
TTTCACCAGGGTATAGGATGCCATTTTCTCTTGAAGGCTGAACGCCGTTATTGACGAAGCTGGCACCTACCGATTCCATTAAAATAGCAACTCCGTCATGAGTAATACCTTCAACTTTTGGGGGAATACTTTGCGCCTCAACAGCTTGAGGGGCAAAAGATAGTTGTTTGTTAACTATCATTAATACTGTGCCAACAAAAAGTACAAATATGGCAGCAATAGCAAATACTGGAGTGGGTTTCCAATTTTGTGAAAGGATTTGTTTGGTCGTTTGCCCTCTGTAGAAAAGCGCCGTTGATTCGGATATTTGCGCGGAGATGGCGTTGTTACCGATTTCCAGAGGTGTGCTAGCACCAAGTTCGAATTCCATTTGAGCGCATAACTCAGTATAATCTAAATAAAACTCACATGCTTCAGGATCACCGGAGAGCAGATCTTCAATGATTCTCTTCTCTTCATCACTGGCAACACCATCGTGTAGCTTCGAAAGAAGTTCTTCGAGCTGGCTAAATTTTCTCTGTGTCGTTTCAGTCATTAAATATGAACTAGCTAGTTTGCATTGAGGCTAATGTTTTTTCGATGCATTGCATGAGATTATGCCTAATACGATACAGTGTTTGGGATATGGCTCCTACCGTTCTACCTTGATCGGCCGCGATTCGTTGAACAGAGGCTCCGGGTTTGTACCTTTCTTCAACAAGTTTTCTTTGTTTGTCTGAAAGTTTTTGCATGCAGGCTTTGAGAGCAGCGTTGCGATCTTTTGTGAAATCTTGAATGAGACGGTCATCATTTCTTTCTGCAAGATAATCTAAGATATCATCATCAAAAACTAGCTTTTCTCTGGCCATTTTTCTTCTGAAAGAAAGTACGTGGAAGTAGGCAATCTTACAGGCCCAAGCATTAAAATTAGTTCCCTCCTCAAAGGTGGCAGCTTTTTTCCAAAGAGTAATGTTAGTTTCTTGAAGTAAATCGCGAGCCCGGCTGCGGTCTGGAATTAAAGTCAACAAGTAACCGTAAACCGGTCCTTGAGCCTCAGTCAGCAAACGTACAAATTCTTCTGAATCAGAGTTCATTAATTACAATTGTATTAATATATGTATGATTCTTAAAAAATCTAACTGATCTGAGTTGGAATTTTTTGAGTTGGATCCTTAAGTTTTCTTGATCATTATATTTATGAAATGACGACAAAGACAAAAGATTGCCTTGTATATCATGTAGGAGTTCTTTGTTTCTTTTTATTTTTTGACCAAATTAGAGCCGAAAATAAATCCGATGCATCCAGCCATTGGGCGTTTCAACCGATTCGTCCAATTTCAATCCCTGATCATGCGTTAGAGGACCCTATCACGTGGTTTATCGAATCTAAGTTGGAAGACATTGATTTGAAATTATCATCTCCAGCAGAACGTCGAGACTGGGTGAAAAGATTGTATTATAAGCTTACAGGCCTGCCACCTAGCTTTGATGATTTACAGTCTTATGCAAAAGACACTAGAACAGACATTGAGCTTGCTAAGCACATTGTAAACCATTTGTTGGATTCTCCAAGGTACGGTGAGCATTGGGCACGACACTGGTTGGACGTTGCCCGATATTCTGATACTAAAGGTTATGCTTATGCTTCAGAGGAATTTAATTTTCCTCATGCATGGGTGTATCGAGACTGGGTGATTAACGCTTTCAATAATGATCTTTCATATAAGAAATTTGTTATGATGCAACTCGCAGCTGATTTAATGTTAAATGAAGGGCTTTGTGATCGCTCTGATTTAGCGGCGATGGGATTCCTCACTATTGGTCGAAGGTTTATTAGTGTTGAACCTGATATTATTGATGATCGTATTGATGTTGTGACTCGTGGCTTGATGGGGTTAACCGTTTCGTGTTCTCGGTGTCACGATCACAAGTTTGATCCAATACCTGCAGTAGATTATTACGCACTTTATGGGGTGTTTAAAAGTTCTCGCGAAGAGCTAGTTGCATTGGATGATGAAAAGATTAATGCGAAATCAGACTTGGTTAAAAAAAAGGAATCCTTGGCACATGATTTTGAAATAAAAGCAGCCGAACTAGAATCTCGGTTTCTGTCTCGTGCTGCAGAATATATGCTGGCAGCTCTTAATATTGAAGTGGTTCCTCCACCAGATTTTGCAGAGATTATCGAAAAAGATGATCTAAATCCTGCACAGATTCGACGTTGGTATGAATTTTTAATTCAATCTGATCGTAAAACTGACCCAGTCTTCAAGCCTTGGATCAAATTGGCTAATCTGAGTGATATTAATTTTGAAGAGCAGGCAAAATTAATTCTTGAGCAAATCGATAATGCTAATCCTCTCCTAGTAAAAAGATTAATAGAGAGCCCTCTAAAGAGTATCTCTGACGTAGCCAATGTATATGGTGGAATCTTTCAGGCAGTGTCAAAATCTGAGGAAGCTTCCATCGATCATCTTCAAATTAAGAATGTGGTCTTCGGAAAAGGTTCACCGATTCGTGTGCCTAGAGAATATGTACATGACGTTGAGTGGTTGTTTGATAATGCTTCAAATAACCACTTAAAGAAAAAGTTGGCTGACTTAGAACGTGAAATTATAAAGCAAGGAGAGAAGACTCCTCATTCTTTGATTCTGGTTGACCGTCATGTGCCACTGAATGTAAATGTTTTCAAACGAGGGGACTACTCCAACCAAGGAGTACATGTTGGGCGTGGATACTTATCAATGTTTCAAAAACAAGGTGCTATAAAATTTAAAGATGGATCGGGTAGACTTGAATTGTCCAAAAAGATTGTTGATCGAGGCAATCCACTTACAGCTAGAGTCTTAGTTAACCGNATATGGAAATNTCATTTTGGTCAAGGTNTGGTTAAAACAGAAAGTGATTTTGGTCTAAGAAGCAGTGAGCCGTCGCATCCTGATCTTCTTGATTTCCTGGCCAATGAATTGATTGATTCAGATTGGTCAATTAAACACCTTCAAAGAATAATAGCCACCTCATCAATCCACAGATTAAAGTCTGCTTCAACGTCTTCAATAGATCCAGAGAATCGATTTCTTTCAGCCTTTCCTCGAACACGTTTAAGTTTTGAGGCCATGAGAGATACCATGTTATCAATTTCAGGTGAGATAAATTTGAAAATAGGTGGGCCTCCTGAAGAAATGTTTGGGCATGGACAATCTCTAAGGCGTAGCGTGTATGGTAAAATTGACAGACAGTTCCTACCGTCGGTTTTAAATGTTTTCGATTTTGCTAATCCCGAAATGCATGCGCCAAAAAGGTATCAAACTAATGTTCCTCAACAGGCTTTATTTTTGATGAATTCAAAGTTTGCGATCGATAGGGCGAAGGCACTTTCCCGAAGGGTTTTTGATAATTATGAGGGCGTTGATGTAAAAGATAAAATCATCGCTTTTTATAAATACGCATATGCAAGATACCCTAATAAAGAGGAAATGAACAAATCAGTTCAATTTATTGAAAAATCACTGGGTGATAAAAAAGAAAGTGAAAGCCTTTCAAAAGATTGGGACTACGGGTATGGAAAATTTGATGAGAAATCAGGTAAAGTTTTAAATTATCAACGACTGCCGTCCTTTCATGATTATGCTTGGGGAGGGGGGGTGAAATGGCCAGATTCAAAACTTGGTTGGTTACGATTAACTGCAGAAGGAGGTCATGTTGGTAATACTACTCATCATGCAGCGGTAAGGCGTTGGAAATCACCGATGAAATCGCAGGTTCAAATCAGCGGATTTATCTCAAAGGTTGAAGCATGTGGTGATGGTATTAGAGCATGGATATCTAGTGACCGTAAAGGTATCATTGCTCATTGGAATGTTGAATTTGGTAAACGCCAATCCACTAAAATTGATGAGCTCAATGTTGAGCAGGGTGAGATCCTAAGTTTTGTGGTTGATTGTGGTGAGGCAGAAAATTTTTCCTGTGATGGTTTTTTATGGGCTCCAGAAATCTCATCAGATAAAGAAGTAACAGTCTGGTCAGCTCAGAAGAATTTTTCTGGTGATCATGCTGATAGTGTTTATTTAGACCCTTGGCAGAGATTCGCCCAGGCCTTATTAATTTCCAACGAAGTGATGTTCATTGATTAAAAATATTTGAATTAATATGAATCCTTCATCATTTAATTTTAGTAGACGAAAATTTCTCCATCGCTGCGGAATGGGAATGGGAGCTTTAGGGCTTGAGGGAATCCTTCAAGCTGACTCAGTTGATAATAATGTAAGAAATCATTTTCCCATTAGAGCAAAGAGAGTTATTCATTTTTTTCTCAATGGGGGTCCATCTCACGTTGATACTTTCGATCCAAAGCCTTCATTGGAAAAATATGCTGGAAAGGAATTGCCTTTTGGCAAGCTCAGAACGGAGCGAAAAACTGGCGCAGCCTTCCCTTCACCGTTTGAATTTAAAAAGTATGGTTCAAGTGGATTGGAATTCAGTAGCCTTTTTCCAAAAATTGCACAATTTGCCGATGATATTGCAGTGATTAGGTCGATGAAAGCTGAACTGCCTAATCATGAACCTTCACTGATGCTTATGAATTGTGGAGACTCGATTCTTAGTCGTCCTAGCGTGGGTTCTTGGGTGACTTATGGCTTGGGTTCAGATAACAAAAATTTACCATCCTTTGTTTCAATGAGTCCCGGCGGATATCCAATTAAGGGAGCGCAAAATTGGCAGTCAGGATTTCTACCAGGTATTTATCAAGCAACATTCATTGATAGTAATAATTCACAGGTTGATAAATTAATTGAAAACATAAAACCCTTGGGTCAGAGGCTTGATGCTCAGAGAGAGCAATTAAACTTCCTAAATTATCTTAATTCTAACCACCTTAAATCAAGAAGTGATGATAAGTTATTAAATGCAAGGATTCAAAATTTTGAGTTAGCTTACCGAATGCAAATGGATGCGACTGATGCTTTTGATTTGGAAAAAGAACCAAAATATTTGAGGGATCTCTATGGTGAGCACGTACATGGAAGACAAACTTTAATAGCTCGACGACTCTTAGAGAGGGGAGTCCGATACGTTCAGTTATGGCATGGAGCCGGTCAACCATGGGATAATCATGATAATATCAAAGAAAACCACTCAAAATTGGCTTCTGAGTTGGATTCTCCAGTTGCGGCACTTCTTCAAGATTTAAAACAAAGAGGAATGTTGGATGATACTCTTGTAATCTTCGGAGGAGAATTTGGT
>NZSO01000090.1 GCA_002696885.1 Verrucomicrobiales bacterium | reverse complement strand
TAGCAACTTGAGCTCTTGCGGTTGAAAACTGTTCAAATGCGTCCTGTATTTTTTCAATTATGAGGTCACTTTCTATTCTGCTTTCTGTAATTTTTTCTGCGACAACTGACGACGATACATCCTTAATTACACTTACAAATGATTTTTCAGGATCAAAATTTGAAGTGCTAAAATTACTCAGGTTCAATTCTACGGCAGATCCCTGTAAACGAACCCTATTTCCATCCACGATGCTGGCAGAAATTCCAGTGCTACTTGTGAGGTCATTTATCTCGCTCACAAGTGGGGAAAAATCATTGTCATAAATTGTGGTATTAATTTTACTGGTCGAATCTCGCGTTGTTAACACAAATTCGAAATCAGTTTCCGATCCTGAGCTTGGGAAAACTAAATCGACGGTCCCACTATCAGAAAATAAATTTGAGGAATGGCCCTTATTTGCTCCCTTTTCCAAGCTTAAAACAAAGTCATCTATCAATTTGAAAATTGACGTTTTGCCCTCGCCGTCACTTATGTTGTTAAAAATTTCAAGTCCTGAAAAATTTTGCTGAACACTTAGGCTTGGAGAAACCTTAACTTCTCTTCGTAAGGCAGATCCCTCGTAGGATACAGAGCCATCGGTATTCATAATAAAAGGATTTTTATTTCCAGACATACCTCCAAATAAACTATTACCAGAACTATCATTCTGGTTAGCCAAATCAAAAATCTCTTTCTTTAGCACTTGCGCCTCAAGAATTAACAAATCTTTTTCTTTCTGACCAAGCATGTCATTTGCACTTTCAACAGCCATTGTCTGAAAGGTAACGGTTAGATTCTGCAGTCTATCTAGTGCTACGTCGAGGAACTCTATATCTTTAGAAGCTCTCTTAGCATTTTGCATAAATTGCGTAACTTCAGACTTTTTTTCTTCGGCAGCATTCAGCTTTGATATGTCATGCAAGTTTCCAGACAACTTAAGGTCAACCTTACCGGAACCTACTTGCCCTTGTATTGACTTCAATTCCTGATTAAGTCGGGCAAAAAGCTCTACGTTTTGCTGATGTAATCTTGGCGTTCCAACTGTCATAATTTATAACCACTCTCACATTGATCTCAATAAAGTATCTAGTAATTCTTTTGCTGTACTTAGTACTCTAGCAAGGGCCTGGTAAGCTTGCTGCTGCTCCAGTAATTTAGCCGCCTCTGTATCAAGATCTACGCCTGAAAATTCAGATTTCCGATCTAGTGCGATGTCATGAGCTGTTTTTGCATTAATTAAATTTTGCTCAGCAGCTTGGATATTATATCCAGCAGAGGTTATCAAGCTATTATACTGCTCGGTATATCCGCCCTTTCCAGTGCTTTCAGAAAAGGTAGACAATGCAATCATTCTGTCTAAATTTGTACCGTCGTCTTGTCTGTTACTAGAAGTCACAACCTGAAATTCATCGCCAGCACTTACACCTCCATTTAACACCCAGTCAAAATCACGGAACAGAAAATTATTACTGGAACTTATTGTTCTGGAGCCCAAAAGATCGCCCGACTTTGTATCAAAAAGGTCAACAGTCTTAGGGTTCGATGAATTGACTTTTACAGTCATCTCTCTTGGATTAAGTTCTTGAGTAAATGCTTTTACCTCCCCAATAACTGATGGTTTGCGATCGCCAGTACTCAAAATAATTAAATCTTCTCCTGACATACCTTCAATTGAGACAACCTCATCAGCGAGTGATGAAACTTCAGAGATTGTTGTAACTCTACTATTGTCATAATTAGAAAGAACAAGCCCATCCGCATCCAGCACTATTTGAGCTCCCGCTGTAATCAAACCAAAAGTAGCAGAATTATCAGTGGCCTTTAAGCGTATATTTTTTTCATCGACGCTTTCATCGATAACAATTTTCATTTTTGCCATATTGGTATCCGTTGGGACTAGAGAAATAACCACACCTGCTGGAAGTGTGATAGATCCCTGAACGGCTACCCTGTTCCCATCCGCATCTAATGTGGTGGCCGAAGTACTAGTAATTGTATCAGCAGCAGTTTCAAAAGACAGTGAGTAATTAGTGGAGCCAATTACAAGTTCTGCAAAATCGCTTTGGTCATTTTGCGTTAAGTCAAATTCTGCCGTAAATATTTCTGACCCAGAAGTATCCGAAATATGAAAAGCATTCTTTTGTTCTGACGAGTTTGTCGAAGCACATACCACACCATGCCCACTCAATACCCCATCGCGGGCACTCGCAAAAAGTCGAAAATTTGATCCATCTTGCTCAAACCCAACAATTAAACGCTCTTCCTCAGGGCCAGAGATAGAAAATGTTGAGGCAGCAACAATTATTTCTAACGCCTCATCAAAGGAGTAACTTTCAGAGCCAATAATTACATTTGAACCCGATATAGTGTATTCCAAGGAATTGTTGAGTTTTGCAGAGTAGTCTTGTTCACCAACTGTAAATTCAATAATACTTCCGTTTTCTGGAAAACCATCACTTAATGTGAAATCATCCCCAATAAATCTACTTTGGGGAGCTTTTCCCCTAATTTCAGACACTAAGTTAGTAGAAATTATTTTAGATGAAAATTCATTCGTTAGCCTAGGTTTGAACTCGGAAACAATGTTTTCATTAGCGTTGTCGCTCGACAAAGTTAGTTTGTACGAACTTGACGACGCAACTGCTTTTAAGTAATCCGCTTCCAAGAAATTTCCATCTACGAAAGAATTAGCTACAAAGTCAAATTTTGTGGAGTTTTCATCCACATTGTGGGTCTTGTTTATAAAGCCATTCTCAAAACTTTTAGCACTGCTAGACTCTGTCGTACCATCTATGGTCAGCTCAAATGATGATGGACTTTTTAATTGGACCTGTCCTCCCGAAATTAAGTGTTGCCCGTTCGCAATTACCAATGGTGTACTCTGAATTACTTCTCCAAAATTATCAATTTGCCTCGCCGAAAGAGTGCCCGAAGAGATGCTAATGTTTTTTACGGAAATGTCATTACCATCTGATTTGGATAGCATTATAGCACCCTCTCCAGAAACGGAGGCCACTATTCCTGTTTCGATAGTATTTTCATTGATTGCAGAAACAAGTTCCTGAGTATTCCTATTTGATATCGTCAAATCCAAGGATAGCGGATCAACGCTATCTCCATAAAGATCAAATTGTATACGCCCATTTGGAATATCAAAAATTTCCAGTTGATTAGTTGCCAAAGCATCTACCCCGGAAACACCAATCTCTGAATTGATTTTATTTGCAATCTGCCCCGCCATCATTCCCTTAGATATTGAAATATCTGCTAAACGTCCTGCTGCCGTGTTTATAGAAATGTCCGAAGGCATTTCCACCCTACTACTGGGAAAACTATTTGCTAACTCAATATCAAAAGTAAAATCGGAACCACCGCCGCCACCGAAATTACTATCGGTTATTGTAACTGTCTCACCATCGACAAAGCCAGAGCCTGTACCCGTTGCGATAACACTTGCATCTCCATCAGAGTCAATAACCACTTTGAAAGTTGCGCCTGAACCATTTCCATTCGTTGTATAGTCTGATGCTCCGATGGTGTAAGTACCAGCCACTCTGTCAGACGTTTCTTTGATTCCATTCACGTCAAAGGTCAAAGGTGCACCACCGCCGCCACCCAATTTATCATGAGTAATTGTAATTGTCTCATCATCTACAAAACCAGAACCCGAACTAGTCATTGTAATAGTTGCTGCACCTGACGTATCTAGATCAATGACAAAAGTTGCACCTGACCCGCTTGCTGACGTAGTGTAATCAGTAGCACTAATTACATATGAACCTGCAAATCTACTAGCATCGGGTCCACTCATTCCATCGAAGGCTACTATTGCTCCTGATACATCAGTGACATTTTTAACTTCAGAAATAATTCCTGCCGCATCAGAAAATACTCCAAAATTGTCTGAAAAACCGATGCCAGATATTGTTTTTGTTTGTTCCCCAGAAGTTGTAATGCGAGAAATTTCTGCTCCAATATAATTACTATCAGATCCAGTCGCTATGTATTCTGCAGAATATTTAGCTTCTTGCGTAAATCCGTTAGCTTTGGATAATAATTGATTTGCCTCTTCAGCTGACAATGGCTCTCCAGAGAGATGTATACCCTCCCTTGTAAATATCTGTAGTTTAGCTGTACCTTCATCGGAAGCCGTTAGAATGCCAGAGTGGTTATTAAGATTACCAGAGTTTAATTTTTGCGAACCTAAATAAGGAGGTTGTGCGGCCGATGACACAGATAAACTACTCTCATTTCCACCTGAAAATAACCCAAGGTCAGAAAATGAATAGGAGTCTGTATCAGATTTTAGAGTTCCTTCATTTAAAAGCTCCGAAATTTCCCGATAGTCAGAAACTCTATCTAAATAATTCCCAATAGAAAAAGTATGCTCTGTCGTACCTAGAGTTATTTTCAATTTTGAATTTGCGTCTAAATCCGTAATCGCAACACCAAACTGTATTGAAGCCTGTGATTTCAGTGTTGTTAGATTTGAAATTCTATCTACATCCTCAAGGTACCCTAGAGCACCATTACTTACGAAATTTATAGCGTTTGTAGCATCCATTGGGTAGGAAAATGCTGAGTTAAGCTCAGTCAAGCTATCAGTGCGCAATTCCTCAAATTTCTCTATTTTTAAATCGGAATTACTAGAATTAGTAACGGCCGGCTCAACAGAATAAAAAGAACCCGCTGCGAGTTTTCTACCGTCAAGCACCTTTAATTTTAGATTTTCAGAAGACCCATTATTGAAACTAACAGTGAAGGCATCTCCTCTGGCACCTTGTCCCTCAATACTGATCCTGATTCCATCTAATTCAGTACTCCCCGTAAACTCTTGTAGCAAATCGCCAGCAGAGTTTGAAACAGTCCAAAGGTCTTCTGTCGGTTTATAAGTTACTTTTAACTCTTGACCCATTTTACTATTGAATTCACCTTGAACATGAAGTTGCGAAGTACTTTCGTGAGAAGAAAGTTTCATAATCTCAACAGCATCAAGAGTAAAAAAATCTGAACCCTGGTCACCATTTAAATCCACACCAAACCGATGAATATCATTGAACTCCATGACTAGTGCTTTAGCGAGCTCGTCCAGGGATTTTTTAGTCTCTGTGAGCGTCATATCAGCTGCCAAATTACCGGCTAGTTCTCCCGATTGAACTTGAATTTTGGATAAGAAGTCACTGGAATTGTTAGCTAAAAAAATATTTGACACACCGTCGACTGTTTGCATCGATATTTTTTTCTGATCCAAACCATTTAGTAGTGTCAACCCTTGACCTGTAGTACCTAATGTTAACTTTACAGACCCATTCTGTAAGTACTCTACGCCTATATCCGCCAACTCACTCAGAGTTTTTAAATACGCATCCCTTTGATCTAGAAGACTATTAGGAGTACTAGCTGGGCTCGAATTGCCCAAAATTTCTGTTTGAATACTGCCCAGTAAGGCGAGCGTATTATTAAAATCTTTGACATTGACGGAAAGAGTATCGGCTACAAGTTTTCTAATATCTTCAATACCATTCGCAACGCTAGTAATTGAAGAAACTAGGGACCGCGCAGCATCTAAAGAAATATTTCTTGCTGCAATGTCCGATGGATCTTGTGAAACTGTAGAAAGAGCTGAAAAAAAATCATTTAACTTGGTTGAAACTGTGCTATCTGAGGGTCGCAGAACCTGTTCTAGTTTCTCCAGCACCAAAGTTTGCGAAGTTGCAAAAGACAATCCGGACGTTGCTTTTTGTAGTTGTAAATCGATAAACTGATCAAAAGCACGTGTTATACCATCAATTTTTACGCCGTAACTTATATTGGACGAAACCGCTAAAACGTCTGCAGACGCGGATCGCACCTCACTCAAATTTGCTTCACGACGAGCGTAATTTTCATTACCGACATTTGCTATATTTTGACCAGTAGTCGCCAAGCTCTCCTTATAAGCTTGAAGACCAGATTTTGCAATTCCAAAGAGATCACTCATTCCAGGATCCTAGCCTTTACTCATCTGCTGCACTATGGCATCCGCAATACCTATATCGACCAATTTACTGGTACTATTAGCGATTTCCTGGTCAAACATTTGCTCAAAATTGTCATCTGCTTTTGAATCAAATAACTCAGTACTTAATTTACTCTCCCTAGCCTGCCTTAATAAGGTTTCTATGAAAATTGCCTCAAATTGATCTGCGGCAGCATGCAAACCCTTTGGCACTCCATCATTTAAGTGAGGTTTTTGCGTTTCAACAGATTTAACTGGGGCAAAATCTATTTTGTGCCCATGGAAATTGAAATCTAATGCTAAATAATTTTTGGTTACTCCATTATTCATACTAAGACCTCAAATTACGATTAGCTCTGCATTTAAAGCTCCGGCCTCTCTGAGCGCCTCTAAAATAGCAACTAAATCAGATGGGGTTGCTCCAACAGCATTTATAGCATCTACCAATTCACTCAGCGACACTCCGGCATCGAATAAGAACGCTTTAGCAACATCCTCTTGCACATCAATCTCCGTATCCGGCACCGCAACCGCTGCTGCATTTGCTTGTGCACCATCCCCGATTGCAACGGCGTCACCACCCTCTATATTCTGATCTTCTGTGACGCGCACAGATAAAGTTCCATGTGACACAGCGGCAGGGGTTACTTTAACATTTCCACTTATTACGAGTGTGCCAGAACGCGCATTTATTATTATTTTTGCTGGTGGTTCACTTCTCTCAACTTCTAGATTTTCCAACAACGATACGAAAGATACTTTTTGTCCTGGATCAGATGGTGCCCTGACCTTAATACTGTTAGTATCTAAAGGCACGGCAGTATCCGCCCCAAAATTGCGGTTTATTGCCTCTGCAACGTTATTGGCTGTTGAAAAATCTCCACGGTGTAGGTTCAAAATTACAAAGTCAGTGTTCAAAAACTCAGTCGGCACAATTCGTTCGACTGATGCACCTCTAGGAATTCGTCCAACTGTAGGAATATTGACCGTAAGAGAGGTGTTATCTGCGCCCGTGACACCTAAGCCACCAACTACGACATTACCTTGCGCAATTGCGTATGTTTCTCCGTCTGCTCCCAGAAGCGGTGACATTAACAAAGTTCCACCTTTAAGAGACTCAGCTCCACCGATGGTTGACACAGTAACGTCAATTGCCTGGCCTGGTTTTGTGAAGGGCGGCAAATCGGCCGTAATCATAACTGCAGCCGAATTATCACCATTTAAACCCTCAATCTCTGAAGTTACCCCAAATCGCGAAACCAATGACTGCATAGACTGCAAAGTAATTCCTGTATTACCATCTCCAGTGCCCGCCAAACCCACAACAATACCGTAACCGACTAGTTGATTAGATCTAACTCCAGCGAGAGATGTTAAGTCTTTTAGTCTGTCAGAAAATGCAGGCGGAAGCAGTATTAAATTTACGACTAAAAAGTATATTAGGGATCTTAAAAACGTCATAAGCTACTCCTAAATTGGAGACACGGTTTCAAGAAGTTTCGAGTACCAACCCTTTTTTCCTGAAATCGCTGTATCACCTGCGCCAATGTAGTCTATGTCAGCATTCGCTATTCTGTCCGACGGCACTACATTATCAGAAGAAATATCACGTGGCCTAACAATTCCTGATACACGTATATATTCATCACCATTATTCAATGTAAGCTTTTTTTGCCCCAAAATTTCGAGGTTTCCATTTCCAAATACCCTAACAACATGCACTGAAATTAGACCACTTAGTGAATTAGACTGATTACTAGATCCAGAACCGGTGAAAGATTGTTCAGTCCCTGCAGACAAGTCTGCGGACTCTGGGACTAAATCAGGACCTGCCAGGTTCTCTAAAATATTTGGTAATGTAACTTTTGAATCGCTTGACTTCGAACTCGCGGCATTCTGAGATTTTGTCGCCTGAAAACTTTCGGTGAAAGATACGGTTAAAATATCCCCAACTCTATGTGCCCTACTTTCCATTGCAAACAAGCCACTTTGGTTCGGTTTGTAAATTGCGCCATAGTCCGACTCTACTTGCTCGTTATCTTCTGGAGCCAAGTAAATTGGCTCGAAGTTCTCACTCAGTCGATCTTCTACATATGGCCCGCACGCGGTTAATAATAAGAAGGTGGTTAGGACAGATTTATTCATATTTTACCTACAGATTTCGGCCAATAAATTGCATCATTTCATCTACAGCTGTAATTGATTTTGAACTCACCTCATAAGCTCGCTGAGTTTCAATCATATCAACCAGTTGTTGCACCACATTAACATTTGAGCTTTCAACATAGCCTTGCAAGACTTTTCCAAATCCACCGTCTAATGGTGCACCAGCCTGAGGCTGTCCACTTTCTGATGACTCAACAAGAAAATTTTCACCAATAGGAGTTAGACCTCTTGGGTTGCTGAAATTTACAAGCGATATTTGACCAACTTCTTGACCGAAATCATTACCTGGCACAGTAACACTTACGATCCCACTATTTGAAATATTTATTCCAGTCGCATCGTTAGGAATAGTTATTTGAGGTTGGACAACATATCCACTGGAAGTTGTAAGTAGGCCCTCGGCATTTCGAGACAAAACACCAGCTCTCGTATAGCCAACTCGCCCATCAGGCAGAAGCGCCTGGAAGAAACCCGAACCATCAATAGCCAAATCTAAAGAATTATCTGTGCTTACCAAACCACCTTGAGTAAAAAGCTTTTGGGTACTTACAACTTTAACTCCAGTACCGACAGCCAGAGGAGAAGTTAAGGCAGTGTTATCGGCAGTTTGGGATCCAGCGTTCTTTACTATTTGATAAAATAAGGACTCAAAATTTGCTCGGTCCCTTTTAAACCCAGTTGTATTTACGTTTGCGAGATTATTTGCAATTACCTGCATCTTATACTGCTGTGCAGTTAGACCAGTTTTTGCGACGTGCATTGCTGATGTTGACATTTTATTGCCCTCTAAGATTTATTAAAATAGAGCAAAAGTTATGCCAAGTTAGTAATCTAGGTAGGAAGGTTCATTAATTTTGTACTGGCACTGTCCAAGTCACTTGCTTTTTTAATGAGCTTAACATTAATTTCAAATTGCCGTTGCATATCGATATTTCTCACGAGTTCTTCAATAGTATTCACATTAGAAGCCTCTAAAAAACCTTGGCCAAATTTCCCTGTTTGATCCGGATTTGGGACAGTACCATCAGATTTTCTTATATTACCGTCTAAACTTTTAGTAAGCTGATCAAGCTCACTGGTTGTGGAGCCGATAAAGCCTGCACTTGTCAACTCTCCAATAGGTGCTCCTGGCTGTTGAACTAAGACCTCGCCAATATCGGTGATACTTATATTAGTAAATGGTGGTAATACAATAGGTGCCAAGCCGTCTGATAAAACTAAATCCCCAACACCATTTACTAACTGGTTCAGAGCATCTACCGAGAAGTCACCGCGCCTCGATAAGGCTATCTGTCCATTTGGTGGCTGTATGTAGAAATAGCCATCATTAAGAACAGCTACGTCAGTTTCTAAACCCGTATTTTCTAGTCGACCCATTTCGCTTGAAAAGAAGCGTGTATCAGTCTCCAACGGAAGAACTTTTGCACTTTTCTGGTTTAGAGTTTCTAAAAAACCAGCGTTACCTTCATTTGGCAGATCACGTCTAAATCCTGGAACATTAACATTGGCTAGGTTATGAGCAAGATCGTATTTCAGATCTTGCATCTGCCTAATAGCACTAAGAGCTGTTTGAGCTAGTCTATCCATTCTCTATAAATCTTCACTAACAAACTAGTTTCTAATATTTATTATAGTCTGTGTCATACTTGTAGATGTTTCAAGAGCTTTAGCAGCAGCCTGATAATTTCTCTGAGAGGTGATTAAATTTACCAACTCCTCAGTTATATCAACATTAGACCGCTCCAAAGAACCAGAAAGAATTTGACCAAACCCATCCTCTGCCGCCTGCCCTAATTCCGGCTCTCCACTTGCAGCTGTTTGAATGAAAGTTGAATTTCCTATTTGTTTCAATCCACTTTGATTAGCAAAACTGGCAACTATTATTTTCCCAAGCACAACACTTTGACCATTTGAGTAACCCGCTTGAACATTTCCGTAGTTATCAATATCAAGATTAGTCAATCGCCCTTTGGTATATCCATCTTGAGTGACATTGGTTGCGGCAAACGGTTGATCGAAAGACGTTGCATCGGAGAAATCTAACGTAAGCTCCTTATTCGGAAATCCAGTATACTGAACAGCTGTTATAGGACTTACTATTTCGCCATTTAAACCAAAAGTTAATTCGCCATCATCAAGATACAGTGGATAAAAATCTTGTACCATATTATCAACAAAATCTTGATTATTAGTTGTTACTTCACCTGTAGGAGAAATAAACAAAGGCCTGCCCAATTCATCCTGTGCTTGAACTGGCGTTCTAACTTGCGATTCATCACCAAGACCCAATGGGACATCATTTAATCCAAAGCGAATAGCTCCATTTACACTAATTACTGAACCTTCACCTGTTGTTGCAGTTGTAAATGTTAAGTTGTTCTTAACTTCATCATATACCACCTGAACTCCACCTACAGCTTCGCCAGACACTGGGTTAACCATCTGATTTATACGGCTTTCAAGCGCTGCCGCTAATGTGGACCCTCTATAATTACCTTCTGGTATCGTAATTAAGCCACTCACACCATCGCTTACGACTGTAAATAGATTTTCACTAGCTATAGATGAAATAGGAAAAGGCTTGGTCATATCCACAAGAGCCTCAGCGCCTTCAGCAACTGCAGGTGTTGATACAAGTCCAGTCGGGTCTACATAACCTTCAACACCTTCCCTTGGGATACCCATAACATTATTTGTTCCACTACCTATTTTATTATAAGAATATGTACCATCATCTGTAGTATCACGAGCACCGGTTTCCGTCAGATTATAGCGACCCACGGCAATACTTGATTCAGATTGAGCGCTGCTAACACCAACGACCTCATTCGCAGTAAGAGCCTCACCTGTTGTCCCACTTTTGAAGTTAAAATTATTAGAAACTGGATCAAACTCAACTTTCATACCGTAGCGTTTATTATCACTCCGTACATCTGGTCCATCTGCTAAGAATGGGCTTCCAAATATTAAGTCATCTGTTGTCAAACTTACTTCAATTGATTCTCCGAAAGGAGGAATGCCCAGTCCATTAGTACCACTAGTCAAAGTCGGGCTGTAAACTGTAAAGGCGTCAAACCCTACACCCGTTCCTTTTCCTAAATCCCCATTTACCGTGTCAAATGTTAATCTCTGATTGGTTTCATCATATCCAATTTTAAAAGATGGACTGCGCTCGTCTACCCAATTCACGGTCTCTGTCACGGCATCCAATTTGTACTGTGCTAAATCTGTGCTATCAGCTGATGCGATAGCTAGTGCATTTCCGGCTGCGTTGGATGTCGCAGTTGCAGTACCTGCAGCACTTGTTCTTTTGGCAGAGTTCTGTATCTCTTGAATTACAATTTTGTTGGAATAAGACACGTCTTTAACACCCTCAACCAATCCATCGGTATCTTGAAAAAATGCCACTATATGATCAGATGGTTTAGCTAAGATTGTAATCGGATCTTGACTATTATTTAGCGGGTCAGAAGTATTCACTGTAACGGGCTTGAAATCAAGTGTAAAAACCGTGGTTGTCGTTCCCCTTGCTTCGTCTCTTACAGAAATTTCATCAGTTCCAATTTCATCAATGAACTCAGTTTGAGCATCATCCGCGCCTACGTCTACTTGTTGAAACCTAAAAGCCTCGGGAGATGTTGGAAGTACGTCATTATTTAGAGTGATAGTCAAATAGCCACTTCCATCTGTACCAAATACTAAACCAGTGCTTCCAGCATCTGCAGATTTGGTTTTCCCATCGTACGCTTTTACTTCAGGGATGTTATTTATATTCGAATATGCTACGTAACGTTCTACTGCGGAAGCATCTATGTCCTCGTTTAAGTGGTTGACATTTATTACGTCAAATTCGGTTGTTACCCCCCCAACTGCTGGAACCTCAGTCATTGGTAAAGTACTAATTGTCTTCTTAAACATACGACCATCTATGCCTAATTCATCTGCTAAAGTGGCATCAATTCCAGTGCCACTTTGGGCGTAAGAATTAAGTCCATCAGTCATCAAGATTTGAGCATGAGTAAGGAAATCGTCCATCTCCAAACCCTCTTTGATGGTTGGAACATCACTCTGGGCGTACGATGCTGAATGCAAATTGATTTCTATAGCATTGGAGAGACCAGTTGACTTGCCATCCCCCGCATTCTTTTTTAGATCAATTGTAAATTTCTCATCAACATCGTCAGTAAGCTGTATTTTTTTATCATCACCAAACGCATTGCGTAATGCATTTTCAACCTCGGCAGCTAGCTCCGCTCCTGAATACGTACCAGGGGGAATATCAATAGAAACAGGCCCACTTTCATCTACGTCAACCAGTAAGAAATCTTTTCCCCAAAAAGGGCTTCCATCGGTAGGCTCGGTATCCTGCAAATTTTGATATTCAACTGTTCGTTCAAACTCAAGAGGGTCTGTCACTATCTCTATTGTTTTACCGTCACCTAAATGCGAAGTGACATCCAATCCGGATAGGATCGCAGGGGTAGAATCGACAGCTGCACCTAAATCATCAAGCCGATATAACGGAGATCCTTTCCCCTCCAAAATATAAGCAGGATCGTTCGGTGTTGACGTCAGTTGACCAAATTTATCAATAAACTGAAAATTACCAGAAGTATCAGTAGCACGCGTTAATGTTGGCTTGATTTCCTCCCCATCTACAAACATTTTTGTATCAAATTTGAATGTTGCATCATCGTTTGAAGGATCTTGTGTCTTGAAATAATAAACCGTTGCAGATTTTGGGTTACCCATATTATCAAATATTGTAACAGATGACGATGCAGAGTATGTTTCTGCATTATCTGGATCAAAACTAACGGAACTTGGGATAATTGCCGCATCGGCTGGTAGGTTTACTCCCATGCTAATAAAGTTGGTTTCTTTTGGATCCCCATATTCGGATTGCAACTGGAGCTTGTTTGCACTTTCAAGGGTTGTGTCCGCAACTGCTCCGTCAGAGTCAACAGGATAACCCATAAGAAATTGACCGTTGCTATCGACAATATAACCTGCATCATTTACGTCGAAAGACCCATTTCTTGTATAAACTATTTGACCAGCATTTCCGCCCGTCTTTAGAGCAAAGAAACCTTCACCAGAAATGGCCATGTCCAATGTATTAGTTGATTGAACAATGTTCCCTTGAGAAAATTGCTGCGTAATCGATCTAGTACCCGCACCGGTACCTATAGTATTCGTCTGCAATGGAGTTGTACTGAAAATATCTCCAAACTCAGCCCTACTCTTTTTAAAACCCGTTGAACCAACATTTGATATATTATTTGAAGTAGTGGCGATCTCAGTTTGAGCACCCTTCAGACCAGTTAGTGCAGTAAAAAATGACATTTATAACTCCTATTGAGTAAGAATAATTTTGTTATTATCGAGCAAATTTCGTGCCAAATTAAAATCTGGATTAATCTCGTAGCTTTTATCTAAAATTAACTGCTGATGACACATCCAAATCCCCATAGTCTTCGACGTTTAAAAGTACCTGTTTTGTCGCCCCAGTGCCCACAGATGCAGAAATTACTTTAGAATATATTGATGGGCTCAGTTGTTCGGGTCCATTGCCGCTATCAATAATGGCTTCTATTTTAATCTTCTCGCTATTTTGCATTACCTCATCGGGAATATTATCCCATTTAAAACCTACTAGCCCAGCGGCCTTTGGTCCTAAATCATCTCTGAAGAGTTCAGCATTGGTAGCGGCATCTCTGTAAATTAGTTCTGTTTTAATTGTGGCTTCAGGCAAATCAAGTACTCCATGGAGCTCCCCACTTTCGTCCACGCGACCAATATTTCCAGGCACCAGTACAGAATGCCCAAGTAGATTAGATGCAGTGGCAATTCTAGCCTGATCGAACTCTTCTACAAGCTTTCCAATAGAATTATTCATTTCTTCAATTCCAGTGACAGTGGAAAACTGTGCCATCTGGGCAATGAAATCACCATTGTCCATAGGCGCAAAAGGATCTTGATTTTGAAGCTGTGTCGTCATTAACTTCAGAAAGTCTTTTTGACCTAACTTTTCGCTATTAGCTTTTTGAATGTCACTTTGCTTCGTCAAACCTAGTTTCTCAAAAAGTGCAGCCTGAGCGCTATTTGGATCAATTGTTGTCATGTTGGCTCCTATTTACCCATATTNATTGTGCGCATCATCAAACTTCTTAAAGTACTGATGACTTCCACGTTGTTTTCATACTGTCGAGACGCCTCAAGCATTTCGACCATTTCCTCTTCAGTGTCCACTGCTGCTGTATAGATGTAGCCGTCCTTATCAGCCTTTGGATGTCCTGGTTGATATGACTTGTCCGGCGCCCTATCTATTCTAACGATATCCACAACATCAACGGAGGACACGCCAGTNTTTTGCAGATCATCTGCATAGATTGTTTTGAATACAGGCTTTATGGCTCTGTAGGCTTCAGCCTCAGAAGAAGCCACGGATCTGGCATTTGCCAAATTACTTGCTACTGTATTGAGTCGAACCATCTGCGCAGACATACTGCGCGCTGCTATGTCAAAAACATTCTTTATATCCGACATATCATTCACCTTTTATCGCAGACATCAGGCCAGATATCTTACGGTTGAGAAATTCAAGTGAGGTTTGATATCGCATAACATTTTCCGAAAATTGCATTTGCTCAACGTGGAGTTCGACGGTATTTCCATCCTTCGATGGCGTCACATTTTGTCTGAATTTGACGCCCTGTTCATTTGGCCCAATACTGAATTGAAAATGACGCTTATTGGTCGTGTTCACATCCCCAAAACCCATTTTATTGTTTAACATCTCCGAGAAGTCTAAATCTTTAGCTTTAAAATTTGGTGTAGCTGCATTTGCAATATTCGAAGACAATATTTCGTTCCGCTTTGATCTCANNGCGAGAGATTCAGAGTGAACTTTCAAATGACTTTCCAAAAATTTCATCTTTTTGCCTGTGTTTGCATTGATTTGGTTCGAATATTGCAAGTAGTGTGCCAACATAACGGAGGCGTAAGATGGAAGATAAAAAAGAGGAAGTATTAACCCCCTATGTGCTTGCTGATCGAAATGAAATTCTAGTTCACTA
>NZSO01000089.1 GCA_002696885.1 Verrucomicrobiales bacterium | reverse complement strand
GCCATTCCAACGATTAAGCACCTCAAAGAAAGTGGTGCTAAAGTGGTGCTCTGCAGTCACCTTGGAAGGCCTGGTGGGCAAAAGGATGATAAGTTTTCTCTTAATGTAGTTGCAGCTAGGCTTAGTGAGCTGATGAGCGATGAGGTTGTTTTTGTTCAAGATTGCATTGGTGAGGCCGTTTCTGAGATGATTGAAAATCTTCCTGATGGGGGATTAGCTCTTTTGGAGAATGTAAGATTTTATTCAGAGGAAACAGAAAATGATGCGGAATTTGCTAGCCAACTAGGCTCTTTTGCAGATGTGTTTGTTAATGATGCTTTTGGTACTGCGCACCGTGCGCACGCTTCCACGTCAGGGGTAACTAAAGATGTCCAAGATTCGGTAATGGGATTTCTTCTTGAGAAAGAACTCAAGTATCTTGAGGGTGAATTAGAGGACCCTCAGAGTCCTTTTGTAGTGATTCTCGGAGGAAAGAAAGTGTCCGATAAAATTGGCGTCATTGAAGCACTTATTGATAAGGCAGACGTTATACTCATCGGTGGAGCCATGCAGTATGCATTTAGGAAAGCGCAAGGGCATTCAGTTGGAGAAAGCTATGTTGTTGATGAGGATATTCCTATTGCAAAAGCACTTTTGGATGAGGCTGAATCTAAGGATGTGAGGCTTGTTCTTCCTGCAGACAGTCTCGAAGCTGATGATTTTTCTAATGATGCTAATACAAACAATATCGATCCATATGATGAGGGCGGATCCATCCGAGATGGTTGGGAAGGCCTAGATATAGGAAAAAAGGCAATAGAGGAATTCACTTCCATTATAGGCTCTGCGAAGACGGTTCTTTGGAACGGGCCAATGGGGGTTTTTGAAATTGATGCTTTTTCCAATGGAACGAAAATGTTAGCCGAATCAATCGCTAGAAGTGATGCTCTTAGTATTATTGGTGGAGGGGACTCTGTTACCGCCATCAAGAAATTCGGATACGCAGAGGATGTTACATTTATTTCTACCGGTGGAGGTGCTTCCCTTGAACTGCTTGAGGGTAAAGTGCTTCCAGGAGTTGATTCACTAGATAATATTTAACGAATTCAAATATAAGCACATCAATTATATAAACTTAATAAAAAAATAATTATGACTCGTAAACCAATTATAGCGGCGAATTGGAAAATGAACAAAACACCTCGAGAGGCTGTTGAGTTTGTTGATTTATTTGAAAATCACATTGGTGGTTCTGCTGATGTTGATATCGTATTGGCGCCAGCTTTTGTAGCTCTTCCAGCAGTTAAGGAAGCTCTAGCCAATAGTGAAACCACGATGCTTGCAGCTCAGAATTGTTACTTCGAAGAGAGTGGAGCTTTTACTGCTGAGATTAGTATAGGGATGTTGAAGGAAGTGGGTGTCGATTATGTAATTATTGGTCACAGCGAAAGGAGAGCTATTTTTGGTGAAAATGATTCATTAATTAATGCAAAAGCGAAAGCGTTACATGATGCAAATGTTAAACCTATTGTATGTATTGGCGAAACTCTCGATGAAAGAGATGGTGGTAAAATTGAAGATGTTCTACGTCGTCAACTTGAAGAGGGACTAAATGGGTTATCTGCTGAGAAAATGTCTGACACTGTGATCGCCTACGAGCCTGTGTGGGCGATTGGCACAGGAAGAACGGCGAGTCCTGACCAGGCTCAAGAGGCTCATGCTTTTACTCGAGCTGTTCTGAAGGATATGTTTGGTGAAGAAGTATCACAAGCCATTCGTATTCAGTATGGAGGAAGTGTGAAACCAGAAAACACTAAAGAGCTGATGTCTCAGATTGATGTTGATGGAGCTTTAGTAGGTGGAGCAAGTCTCGAAGCTGAGAGCTTCTCAGAGATCTGCAAAAATGCAAGTTAACTAAGCTAGTCTAATACGCGACTAGGAGCTTAACTTAAGGCCTAGCCACACTAAACAGACGCCAGCAACGCTACTTAACGCAACATATGCGATTGCATGAAGTGTGTTTCCGTTTTTGATCAATGAAAGAACTTCGTAGGCAAATGTTGAAAATGTGGTAAATCCACCAAGAAAACCAATTATAAATATCAATTTAGCATTAGGGTTGTTTTCCCATAACGCGTAGGCCCAACCAATTCCAAAGCAACCTAGTAAATTGATAAAAAGTGTCGCTATCGGAAAATTTTCATTGATCTGTATTTTCTTAAGAGCATTTCCTAAACTCCACCTCAAAATGGCGCCAATAAATCCACCCAGGCCAACATAAACTAAAGAGATGATTGATTGCATTAGTTGACTAGATTAACCTCTGACCTACTTTCAAGTCCAGTATGAGCAAAAAAATTATTGTCGCGTATTCAGGAGGTTTAGACACCTCAGTTCTTTTATTATGGCTAAAAAATTATTATAATGCCGAGGTAATAGCATATTGTGCTGACGTTGGTCAGGAGGAAGAGTTAGATGGACTTGAGGAAAAGGCATTAAATACAGGTGCATCGAAATGTTTTATTGGAGATTTAAAAGACGAATTTGCCAAAGATTTTATCTTTCCAATGTTTCAGGCAGGAGCTATTTATGAGGGAAAATATTGGTTGGGAACTAGTATAGCAAGACCTGTTATTACGAAGGGAATGATTGATGTAGCCATTCAGGAAGGGGCGAATTCACTAGCGCATGGAGCAACAGGCAAGGGAAATGATCAGGTTAGATTTGAACTTGCTGCAGCAGCCCTCGCGCCTGACATGGAAATGATTGCTCCTTGGCGAATGGCCGAATTTAGAGAGCAATTTCCCGGCCGTGCAGAAATGATAGCCTATGCTGAGAAAGAGGGAATTCCTGTACAGGCTAGCGCCTCCAAGCCGTATTCAATGGATCGTAATTTACTTCACATAAGCTTCGAAAGTGGAATTTTAGAGGATCCATGGTTTGATGCTAGTACACCAGAATCAAAATCAATGTATGTGCTTTCAGTTTCTCCTGAAGACGCACCTGATTCTCCAGAGTATGTACAAATGCTTTTTGAAAAAGGAAACGTTGTTGGTCTTCAGTTTGATGGAATTGAAGAAGCTATGGTTGAACATAGAATAGAGGCATTAGGCAAAGTTGGAGGCTATCACAAATTATCTCCATTCTCAGTAATGGTTTTGTTGAATCTTATTGGGGGAAGAAATGGAATTGGGCGAATTGATATGGTTGAAAATAGATTCGTAGGAATGAAGAGTCGAGGTGTTTATGAAACTCCCGGTGGAGCTATTCTATTTGACGGCCACCGAATTATGGAAAGTTTAACAATGGATAGGGAGGTTATGCATATTCGAGATTCGCTGATTCCAAAATACTCAGAATTAGTATATAACGGATTCTGGTTCTCCCCAGAAAGAGAAGCTATTCAATCGATGGTTGATGAGAGTCAAAAGAATGTTTCTGGAGAGGTTAGGCTAAAACTATACAAAGGGAATGTTATCTCTGCCGGGGTGAAAAGTGATTTAAGTCTCTACAATGAGGATATAGCTACGATGGAGGGTGGAGCAGAAGAAGCTTATAATCAGGACGATGCAACAGGGTTTATTCGGTTGAACGGACTTAGATTAAAAACTCAATCAAGAAATCAGCCCAAAGAATAGCAGTATTTTAATACCTAGGAATTGTTTGATCAATTTCTGATGCCCACCGTTCAATTCCTCCGGATAGGCTGAGAGCCTTGTTGAAACCTTTTGCTCTCATGTATTGTACCGCGTGTAAGGACCTTATGCCGTGATGACAATAGACAACGATATCATCATTTGAATTATAATCTGTATTTTCAATAGAAGCTGCTAATTCATTGAGTGGAATCAACTCAGAATTTTCTATTTTACATATCGCATGCTCCTCAACTTCTCTACAGTCAATAAGTACAGGATTTTTTCTTGTCGAATCATTTAGCCAAGAATTTAGGGAGGTAGGATCGATTTCCATTAGCCAATTTTACAAGGATGAGTTTATGGCTCAACTATAACAGGTGTACCTATAGAAACATTAGCAAAAAATATACTAGACATTTTTTCAGGCATTCGAATGCATCCATGAGAAGCTGGATAACCTGGGATATAACCCGCATGCATTCCCACACCACCTTGTGTAATTCGCATAAAATTTGGCATAGGTGCACCCTCGTAGATTAACCCTGGAGGAGGTACCGGTTGTTTTCTTAAATCAACATCATCATTAACCACTGTACCATCGGGCGTCTTCCAGACTCCATAAATATTCGAAATATGATCTGCATTTTTTTGAAGTATTTTGTAACTTCCGGGAGGCGTTCCAAATCCCTCTCTGCCACTAGAAATCCTTGATACGCCGACAAGTGTTGATCCCATATAAAATCTTGCCTTTTGCTGTTCTAAATTAATTTTAACAAGAGGTTTGCCACTAGCATTACCAGGGTCCCAGAAAGATACCGTGTCCCCCTGTCCCTGAAGCTGAGATATAGGAACATTTCCACCTAATCCACCAAGATATGTGGTGTTCCCATTACCTAGCCCATAAGGATTGAAAGAGCAGCCGCTGATCAATAAAATTGTGATTATTGGTATAAAATATGTATTAATGGCTTTGTTCACTTATTTTTTGATAAAATTACTGATAAGAGATAATTAAGTTTACTTAATAGCTTTGGTCAAGAGCTTGAAGAATTGTCATTAGCATTTTTATTATTTTTTAATAATATCATAAGACTTCATAATTTTTAAATAAATGCCGACCTACGATTACTATTGCGAAAAATGCGAAACAACATTCGAAATTTTTCAATCGATGAACGATAAAAAACTTAAAAAGTGTATTGATCAGAGTTGTGGAGGTTCGGTTGAGCGACTGTTAGGAACAGGTGCTGGGATTATTTTTAAAGGTTCTGGATTTTATGAAACAGATTACAGGAGTGATTCTTATAAAGCTGGAGCAAAAGCGGAAAAGGACAAAAAAAAATCCAGTAGTAATGACTCAGCTAAGAAAAAATCTGATAAAAAGAAAAAAAAGAAATAAAAGAAAATTTCTTAGTTTTAATAAATTGTGCCTAAATTAAAACCATTCGTTAAAGGTTTTTTCACAAATATATTTTGTTTGATTCTAATAGGAGTCATCCTTTGGGTGCATTTTCTAATCCTTCATTCAGAGGATTTGACTGACGTTGATTTTGGAGATATCAGAGATGCCCCGCCGAAAGATATACTTTTCCGAGCGAATGAAGTTATAAATTCAGGCCGTTCTTTTCAATGTAGTGAGGCAGCGCTTAATCAATATTTGGGGGTATTGATTAAAGGAAGCGAGAATAAATTAATAGATAATCTCTTATCCTTTGACAAGGTAGCCATAAGATTGAGAGATGGTGAATTTGACCTTATTCTAATAAGAAGGTTTAACGATAAGCCACTCACTTTTAGCGCACGGTTTCGAGTTGTTTCAGGAGAGAAAGGAATTGAGATTTCAGTTAAATCGGGAAGATTTGGGAGATTGCATGTGCCTGGAGGGTTTGTTTCATTATTGTATCCTGGCATTTTAAATATAGTTGAAATTTTAGAGCAGGAAAAAGAAATGCTCACACGTCCAATCTCGGTTACAATAAGAAAGGATTGGTTAACGCTGACCCAGCGGAAGAGATGAAAGCCTTTAGTAATAAAAAAATAAAAAAGTATTATTTATTAATAATATTTTTTGTTTCTTTTGTGAATGTTGCCTACACCCAACAAAGTGCTTCGGCACAGTTGAAAGATAACGGTGTAAGTAGGAGTTCAACAAGGCAATTTGTTGTTCATGGGGATGACAGTGTGGCTCGCGGAGTTGTGTGTGTTTTTAGTGAAAGAATAAAAAGCGATCTTTTGAGGCTTTTTAACATACCTGATCGGTGGAATTTCCCCGTGGTGATTCACGTAAGAGGTGATATAAGAGACCTAAATACTGGGAACCCAATTAAATCGAGCATTTATAAATTACCCGGCGATAGATACAGGTTTCAAATTGATGTTTTTCTTGGCGACAAGTTTAAAGCTCAAATTTTGGAGGAGGAGCTTGTGCAGGCTCTGATTATGGAACTTATTTTAAGAAGTCAAAAAAGAAGAATTATATCCAACCGCAATGCATTCATTCCAGAATGGATAAAGATAGGTGTAACGCAGGTATTGAATAGCGATGGTAAAAAATTAAACAATTCTACTATCTCAAAATTTGTTAACAGTGATAAAATTCTATCTTTACAGGAAATGTTAAATGCTGATAGAGAGGTCTTGGATTCTATTAGTACAGAAGTTTACAAGGTATCTTGTGGGGCGTTGATTGATGTGCTGCTTCGTCAAAAAGACGGTTCATTGCGGTTGCAAAATTATCTATTAGGAATTAGTGCCAAGGAAGGTAAGTCCTTAGAGAAACTGAAAGAAATATTTCCAGACGGGTTTGATAATTTAGAGAGCCTTGAAGAGTGGTGGAATAATGAATGCAGAAAAAAAGCTGAACCAAGTGCAACTGATATACTCACTCCATTAGAAACAGAAAAAGACTTGGTTGAATGCTTGAAAATTAAAATCATTGAACCGAGCAATTCGGACACTACAGCAGAGGAGGGGAAAAAAATAGGCGAGAAGATAAGATCTTTTTTTTCAAAGCCTAAAGAAAATGCTAACCCAAAAAAAGAAAACACTTCTAAAGACATCGAATATGATTATTTAATATATGATTTAAAAGACTACAGACAATTTATTGAGGATAAAGGTATGAGAAATGGGTTGAAATTCGCCGAATCTAAACTTCTCAAACTGAGTTACCGAGCTTTTCCTACTTACAAATCAATTATTCAGGAGTACCAAAAAATACTAATCAATATTGGTGCAGGAAGATTGAAAAATATTGACCAGAAAATTGAAGAACTTCAAAATGTACGATCTTTAATCATTGAGTCAGTTAATCATGCCAGAGATTATTTGAACTGGTATGAAGCCACAAAAATAGATAAAAAGAGTACTAATTATTCAAAGTACCAGAAAATATATAATGAGCTAAAGCTTCCTCTCCCACCTAGAAAAGATGAACTCTCTGAATATCTTGACGAACTGGACAAAGAGTTTAAAAGATAGGTGTAATTATAAATTATTAGATGCAAAAAACGGATTTTCATGACGCTGTAGAGGAGGTTTTGAAATCAAACTCTAACTATTCAGCCGACGCATATTATTTTCTTCAGGAGGTTCTTCTGCAGGCCGTTGAAAAACAGCGTAAATTATCTGGTGGAGAGAATAAACACGTATCAGGTTTTGAATTATTGGAATCATTTCGTGAAAGAATGCTCAAACAGTTTGGCCCCATGAGCATGACCTTGCTAGGAGAGTGGGGCGTCTCTTGTACCGAGGATGTTGGTAAAATGGTTTTCAATTTGATCGAAGTTGGTGCCTTTGGTAAAAGCAAGCAAGATGAGGAAAAAGACTTTGTAGAAGTTTACGACTTTGAGGAGGTTTTTGTTATGCCTTTTTTACCAAAAAGAAAAAAACTGACCAAGAAAAGTTAATTTGCCTCTCATCTAAGTTGATGGATTATATTAGTTTTCCTAAATATCGGACTGATCAGTTTAAACTCGATAATGGTCTCACTTTCATAATTAGAGAGGATAAATCAAATCCTGTCGTGAGCCTTCAAGCATGGTGTGAGACGGGTTCAATTCATGAAGGAAAGTATTTAGGCAGTGGTGTTTCCCATTTTGTTGAACACATGGTTTTCAAGGGGACAGAGGAGCGTGAATCATCAGCAATTGCTCAAGATGTTAGTTCTATAGGAGGAACTATAAACGCATACACCTCATTTGATCGCACGGTATATTATATTAATTGTCCGTCTGATGGCCTTTCCACAGCAAATCAAATACTTAAAGACCTTGTGTTTCAGGCGACCATGCCAGAAACCGAGTTCGAATCAGAACGCGAGGTGATTCGAAGAGAGATTTCGATGGGACGTGACGATGCTGATAAAGTTGCGAGTCAAGAGATGTTTAGTACCTGCTACCAGAGGCATCCATATGGGCTTCCTGTGATTGGGTATTTGCAAAGTTTCAATCAGCTCAAGAGATCTGACCTTAGAAATTATTATAAAGAGCGTTATGTTACTGATAATACGTTCATAGTTATTTCGGGTGACTTAGACATGGATGTTGTCAGAGATCAGGTGAATAAACTTTATGGAGATATTCAAAGAGTAGCATCCCCCCCAGTTTTTATTCCAACAGAACCCGATCAGCTAGGGAGGCGAGATAGTTTTGTTCCGTATTCAAATCCGATTACGCGGTTTTGGATGTCATGGAAGATTCCAGGGATTACCGATTCTAATATGCCAGCAATCGATGTGTTGGCAGTAATTCTCGGACAGGGAAAAAGTTCAAGGCTGTTTCAGACTCTTAAAGAACAATCGGGGTTAGTTCATAACATCAGTGCATACTCTTATACACCGAGCCATGCTGGTGTCTTCGCAGTTAATGCAGGCATCGACCCAAATAATAAACAAAAGGTAGAGGATGAAATCTATAACGTTATTCAAGAGTTAAAATGTGAATCTGTTTCCGAGGAGGAAATCAATAAAGCCAAAAGGATTGCGATGGTTGCTCAAATGAGTTCTTTGCAAACTGTTCAAGGTCAAGCTGCTGACCTTGGATCAAATTGGTCAATAACAAGAAATGTTAACTTTACCGAGGAGTATCTTAGGAAAATCTCTAATCTTAATGCTGATAATATTAGAGATGTAGCAAATAGATATTTTAAAGAAGAATCGTTGTCAGTGATAGAAGTTGGGAAAAAAATTAACCTGAAAAAAAACAAAGCTCAGATTTATAAAAATAATAAGAAAATTAATCAGCATGTCTTGGATAATGGCCTGATAATTTCAATAGAAGAGGACTTTAGGCTGCCTATTGTTGCATTTAGTAATGCTTTTAAGGCGGGTCTATTTGCCGACTATATTCATGGCCAAGGAATGACCCAGCTGTTATCAAGGGTTTTTCTAAAGGGTACCAATACTAAAGAGGCTGATCAAATAGCCTTAAGTATTGAAAACTTAGGAGGCAACGTTTCAGCTATTGGTGGGAATAATTCATTGTCCTTAAATTCAGAATTTTTATCTAATGATTTTGCAGAGGCACTTAATATTGTATCAAATATAATCCTTCATCCAGCCTTTCCTCAATCTGCGGTGAACAGAGAGAAGAAAACATTGTTAATGGATATCAAAGAAGAGAGGGAGAGCCCTCTTAGCTTGGCTGCTATCATTGCAAGAGAAAACCTATTTGATAATCATGCGTACAAGAATTCAAGGCTGGGCACTGAAGATCATGTTAAAGGCATAGATACAGAGAAACTTATAAAATATTACTCGCAGTACGGTGTTTCTAATAACGGTGTTATATCAATATGTGGAGCTATAGATTCTGATGAAGTTATCGGTAAGGTTGGGGAGGCTTTTTCTAAAATGAAGATGGGTGATGAGGTCGTTGCTCAAACAAAAGATGCTGAATGGCCCCTTACACAAAAAGAAATTGAATACAATCATCATAAAGAACAGGCCGTTTTGTTAATAGCATATCCAGGTCTAAAGCTTGATGACCAAGATAGAGCAGTCGTTAGTCTGATAGAGGAAATAAGTGGTGGTATGGATGGTTTGTTATTTAAGCGAATTAGAGAGGATTTAGGTCTTGCTTATTATGTGGGTACAAGTCAGTTGGTTAGTTATTCCAGAGGAAGTATATATTTTTATGCCGGTACAAACTCGGAATCATTATCAAAAGTACAAAATGAACTAGAAAAAATTATTGAATCATTAATATCTGAAAAAATTGATGATGAAGTCTTGGTGAGAGCAAAAAAATCATTAATCGGTAAATACAGTTTATCAAAACAATCATACTCATCTAGGGCGCAATCAATGGCACTTAATCTTCTTTATGGGCTTGGAGAAAGTTATGACGAGGAAAACTTAAAAGTAATTAAAAATACGACGTCTAGCGATCTGCAGAAATGTTGTCAGAAATATTTTAATACCCTTTCAAAGGTTACTGTTCGAATTGTTCCTAATAACAAATAAACTTTTCTATTTTGAAAAAAATTCAACAGTTAACGAATCCCAAAATAGCGATAGTTGGTTGCGGAGCTGTAGGTCTGTTTTATGGAGCTAAATTAGCATCATCTGGTCAGGATGTGCGCTTTTTAATGAGGTCTGACTATGATCACGTTAAAAGATATGGGGTAACAGTTGAGTCCCTCAAAGATCAAAAACAACATTTGGCCAACCCTCAAGTGTATAAATCACCGCATGAAATTGGAACTTGTGATTTGATTGTCGTGGCAATTAAATCAACAGATAATAATGCTCTTGAGAGTTTGATTCCTCCATTATTGAAAAAAGAGACCGTAATATTGACGCTTCAAAACGGTTTAGGTAATGAAGAGTTTATTGCTGAAAAGTTTGGCGCCAACCGAGTTGTGGGTGGACTTTGTTTTGTTTGTTTGAATAGAACTTCTAAAGGTGTTGTTAAGCATATTGCGCAAGGCACAATTAGTTCAGGCGAATACTCAGGACTACCTCTTCCCAGGACGCACGATATCTCATTAATGTTTAAAAATGCGGGTATTCCATTCTTGGTTAGTGAGTCGCTCCTTGAACAAAGATGGAAAAAATTAGTATGGAATATTCCCTTTAATGGGTTGTCCATCACTGCAGGGGGTGTCAACACTGCCGTAATTCTAGAGGATGAATCCCTCTTATCCCATGCTCGGGAATTGATGAGAGAAGTTATTCTAGTGGCTAATTCTTTGGGGTTCTCTTTATCGGATTCGCTCATAGAGCATAATATTAGAGAGACGAAAACAATGGGTGATTATCGACCGTCAAGTGTCATAGACTTTGTTGAAGGTAAACCTCTTGAGATAGAAGCGATTTGGGGCCTCCCTTTACGAGCTGGTCAAAAAATCGGTGTAGATGTCACGAAGTTAGAATGCCTCTACGACTCAATAAAAGGTATGGCTTCGAGTAGAGGATAGGAAAAAACTAACTCCTTATTCTCTGTTATATTATTTCTCTAGAGCGCGGCTCTCTTTTGTCTGTGGCATCTGATGATGGGCATGTTACAAAAGGGCCTCCCTCTAGTGGAACAGGTTCAGAGAAAGCAACGTCAGGCATTTCGCTGGCTTTTCCTGCAAGAGGGAAATCTTTTCTGAGAGGGTAGAATGGATATCCCTCCCACATCAAAATTCTGCGCAGGTCTGGATGCCCGGAGAAATTGATTCCAACCATGTCATAGGCCTCTCTTTCGTGCCAATTTGCTGTTGGCCAAAGATCAACTACACTAGATACTTCTCTGTCAGCTTCATCAACACCTACTTTTATCCTCAAGTGGCATGAATTTGTATAGGAGTACAGTTCATAGACAACTTCGTACCTAGGGTCGATGCCTAGATTGTCGATTGCTGTAATGTCTACAAGATAGTCATAAAGCAATTCATCTTTACAATAAGACATTATTTCAACCAGTTTGAGTTTGTCGACCGTTAATGAAAGTTCTCCGCGGAAAAAGCTTTTATCAAGGATGTGATCTTGAAACTTAGTTTCAATTTTATCAACGGCGTTTGAAGAAGTCATGGTGAAATTAATGAGATAGTTCCTTGAGAAGCTCTTTTTTTTGCTCAACTACGGATTCTTCTGTTTCAATTTTTTTCTGCAATCTCATTAACCCTTCCAATAACGCTTCAGGTCTTGGTGGGCATCCGCTGATGTAGACGTCAACGGGTAATAGATGATCAATCCCTTGAAGAACTGCATAACTCCTATACATGCCACCTGAAGATGCACACGCACCCATAGCAATGACCCACTTAGGTTCGGCCATTTGGTCATATATTCTTTTGACAGCTAATGCCATTTTATAAGTGACTGTTCCAGCAACAATCATGACATCACTTTGGCGTGGTGAAAAACGCATAACCTCCATACCAAATCTGGCAATATCAAACCGTGAGGCTCCAGTAGCCATCAATTCAATACCACAACAAGCAAGGCCCATTGGCATTGGCCATAATGAATTGCTTCTCATCCAGTTAATAGCAGTGTCCAATTTTGTAAAAGTGACATTTCCTTCTATTTTGGAGTCGTATGCGGCTGGTGTGATCTTTTTAGACATTTCAAGATATTTAACAAATATAAACTAGGTGTTATAGAAAAACGGGCAAGAACTTTGTGAAATTTTTCACAAAGTCGGATTATAGCTAATTTAACTATTACGGCTTATCAAATTAAGCGGTTGTAAAATTGAAAAAAATTATATATTTTTTTACACTATCATTTTTCAAAAGAAGTTTATCGTATTTAATCCCTTAAAAGTACTTCAGGCACGGATAATGCTTGTAAAATATCGCATCTAAAGTGAAATATAAATTAAATGAATGAAGAAATAGATAATGATGATTCCTCGGATTCTTTAGACAATGAATCTTCCCCTTTGCGTGTTGAAAACGTAGAGGAGAAGGACAGAGCCGATCAGGAAAAGCCCAAGAAGAGTGGCGCAATCAATAAAAGAAATAAAGTGGCTATCAACTATGGGATAGTTTCTGCCATTTTGGTAATTTTATCATTCATACCTTTTTTCTTAG
The DNA here is from genome assembly GCA_002696885.1 of Verrucomicrobiales bacterium. Lineage (GTDB taxonomy): Bacteria > Verrucomicrobiota > Verrucomicrobiia > Verrucomicrobiales > DEV007 > EC70. The sequence continues at coordinate 13,815 of NZSO01000089.1, read as the reverse complement.
GTAATGATTTTTTAATTACGCCATTTGCTCTAGGGGTATGCATCCTTGGAATGACATGGTATTCCGTAAAGAGAAAACGTGACTGTAGTGACGACGGAATTATTTTTTACAGTCATAGTCAGATAGTCTACTACTGGCCTATTTGGCTAGGTGCTTTTCTCATTAGTGATCTATCTGTTTTAGGCTTTGGAGTTGAAGTGATTGTTGAAGAGGGAGAGCAATCTTTTGCCCCTTCTAAATTTACTCTATTTCATTTATTGGTGACAGGAATTGTTATCTTTTTTACAACAGTTAACCTTAGAGGGGTATGGGCAATAGTGTTTGGTGTTAGTGCTTTAGCGGTTGGCTTGACGCTGAGCGTATTAAATATGTGGGATCCTGTGCTTCAAAGATTAGGAAATCTCGAGCTTTATGTTAACTCAGACTTTTACAGAGCGCTGGGAGCTGTTGTTTTTATTCCTTGGTTGATGGTGGTTTTTCTTTTTGACCTTAGGCGATATTTCCATTTTCAACCTTCACAAATCACTATGGTTAGGGAAATTGGTGAAGGGGAGAAAAACTTTGATTCCTTTGGAGCTGTCATGGAGAAGCACAATGACAACTACGTCCAACATATTGCTTTAGGATTTGGATCTGGCGACTTAAGTATCTCGACGCATGGTGGTGAAAGCGACACAATCACCTTTCCGAACGTTTGGCGGATTAACAAAGTTTTAAAAGAGGTATCCAAAATTCGAGAGAAGCGAGGTTGATCGTCTTTTGCTATGTCGAATGGGTTTTCTTTAATAGTGCTTTGTTATTTTGGGCTGTTTTTAGCCAAGTCTAATGGGCAAGCTTTTAATGATTATGACAATTTTCCACATGATTATTCTAAGGCTAAGCTCAAAGATCCTATGTCGTTACTGCTTGATAAGGTTAGTGAGGGCAAAGTCGATCTAGTCGAATCAAATGACTATAAGTTATTAGAAAATTTATTAGATGAACTTGATATAGATAATGAATCACAAGTTCTTGTTTTTTCTAAAACAAGTCTACAAAAAGCGGCAGTTTCATTAAAAAACCCACGAGCGATATATTTTAATGATGAGGTGTACTTAGGTTGGATGCCAGGGGGGAGAATTGAAATTGCCAGCGCAGATCCCGAAAGAGGATTTATTTTTTACTTTCAACGACCAATAAAAGATAAGAAATCTCAATTATTTGTCAGAGATAAGGTTTGCCTTGAATGTCATGCGGGTAGTGCCACAAATTTTTTACCTGGTCCCTTGGGGCGTTCTGTTTTTCCAAGCCATAGTGGAAGAAGTTTAAAATCAGTCGATACTTATGAGCTGATTGGTCATCATGTGCCGTTATCAGAGAGGTGGGGAGGCTGGTATGTTACTGGTGATGATGAGTCAATAAATCACATGGGTAATTCAATTGCTTTTAGACCTGAAAATACCAGTGAACTTAAGCTTAAAAAAATCACTGATGATTTTGATTTGCCAAAAATATTGAAAGCAAGCCATTATCCCCATGCAGGAAGTGATATTAGAGCGCTTCTGATATTTGATCATCAGGTTGGTGTTCACTATGAGCTAGTTGAGGCCGCTTATAAGGCGAGACAAGCATTATTTGATAGTACGAAAAGTGGGGCTAAGGGTGAAGAGGGACTTCAAAAATCAATTAATGAAATTGTTAATAGTTTGGTACCCATATTATTGATGAAAGATGAAATTCAGTTGGGTGAAAAAATAACAAGACCCAACGCCAATTCGGATTTTACAAAAGCATTTTCCTCTAGATCAATTAAAGATTCTAAAGGACGATCTCTGAGAGATCTTAAATTCAACAAGACTATTTTTAAACACAGCTGTAGCTATATGATTTACTCGAAGAGTTTTGTGTCACTGCCTGAAGTTCTAAAGAATGCCGTGTTCAAAAGAATAAAAGATATTTTGAACATCAAAAATAAAGACGAAGAATATGATTATATTACCCCGGTGAAAAAAATGGAACTTTTAGAGATATTAACCGAAACAGTACCAGGTTTTGTAAAATTTTCTTAATGTTCTTTTTTGTGATGTTCTTTCAATAGATCTCTTCCAAAGTCACCATCAAAATCACGCCATACTGCATGAACGTGATTAGCTCCACCTTGAGTGTTGTCATATTCAAAAAGGAAATCCTTTCCTTGAATTCTGTAGTAATGGCCAACTCCTCTTTTTGTTCCTCCAGCCCAAGCAAAGTGTACCTGTGAGTTAGAAAAGATTTTTTTTCTTCCGTTAATCTCTTCTAATATTTCGTGACGGTATTTAGAAACATATGAGTTAAGAAGATGATTGAGTTTGGACTGTTGGTCCTTGTTTAATTTAGTATAGTGAATTCCTTTGGCTGGTAGAAAAGTTTTAATGTTAGCAGTTCGGTCCTGTTTTGTAATGATGTCGGCAGGCGCTTCTCCAGGAAGAATAGCTAATTTTTTTTGTTCAGCACTCATTGAGTTTATGAGCTCAAAGGCTATTTCTTGTTCCTCTTTTAATACCTCGAGACCTTTAAACGAACCTGCATCATCTCCTGATTTTGCTGGATTTGTGCCAAAAAATGATGGGGTCAGGGAATATAATTTACCATCTGCGATCGCTACATTGATTGAAAGATGATGGCCTTCAAATCTCCAGCCCCATGAACCCTTGAGGCTAGGCTTTCCAAAGATGGAAAGATAATACAGTTCCGGATCTCTTATAGGGTTTTTGTTTTCGAGTTCATGAAGAATGGCTTCTAGAGTCATTACAGTAGTGGCTTGGCGGTATCCATCGCTACTCATTGCACTTGCAAGAAGGGCATGTGCCAAAAGCCTTTGTTGAGGACTCATGGTTTTAATTAATAAACCTTTTCGTTTTCCAGTAGGCTTGATGAATTTATCAGGGATAAAATACCATCCATCACGGTGGTCATCATCTAAATCAAAAATCGCCTTGCTTTGTTCTTCTTTATTCAGAGATGAAATAAAATTATTGGCAGCATCAACCATGTCATGAGCAGGGTTGTTATGGTGCGAATCGTGTCCTTTAAGAACATTTATTAATGCAAAAAGGGTGATGAGTGAGAATGATTTAAACATACTTTTTTTTAGCTTCTAATTAAGACAATGTTAAGGATTAAATTTTATGGATACTAATTTTCGCTTGTCTCTCGCAAAAAAATATCCATTTGAAAGAGCAGGCATGGCCCTGGTATCTGCTCCTAATATTTGACCTCTTGCAGACGGTTTAAACTCTTTGGTGCTCGCAGGTGCAATCACTAGCTCTCCCTTTTCTGATAAAATAATAAATGTATTCTTTGATAATGTTATCGTGCCAGCGGGCATTCGACCTGATCGCCATCTTGTTTTACCAGTTTTTACTTCAATACACCGTAATTCTGTTCCTGTTTCTTGCCTTCCATGGTACCCAATAAGATGATCCTTATACAGAATTGGAGTAGCATAATGACAATCAAGTTTGTCGTTAGAGCTCCATATTAGGTCAAGTTTCTTTCTTTTGGTGTCAATTTTCCATAAAGATGATCCTACGCCATAACATGCAGAGAGAAAGACTTTGTCATTATCAATTACAACGGGGCTTGCTGCATTAACAGAAGCATTCATTTCCGATCGGTTTTCTTTTTCTAATATTAATTGTCCTTTGTTCGGTTCGATGCATAAAAAACCTGTTCTTGTGAAGAATAATGCAAATTCTTGATTATTTATTGTTGTTTTTACTGGCGATGCATAGCCCGCCTCATGATCAGTAAGTTTCCATTTTAATTCACCGTTAGAAGGATCAAAACCAAGGATTCCACAGTTTTTTCCACCCGCCTGTATTATTAGTGTTTTACCTGCAATCATCGGAGAGCATGCTCTCCCAAAAAATCCCTTCTCTGAACCATAATTATTACGAAGGTTCTTTTTCCATATTATTTTTCCTGTTTCTAATTCCAAAGCATGTAACATTCCCTCAGCTCCATAAATGTATATTATGTCGTTATGCACTAAGGGTACTGCCCTGGGGCCTTTATCAAATCCAAAATCATCTACATAGTCAGTTGGATAAGTAAAAGACCAGATTTTTCTGCCAGTATTCTGAGAGATTGCATCAACAATAGAGTTGTCATTTTCGCGGTGAAAAATATAAACTATTTTATTAAATGATACTGGCCCTGCAAAACCGGAACCTACTTCTCGAGTCCAAGCAAATGTAGGTTCGTTGTTTTTAAAGGTGAGAGGAACGCTTTCATTTACATTATTTCCATTCCTATTTGGTCCTAAAAATTGAGGCCAATCCGCAAGAGATGAGGAAAGAAAAAAAATATAAGTCAGTGATAAGTTTATTATAAATTTCATGTTTAACCTGGGTACCAGATTTTTCGCGGATCATTAACCTCTCTCTCATAATCCCATGAAAGATCTATTAATTTTTTTAATCCAATATTCGGTTGCCAGTCTAATAAAAACTTAGCTTTTGAATTGTCCAACCATGTTGAGTGATATTCAGTTTTGACAGGTATGCTTTCAATGCCTCTGGATTCTTTCAAATATTTTGATACGTCTCCGTAATCGACAGGTGAGTCCATGCTTATATTGAAGGTGTGCCCGTTAGATTTATCTGGAAGCAATATTGCTTGTATGATCGCTTTTACTAGATCATCGACATGGATAAAGTTTCTTTTTATAGCTTTTCCATTTATGTCCTGCATCAGTGGGATTATGCCTGATTCTTGGTACTCCTTAGCATGTTTCTCAGGAACTAAATCCTTCCAGACTGGGCCACCAAAAACATCATCGCCAAAGGATAAGCTATATTTGAAATCATCTTTTTCCATTATCCACGGTGCCCTAAGGCAAGTGCTCGGAAGTGAATATTGGATTTGATATTGCTCTAGCATTACCTCTTCCAAAACTTTTGATAGAGCATAGCAGCCTGGGTAAGCCGAATGTTTTTGGGTTTCTGTTACAGGCGTAGGGTGAGGATAGAAAAAATGTCCCATAGCTGCATCACCTCCTATGAGTATAAATTGCTGAAAGTTGGATTTATTTCTGCAGGCTTCAAGAAGCCAAAAAAGACCCTTCACTGTAACATCCATTACATCGTTTGGTGTCTCCTTGCATGTTGCCAGGTGTACGACATGAGTCACACCTTTCATGGCTACATCTACGGTGTCTTTATTTGCTATAGATCCTTTAACAACCTTAATTCTATCTGTTTCTTCAAGCAGGCGATTGTGACATAAGGCCACTGCTGAAGCGTCATTCAAGGCCTCTGTACAAATCAATTGATCAAGAAATTTTTGACCAACTTTTCCTGTTGCGCCTGTTACAAGGATTTTCATCAGTCTAGGAAACACTCCAAATTCAAAATGAGCAAGCTAGATAAATATATTAGTTAATTTTATTAAGTTATTATATGAGATCAGTTCACTCTTCTCAATGCAATGAGCGTGTTAGCTAAATGCATAACTTCCTCTTCTGTGTGATCTGAAGATAGAGTGATACGAATTCGTGCCATACCTCTGGCAACAGTTGGGTATCTTATAGCAGGTGCATAGATTCCATGATCAATTAGATCGTTAGATAAATTTATGGCTGAAGATTCATCGCCTATCATTATTGGTGTGATTGCCGCTTCTGATGTTTCTATTTCTAATTTATTGCACAGAGATGTGATATTTTTTTTTAACTTTTCTCTTCTTATATCGCCCTCTTCTCCATTGATGATTTTCAAGCCCTCACTTGCAGCCGCTGCTTGCGAAGGCATTGGAGCAGTTGAATAGATGAAACTTCTAGCCTTGTTGACGATGAGATCTTTCCAGATTTTTGAAGTTGCAGTGACGGCTCCAGCAGCACCCGCTGATTTTCCAAAAGTTGCCATGATAAAGTCTGCCTCTTTCTCTAAACCGATAGAATGCAAAATTCCTTTACCTTTGTTGCCGCAAACTCCAAATGAATGCGCCTCATCAACCATGAGTAAAGCGTTATACTTTTTTTTAAGATCTACGATTTCGGGGAGGGGAGGGGAATCGCCATCCATACTGAAAATACCCTCTGTAATAATCAAAATTCGAGTTTCTTTTTTTTTGGTGTTTCTTGATGAGGTCAGAATTTTTTCTAATTTTGTCAAATCATTGTGAGAAAATGAACGAAGAGTTGCTCCACTCAGTTTGGCCCCATCAATTAATGACGCATGACATAATTTATCAATGATGACGATATCGTTTTCTTGTACGATTGCCCCTAGTGTTCCTAACGAAGCTGCATAGCCATTTGAAAAATAAATGGCGGACTCTTTATTAAAAAAGGAGGCTGATTCATCCTCTATTATCATGTGAGGTAAAGTTCCTCCAGATACTAATCTGGAAGCTCCTGAACCAACTCCAAAAGAATCGATAGCTTTTTTAGCTGCATTTTTGATACGATTATGAGAGCAAAGTCCTAAATAATTGTTAGAGCAAAAGTTTATTAGTCTTTTATCATTTAGACAGAAATTGGTGCCCGTTTCTTCTGTTCCATATCTAACTGCTCTATAAAGATTTTCATCTTCAAGCTTTTTTATTTCTGAGTTAGGATCACGCATTAACAATAATTGTAATCTTTTAAATATATGGGTTATATATTGAAAAGTAGGATAGAAACATAAAAAAGGATTTTTCTTTTTATGTTTTCTTCATCAATAAGATGGCCATAAAAATAAATGAATAATGCATTGCCTGTTTCTTGGCAGTGACAATTATAAATCTTAATTTAAGATAAAATTTAAGAATATTTTTAATCGTTATTTGCTAACGATAATCATTACATTTCAGCACCTGCAGAATTAGCCAATTGCTGAAGGTCTTCTGGTAATTCAGATTTGAATCTTTTCTTGTCTATAGCTTTCATGTACGCCTCGATCGGGCTTATGATGCCAGCTTTAAGTTTTGCATAGATATCTTCATCCATAAATTGCATTCCTTCGGCTTTACCTCCTATGATAACATCATAAAGCTTTTGGGTTGCCCCCTCTCGAATGATTGCAGAAACGGCCGAGTTAGAAACCATTATTTCGTTTACAGCAACTCGACCTGGTTTGTCATGCCTACGGCAAAGTAACTGAGCAACGACGCCTCTGAGTGAGGCTGCTAGCATGGTTCGTATTTGGCTTTGTTGGTCTGCCGGGAATACGTCAATAAGTCTGTCCACGGTCTTTCTTGCGTTATTTGTATGCAGCGTACCAAATACAAGTAATCCTGTTTCTGCTGCGGTTAAAGCCAATGATATTGTTTCAAGGTCTCTCATCTCACCCACAAGAACAATATCAGCATCCTCTCTCAAAGCGGCTCTGAGGCCGTCAGCAAAGGTCGGAGTTTGTATGGGGACCTCTCTCTGAGTTATGATACTTTTTTTGTTGTTGTGAACGAACTCAATGGGTTCCTCAACTGTGATAATGTGTTTTGAGAAGTTTGAATTGATGTAATCCATCAACGCCGCAAGAGTTGTTGATTTTCCTGAACCAGTTGGCCCTGTCACCAATACTAATCCACTTTTAATGTGGCCAAATTCTTTAACGACTTCGGGAATGCCTAGCTGTTCTAGGGTGGCGATCTTGGTTGGAATCAATCTGAATACACAGGCATATCCATGACTTTGTTTGAGGTAGTTGCATCTGAATCTAGATTCTTCATCCATTTCATAAGCAAAATCCATGTCGCCTGTAGCTTCGTACCGATCCCAAGCTTCACTCTCTGCAATCTCTTTCATCATGTTTCTGAGTGAATCAGTGGTAAGAACGTCCTCACCTTCGATGGGAGTAATCGACCCGTGCACACGAATCTTTGGAGGTTGCCCCTCACTGAGGTGAAGATCTGAGCCGCCGTTTTCTATTAGATAGCGAAAATATTTATCAATCTGATTAGCCATTGGTTTGGTCGGTACTAGGACTCAAAGTGTTTTTTCATGTTTGTCAGGTCAGCGCACCTGGATAGACATTCTTCCTGAGTGATTAAACCTTTGTTGTAGAGGTTTTTCAGAGAGTCATCCATGGTGATCATGCCAACAGCCTTTCCTGTTTGCATGATTCCAGGAAGCATAAATGTTTTTCCTTCTCGAATGCAGTTTGCAACAGCTGGGGTATTCATTAGTAGTTCAAGACACAATTCTCGACCACTACCGTCAGCCCTCGGAATTAGCTGTTGGGATATGATTCCTCTGAGAGATTCACTGACCATGATTCTAATCTGGTCTCTTTGGTCATTTGGGAAAACATCAAGAACACGGTCGAGCGTTCTTGCTGCATTTCCAGTATGAAGAGTTGCAAGCACAAGGTGGCCCGTTTCTGCAGCGGTGATGGCTAATGAAATTGTTTCAAGGTCTCTCATCTCACCCACCATTATGACATCAGGATCTTCTCGAAGAGATCCTCTCAGGGCGGCGGCAAAAGACTCAGTATGCGTATGAACCTCACGTTGGTTCACATGACAGTTTTTTGACTCGAAAATGTACTCAATCGGATCCTCTAGAGTGATAATGTGATCGGTTCTTTCCTCATTAATATGGTTAATCAGCGAGGCAAGTGTTGTTGATTTTCCTGAGCCAACTGAACCCGTCACCAGAACGATACCATTTTGGTATTGAGTTAACGGTTTAATAGAATCAGGGAGGCCCAGTTCTTCCATTGTTCGGACCTTTGTATTAATAATTCTGAAGCAGATGTCGTATCCCAATCTTTGCACAACTACAGACGCTCTGAATCTTCCAAAGCTGTTTTGATAAGCAAAATCAACGTCTCCAGTTTCCTTGAGTCGGGCTTTTTCTTTATCCCCAAGGAAACCCATGGCAAGTTTTTCGGTGTCCTCTGCAGTCAACACTGCTCCATTTTCCCAGATAGGTTGAAGCGTGCCATACCTACGCCAAGTCGGTTGTGCATTGGTTGCAATGTGGATGTCAGAGCAATCGTAATCTTGTCCAATTTTGAGGTAATCGTCGACATGAGAGAGAACAGCGACTTCCTCACCTTGGCTCTGTATTGTTTCGTTTTCAGCCATAGAAATAAAAGGCGCTCAGTTTACACTCTCATTTGAAAGCGTCCAGTTTCTTCGAGCTTTAAATAAAAAAAAATTCAAGTTCAGTTCATCTAAGTTTTTAGCAGACAAAAAGTTTGAGAAATTTTCATGTGATTTGCTGCAAAATTTTTATAATAAACCGCTTAATCAATTAGTTTTTATTAGATTATATTTATTTTTACGATTTTTAAATAAATAAATCTCATTTCCTTTTTTAATGCCATCGATCGCATCGAACCTGATTCAAGAGGGTATAATTCTACCTCTTGAAAAATCAAAAGGATTCATTTTCACTTTGACAATGTCTCCAATTTCAATTTTTAGCTCTGATTCATCTGATTTTGAAAAATGGACATGAATGAGCTTACCGTTGGGTAGTTCAGCTTTAAAAATTCGATCGTTTAATCGTTCAATAATTTTAGCTGAGGTTATAATATCAGGATTTTGGACAACTTGCATGGGTATAATTAATTTTTAACCGGCATTTAGCCAGGTAACTAGAGGGGCTAATGACTGATATCCATCATGATGCCAGTAAAAGGATGGGGTCTGGCTTGATCCAAGAGGACAAAATCTAGTTCCGCCGATGCTAGCCATTGATTTGGCGCTTTCCAAATTATATGGATGTATGGCTATCGTGCTTATAGATGGAATTATAAAATTTAGTGATTCTTTTAAATCATCAGGAATAGGTTTAACGAATACAAACTGCCCCAATGGAGATTGAGCAAATTGGGGTTCATCCTCGTAAACTACGGTCCAATTTGTATTGTTTTGGCTTTTCCAAATTTGGACACTGGTATCGTTGCTTGCTCTAAATTCGTAACTTCTTCTAAGATGATCTATCCTTGCGTCGACTTCCACATTCCTATTGGTTGGTACGGTTTTTTGATTCAATGAATCAAGGCTTCTTGCAAGACGAGCAGCAAAAGATCTTGGTTTTTCCTTTGGATCAACATAAATGCAATGCGGTGACAAACATCCCATTTGATCAAATTTGTGGATGTCTATTGCTGCTAGACCGGCGGCTTTTTTGGTAGGGTCACTGTTAACAACGGCTATGCTAATTTTGTGATTGTGACTAATTAGTGTTTGAGTGCTAGTCATTTTTCGTGAAACATCGAAAACAGTTTCATCAGACCCAAATACAATAACCACTTTGCTAAAGCTAATCCATTCATCTACAATTTCTCTGTCTGATGAGGTTTCGATTAGGTTAACAAGTTCAGATGGTAGTTTCATCATGAATGAATCAAAGTCATCAAGTCCAGTTTTTGGCAGTTTAACGAGATTTTGTGCTCCAATAAGTAGCCCTCTAGTTAGACTTTGAATGGCTGCTTCAGGGGTATTTCCCGCAACGATGTGAAGAATTGGAGAATTGGCAAGTGCTTTAGCATGTATATTTCCGTATGGTATAAATTCATCTAAAGCATGTGTATGACCTAGTTCTTTTTGAATTACNCCAATTAAATCATCTTCATNTATCCCTGTAGCGAGGCTTAGTGCNTTAACTCTTTCAATTGTATTCATTAGATGTGACGTGATATCAATTCTTCAGCCGCCAAAGAGCAGCCCCTTGGTGTTAGAGTCTCGTCTCTACCAACCAATTCAAATTCATTCCCTTTTTTAATCGCGATATCTCCAGTCATTATTGCGACAGATGATCCGAGGTTAGCTAAATCATATATAGCTAGTATTCCTTTTTCTCCGTCTTGAGCCTCTGTATTTTTTCCTGGAATAACCACTTTTGCTTTTAACCAATGTGCCGATTTGTGTGTGTGATTAAGCCCGAAGGAATAGAACTGTGAGCTTAGCTCAGTCATGCTGTACTCATTGATAATTTTATCAATAGGCAAATTAAAGAGTTCACTTATTTCGGCGTAGAAAGTATCTTTATTGACGCTTTTTTTCATCCCTTTGTACCCGCCTGTTTCAAGTATCCAGCTGCCTTTAGGTAGTTCGATGTTTATATTACTGGAGTTCTTAATAAGTTCTAAAAAAGCAATGGCTGTTCCAGCAAAGACAATAGGTGAGTTATTATGTTTAAAAAAAGAATTTATCTTTTCGAAATTAATTTCACCTGATGAATTGATTAGGTACTTTCCATTCAATGTCTTGAACATGTGAATGAGACTAGATTTGTTATTGCATTCGTGGCTTTGTGTTAAACAAATTAAAGGCAGTTTAGGAAGATTAAGTTTCTTCCATGTTGCAAGGATTGACTTTTCATAAAGTGAGGTGTCAAGAAAATGATGCTGCCCTGTAGAATCTCCAGTCGTACCACTAGTTAAAAAAGTTTTGGAAATTCTTTTCTCAGGAAAACTGATTATCTTGGCGCTTTTAAAAGCCTCAGTGGGTATTGGGGTTATTTCTTTCCAGCTTTGTGGATTTTTACAGTTTTGGTCAGTGTAATTTTTAAGTGTTTGGCAATTTCTTTTTTGGAAGTCATGTGCTTCCAAAATTAATTCATTAAAGGTTTCATTGGAGTCTTCATCAATGAATGACTCTATCCTTTTTTGTAATTCTTCATAACTTTTCACAGAAAACTAATTTTGCTTAGAATTCGTTAGATCCAGCTTCTAAATTCAACTATTTAATAGAAGTATCTTTTTCTAATTTATTTGGCGAAAACTTAACATTTTGATATAAAGTTGTATTGTGAAATTTAATAAAAACATCAAATTATCGTGTTTGAGATACTCGTTTCTTTTTCTCTTTCAAATATTTTTGTCTTTTTCTCTATCAAATCTGTCCCATTCTGCTGAACCCAGAACTTGGACGAATTTGAAGGGGCAAAACATCAAGGCTCAGCTCATCGCGGTTGATGGTGATTATGTAATTTTAAGACTTCAAAATGGAAGAGATTCTAGAATCTTAAGAAAAACGCTTAGTATAGGTGATCAAAAATTTCTGGAAGAGTATGGGGGGGCCGAAAAAATTCCAATTGATCCCAAAGGAAAAATTACTGTTCCTGAAAAAGAAATGAAGTTTAATTCCAAAACTTTAATCAAAAGGGACGATAAATTTGAACTTCCAGATGGATACTCCCTTCAGTTCGATATTGTTGAGTCAGAGCATTTTCTCATTATGTCGAGTGGAAAAGTTCGTGGGAAAGATACTGCGGAGCTTGCAGAGAGGTTATGGTATGGCATGAATTTTCAGCACCCCGGATTTGCTGAGAAGTGGGGTGACGAGAAAAAAGCTATCTTTTTGTGTGGTGAAAAAACTGATTACGATATTCTTGGTAAATATTACGTCGATCAACTAGCAAACAGTGGTAGAGCTCAAGAGGCATCAAACTCGGCAAGAACTTGGCCAATGTCCTCCGGCGCAGGTTTATTTTTGGATAACGATACTTGTGATAAGTATAATGTTATGAATGGAGCAAGAGCTTTCCGCGCTGATAGTAAGTCTAATTTTCAAAGAGGTGTCTGGAATCCATTTCCAGCTCATTGTATCGCACAAGATGTTTTGAGTGTTCAGATGGGAGGTGCTGGTGGGGGAGCGGGATCTGAAGGGTATTATGCGATTTCTACAGGCCATGGTTATTATAAAGAAATTCAGCTCACTGATGAAACTGTCACAAGCTTACTTGATGCTAATACATACGAGTCAGATGAGGTTGTTAAGTCTGGTGGATTTGATGATGGTAAAAAATGGGCAAGGACACTGAGAGATTTGGTAAAAAAAGAAAAAGTTTCACCAAGTTTAGCAGCATTGTATCGAGTGAATAGAGCATCAGAACTAACTCCAGAATTGACAGTTTTGATGTATGGATTTGCAAGATACATGCAGAGCACTCCTGACAGGATATCAAAATTTTCCAAAGTAATGGAAAGGGTGGATACGAGTAGGTCCATACCAGTTCCTTTGGAGATGGCAAAATTGTTTGGTTTCGAGACCGTGCAAGAATTTGAAACCGATTGGATTAATTATCTAAAATCCAGCGCTTTCAAATAATCAATCAGTCTGCAAAAATACTTTTTGCTCTCGGTAGGTGATTACCGCATCGGTTTCGCGCATAAAGTCGGCACCGAATATTGCACCATAGGCTTTAGCACCTCCGCCAAGTCGCTTGAAGAGATCAACTGACAATAATTGACGGTTTTCAAATTTGGCATTTCCCATCGTCAAACTTGGTACTTGAGTGATGGCGGCTGGAGCCTTTCCACCAATACCGTATACTACTTGGTCCATTGGTCCTACTTGACAGCCAGTATCTTTTGCCCAGTTGACATCTAGAACAGATGATCCTGCACCAGTATCAATCATAAAGCGGGTATCTTTTTTGTTTAACTGGCCATCAACGAAAATATGGTTACCCAATCTTTTGTATTCGAAGCTTTGATATTTCCGTAGTTCTAAAATGTCTTGAACTGTGAGACCTCTACATTGTCTGAGAAATATTTCTCTCTGAGGACTCCAATCAGTGACATATTTTTGATCTTCCTCTGTTAACCTGCCTACAGGCAAGGTAAGGTTCTTTTGTTGTCCCTCAATCTTAAGTTCAATTGAAGTCGCATTCTTTTTGGCGATTTTTCCTTTAAAAGTTTTTCTATCCTTCGTTTTAAAGAATCGGTATTCAGGCACGTCTGGCACTTCTATCTCGTCGTCATTATCAATAAGATCGGGTCGAAAAAATATTCTTCCTTCTTTGTATGAAATAACAGCTCGCATCTTGCTCATAAACTCAGCACCAAGGATCGCATCGTACTCTTTTCTCGCATTGGGTATGTCTTTAAACATATCAGCTGAGAGAAGTAC
>NZSO01000088.1 GCA_002696885.1 Verrucomicrobiales bacterium | reverse complement strand
CAAACATCTGAACCATTTCTGCCAGCTGCTGATCCCCTTGGAATTGAATCGCTATTTCTCCGACCCCATGAAGAATTTGAGCAACGGTTTCAAAAGTGGCGATGCTGTTCTTTCTTGATTCAAGATCTTCTGCCGAATTGATCATTAAAAATGCATCCTTTGATACTGCTGGCGCAAGTCGCAGAGGGACATCTGTGTCGACTCCTGGCAAACTAGCTCCTCCAATTGAGGCCCATTTCAGTCCATTCTCTCTATACAAAACTCCTGCATAAGAATCCAAAGTTCTCTTGGTGGCTTGATCCAATTGACTACCAAGTTTACCTACCAAGGGGATAATTTTTTCAACTTTGATTTCTTCATTGATGGACTTTAAAATTTCACTCACTCCTTCAGTAAGCGCAGAGAATTGATCAGGAGTGTTAAATGAATCCATCGCATCCTTAGAGATATAATTGTACGCAAGGATTTTTTTATCAGCATACCCCTTAGCGAACTGAAAGTCTGACACCGCCATTAAGGAATCATCTTCTTTATCAACAAATTTGATATGACTATGATCTGGGCCTAGACCAACGATGAGATAATCACCCAGAGCTCCAAAGGAAACCTCAACCTTTTTCGTATCAATTATTTTTTCTAGTTTGGCAGATAGACCTTCATCACCAATCTGCCTTCTCATTTCCTCACGGGCATTATCATCAAATACGTCTTTTGCCGCGACACTCCATGATCTAAATGTCACACCATCAGAAACATCAAACTCAGAAGTAAGTACAAATGGCGGCAGGTGATCCTCTATGGCAGAAAACTGACCAACTAATTGGGCAGCCATCCCCTCTCCAACTTTGGATCCTGCAATGAAAGCAGGTAGCTGGAGCTCATTAAGTATTTTTTCAAATTTTCCATCTTGAGCTTCTAACAATTGATTTAATAAATCTTTCATCAACTCTTCAGGCGATTCTGAACTTCCACCGAACCCAAACTCTGACAAGAGCTCGCTCCCCATCACTTCATATGAAATCTTGTTGTACTCTTCTCCCAACTCAGTGAGACCTTTAATGTTAGCCGCAGTACCTTTGGAAAAACCAAAAAAAGCATCTTCTCCAATGATGTCCATTACAGAACCCCATGTTTCTGCTGCATCAGAAATATCAAAACCTGCCTGCAGTTCCAATAATTCCGCGATTTTTTTCCAAGTGTTACTCTTACCGATCTCATTAGCAAAATCCTCGAAGTGAGTAAGACCAAAAAGAATCTCAGTGTCTTGAGGTAACTTTGATACTAAACCAAAAGGCTTTTTGTGATCATTTGCCTGTGATCCTAAAATGGTTAAAAAAACTATAATAGAGATGTATGTAAAATTACGTAACAGTTTATTGCTCATGTTAAATATGTTTAATGTTGTTTCAGGATTTCCTACTATTAGATATCAACTAATTGGTCACAAATCCATAAAATTACTCGAAAATAATATTTTAATATGTAGATACGTTAAATCGAATATGTGAATCAAGAAGTGTCTTAAGTTATAATTTTTAAATGGTTATTGATAAGAATTTAACGATTATCATCACCGATAGATGACAATTAATTTTCGTCAAATTTACTTTTCCCATAATAGCAGCAGCTCATTTTTTCCACAAATTGTGAGATCTATATTATTAAGATAATTTAATATTTTTATTATACCTATTGTTTTATATTTCTGAAGCTTATCTAGTCCTCTTTCGTTACCTGAAAATCGTCACCTTATTCAATTTTCTTTTTGAAAAGTTGATAGATCGAATGAGCTAGATAAATACCTCAAGAGTCCATATCTCGGGCTAATTATCCAAGAGAGTATAAATAAAAACATACCAGCGACAACACATGCAGGGGCTGTAGAAACTTTAAGAGCAACAGTCAAATGCAACCCAATAATCGAACTCAAAAATGCGTGCAAAATACTCAAAATCATCATCAACCAAAGCCGATCAGTTAGTAGATAGACCGTAGCTGCAGGCAGAATGAGCATCGCTATCACGAGAATGGCACCCACTGATGAAAATGCAGAAACAACAACAACCGATAAGGAGCACATCAAGCAATAATGCACTAGTCTTGGTTTAATCCCCAACGTTGCTGCAAAGCTCGGATCGAAAGAGCTTATTAGCAATTCTTTATAAAATAATACGATTAGAAGAATAATTAAAATTAGAATGAACCCCATGGTTAAAACAATCTGAGGAAGCCCAAAAAAAACTTTTTCTTTGGAAGCCATGAAATCTAATTTTCCAAAAAGCACGCAGTCCAGATCCAAATCTGTATCTGCTCCATAGAGAGACACAAGAATAACACCTACAGCGAACATTGTTGTAAAAGTAATTCCTATTGCCGCGTCTTTCTTAATTTTACTTCTCGAATGAATCAACTCTATGATTAATGTTGTAAAAATTCCGGCGATCAGAGCACCAATAAACATTGCTAAATCAGAACGTGACCCAGCTATCATATAGGCAATAGCGATTCCCGGTAAGACGCTATGACTAATAGCATCTCCCACAAGTGAGATTTTTCTTAGCACCAAATAGTTTCCGATCAACCCACATGCTGCAGTTACAAAAAATGCCATTACTAAAATCGGCCAATAAGCAGAAAAATGTGAAACCCAAGGTTCAACGAATATTTGATTAAAACTCATACTTGCCCCCTTCCAGGAATTGGTTTTCCATGAGGGTCCACTGTGGGATGGTCAAGAAACAGTTCTAATTCTTTAACTTTTTCTTCACTTAAAAGATGCTCAACCTTTTCTGCATCATCATGAACATGATCAGCGGCATAATTGGCTTCATTAGTTAAATAAAGCTCCCACAGACGATGATTCCGAACGATAGAGGAAGCTTGTTCTAACCCAAGATTTGTTAGACTTAATTTTTTATTTTCCAATTCAATACTCCCAGATTTTTCAAGAATCCTAAGAGAAGAAAGTTTACCTTTCGTGTCTCCTTTACTAGTCCTCAAGAGCTCAGACACTTCAATATTTACTCCTTCTTTGGCTTCGGCATTTTTTTCAAGGTAGTGATAAATCAGTTTAAGGGTATTCTCTTTACGTACTTTTGATTTCAATTGCAGATACCTGTACCAATTAGTGATCCTGCCATTTTTAGGGGAAAATAAATAAGCCATGGCAAATAACAAACTTGAAGATATGACCATGAATGGACCTGTTGGCAAATTAGATCCAAGGAAAGAAAAAAAGACACCAAGAATCGCCGAAATAACCCCTATAATAATGGCCAAAAAAATCATTTTATTCATCCTGTCCGCTAATAGATAGGCTGTTGCGGCTGGGATAATTAACATTGCTGATACCAGAACAACTCCCACGGCCTGAAGCGATATTACAATTGCTATGACAAGAAACATTTGAAAAACGGCATCTAGTAGACGCACAGGAATACCAAGAGAATAGGCAAATTGTCGGTCAAAACTAACAATTAACAAAGGACGGTATAAAAAATAAAAAAGAACAAAAGTTAGGACTACAATTACGGACATCGTCATAATGTCAGAACTGTCAATCACTGCGACATCACCAAAGAGGTAAGTCTTTAACCCACTCATTTTTGATGCCCCTTCATGATTTTGAATCATCCTTATCAAACAAAGCCCAACAGCAAAAAAAGAAGCAAGTACGATTCCAAGGGCAGCGTCCTGCTTAATTCTTGAAGTCCTAACTATAGCTTGCACAAGAACTGAGCCTAGAAGCCCTGCTATTGTGGCTCCCACGAGAATCGCCAAGGGATCTTTCTCCATTCCCCACATAAAACCAATGGCAACACCCGGCAAGACAGCATGTGAGATCGCATCTCCAAAAAGAGCCATCCTTCGAACAACAATGAAGCTACCAGTTAAACCACATACCGACCCAAATAAAAGAGCACCAATGAGACTTAATTGCAGCCCCCTATCAGAGAAGGTAAAAAATCTTTTAATTTGATCCCAAGAATTTGACTCAACTAGCTCACCGATTCTAGCAGCATAGAGCTGATCTATTGAAAGAAAATATAAAGCAAAAATCAAAAATACAGACCTGAAAGATTTGTTCACTGATTCATCAAGTTTAAATTTTCTCTCTTGCAAGTTTATCAGCAATTTCAGATAGAGCCGTTAATCGTCCCCCATAAGTCTTTTGCAATAATTCGGCATTGAACACATTCTCAGTTTTGCCAAAACCCACCACCCTCATATTAAGCAAAAGAATCATGTCAAAATATTCCCTAGCTGTTGCAAGATCATGATGTACTACAATGAGAGTCTTTCCTTGATCTCTGATTTGGCAAAGAAGTTCAACTATTGCTACCTCAGTCGCAGCATCCACTCCAGCAAAAGGTTCATCCATAAGGTAGAGATCACTCTCCTGTGCAAGCGCACGAGCAAGAAAAACTCTCTGTTGTTGACCTCCACTAAGGTTAGAAATTTGCCGTTTACTGTATGCTTCAAGTCCAACTTTCTCTAGAGCTTCCGAAGCTTTATCCTTTTCTTTTTTACCAGGTCTTCTATGAAGCCCCAGACCTCCATAACAACCCATAAGCACAACATCCATAACACTGACAGGGAAATCCCAATCGACAGATTCTCTTTGTGGAACATATCCGATTCTTTTAATGCTATTTTTTAAATCCCCACCAAAGATTTTAACCCAGCCATGCGAATGTGGCACTAATCCCATGACTGTTTTTATAAGTGTTGACTTACCTGCCCCATTAGGCCCCACAACACCTACCATACTACCTTCAGGAATAGCTATATCGACTCCATAGAGAACCGGTTTTTTCTGATAAGACACAATCAGATCATGAATTTCCAGAGCTGGAGAATTATCAATAATTTCAGCCATTTAATTATTTTAATGCCTCCACGATTGTATTAATGTTATGTTTGATCATACCTTCATAGGTCCCCAAATCATATTGGTCTCCATTCAGAGTTCCTAATTCTCCAGGTTCACCCATTGCATCAGAAAAAAGCTCTCCTCCTATTATAACTCCAGAATCCTCGGCAATACTTTTTATCGCATCTGGTGAAACACTTGATTCAACAAAAATTGCCCTAACTTTGTTGTCTTTGATAAAATCAACTAACTTTACACGCTCTGAAATGCCTGCTTCGGTCGCTGTAGAAATTCCTTGTAACCCAACTACTTTGAATCCATACGCCTGACCAAAATACTCAAAAGCGTCATGGCTTGTGATAAGCACTCTAGATTCAGCATCAACAGTTTTTACTCTTTCTAGGCCCCATTGATGTAAGGATTTATAACTCTCAATGAGCTTTCTACCTGAACTTTTATAAAATTCAGCATTCTCCGAATCCTTTTCACACAAGCTGCTAACTACAAGAGGAATACATTTGGACCACATTTCAGCATCTCCCCAAATATGAGGATCGGGGTGAGATTGATCACCCTTAAGAAGTTTTTTGTTGATCACCGATCCTAGGGCTATTCCGTTTAGGTTTTTGAGATCGGAGGTCATCTGACCTTCCAACTTGAGACCATTATAGAAAATAATATCTGCTTCAACCAATGCTATTGCATCTGTAGGTATAGGCTCGTATAAATGGGGGTCAACTCCTGGCCCCATTAGACTTTTCAAATTCACCTTGTCGCCAGCTATTTGAACAACCATGTCTGAAATCATAGTTGTCGTTGCAACAACATTGATTCTTTTATCTTCAATAGTGTCCTCTTTTTTATATTCACAACTCAAGGTGAAAATCGCTGCTGCTGCTATTGAAAAGTATTTTATAGATTGACTCATCTAAAGTTAGTATAGACTAACTTTCATCGTTGTTGCAATATTTATTTTTATTGCCAAATAACTTTAGTAATGCCATTTTAGTTTATGAATGACGCCCTTGAAACTGAAGAAAAGCCAAAAAAGGGCTCTCGGGCACGGGAAGATTATTTGGAACAAATATCAACTCTCATCGAGGAAAAAGGTTATGCGAGAGTTGTCGATATTGCTCAAAACCTAAATATATCTCAAGCAAGCGTTACTGGAATGATTCAAAGAATGGACTCAGACGGTTTAGTCTCCTATGAAAAATATCGAGGAGTCATTCTGACGGCAGAGGGAGAAAAGATTGCAACAGCCATTATCAAGAGGCACAAATCATTGACTGAATTCTTTAATTTATTTGGCCTTAATGATGAGGAAACTTACCAGGATATCGAGGGAATGGAACATCACATGAACCCAAACACTCTTAGGACAATCCAAGCTCTTACGGATGAACTTCAAAGGCAGCCCGCCCTACTGAGTAGGGTTAGAGATAAAGTATCTGCCAAATCTTAATAACTAGTAGATGAATCGTGGTATCCTAGGTATAGGAGTTTGCACCTTAGACATACTCACTCAAGTCACTTCTTTTCCAGATAAAGAAAGTGTTGAGGAAGCTGAATCATCTCAACTTATGGGTGGTGGACCGGTTCCAACTGCTTTGGCTTTTGCCGCTAAACTTGGCTCTCCCGTTTCGATGATGGATACACTTGGAGATGACTGGCAATCCAAGACCATTATCGATGANTTAAAGAAGTTNGAAGTCAATTGTGATGCNATATCTGTAGAAGCCGGTGCAAAGGCTTCACTTGCATCAGTTCTTATTAGAAANTCTGATGGAGCTAGAGCGATTAGATTTGTCAGAAGCACCTCAAAGCCAATTTCAAAAGATCAAATAACTGAGGAACTCATTTCAGGGTATCGCATCATCCATTGTAATGGTCGACATTTGGATGCCTGTTTAAAAGCTGGATCAATATGCCAATCTCTAAATAATGAAACCCTATTATCATTTGATGGTGGTGCTGGACGATATCGCTCCGAATTGACTCCACTATTAGAAATGGTAAATATTGGGATCGTGGCTAAAGATTTTGCCTTGAGACTAACTTCTCAAAATGAGATCAATTCAAAATTATGGGATTCCCTTAATGATCACTTTCCTCGAGCAACGTTACTGGGAATTACTGACGGGATCAGAGGAAGTTGGATTCAGGAAGAGAAGGGCGCTATTTTTCATCAACCAGCCTATCTTATCAACAGTGTCTTAGACACCACCGGGTGTGGTGACGCTTACCATGGAGCTTTCTTGAGTGGTATTCTGAAAAAAATGACAGCTCAAGAATGTGCGAAAATAGCCAGTGCAGCAGGTGCTCTCAACGCCATAAAAATAGGTGGAAGGGGCAACCTTTGTGAAGCTAATGAAATTGAAACATTCCTCAAAAGCGCCCAAGAGATATAAATCAAACTCTGGGCAACTTGCCGGTACTGTCTCCCATTTTAGTAACCTCGACACCAAACTTATCAAGCATAGCCACATAGAGGTTGGAAAGAGGAACTTCTCCTTGAAAATCTAAGTGTCTCCCTGAATTCAATTTCCCTCCGCCATGACCAGCAAGGATAATAGGTAAATCGTGATGAGCATGACTGTTTCCGTCAGCAATACCACAACCATAGACGATCATGGAATTTTCGAGAACGTTTTTACCATCAGTGTCTTCAATTGATTTTAGTTTGTTTAAAAAATATCCGAATTGCTCTATGTAAAACCGGTCTATTTTAGCAATCTTCTCAAGCTTCTTTTCATTGTTACCATGATGGGAAAGGTGGTGATGCCCTTCAGGAACTCCAATATCACGAAAATTTCTATTACTACCATCATGAGCCATCATAAAAGTAGATATCCTTGTTGTATCAGTTTGAAATGCCAGAGCAGTTAAGTCATAGAGCATCCTAATATGCTCTTTATATGTTCCAGGTATTCCAGCAGGGGCTTCTACATCTGGAGCCTTGGCAGCAAATTTTTCAGCTCTTTGAACTTTCTTTTCAGTATCACGCACTGCAGTGAGATACTCATCAAGTTTCTGTTTATCATTTCTTCCAAGACTCTTGTGAAGTCTGTCTGCATCTTCAAGAACGTAGTCTAGGATACTTTTTTGTTGCCTAGCTCTCCTCATTCTTTCTTCTTTGGAACCTGAGTCATTACTACCAAATAATCTCTCGAACACAATTCGAGGGTTCGCCTCAGGCGCCATAGGAAGTTTTTCATCTCTCCACGAAATGTTGAATTGATAGGCACAGCTATAACCCGAATCACATCGACCACTTTTTCTTGCAGCATCACAGCTCAACTCAAGTGATGGAAGCTTTGTGTTATGACCAAGTGAGGCGGCGGCAAGTTGATCGACAGAAACCCCAAGCCTGATATCGGCACCAGCAGTTTTTTTGGCTCGCATTCCAGTAAGAAATGTAGCATTTGCGCGAGCATGGTCACCTGCTCCATCACCACCATTAGTGGCATTTTCATGGTCTAAGCCGCTGAGAACCTGAAAATCACTTTTGAGATCTTTGAGTGGTTCAAGGGTGGGAGACAATTGATAATCACTACCGAGAGATTTGGGCCTCCATTTTTCCATATTCTTTCCATTAGGAGAATAAATGAATGCCATTCTTTTAGGTGAATNATTAGAAGCTTGAGATGAAAACGCTTTAGAATTCAGTGAATCAAGGACTGGTAATGAAATNCTAATTCCTAANCCTCTAAGAATTTTTCTACGTGAAATCGATTCCGACATTATTTTCTTATTNTGCNTTTNTTATCTAATAATCAACTATAACTACCGTTAAGATCAAAAAATTACTGAAGAAATGTTAATTAATCATAAATACGTCTGCCATCTCCTCTACGATACTGAAAAGGTATCGATTTCACAACTCCAATGATCAATGAAGAAAACCTTAAGTCATTGTCCTTGAGAAGCTTAACAACAGAATCGACTGCCGGCTTATCATAAAACTCAACTCCACGCCCCATTGCATAAGTCATCATCATTTCACTAGAACAACGTAAAAAGTCGTCCAACTTTGAATTTATAAGTATTTTTTGAAATTCCTCATGATTTTGAAAGGTTTCTCCTGTAACCAATTCACCTGCAGGATTAATCAGTGCGCCTTCATCTTCTTCTCTCCATCTTCCAATACCATCAAAATTCTCGTATACAAACCCTAGAGGATCCATCAAAGCATGACATGAAGCGCAATTGGGGTCATCTCTGTGCTGTTCAAGACGTTGACGAAGATTTCCTGTTAGCTCTTTGTTAGAATCTAGTTCCTCAACTCCTGGAGGAGGATCAGGTGGAGGAGTTCCAAGAATATTCTCAAGTATCCACTTTCCCCTCTTGACCGGCGAAGTTCTCGTAGGGTTGGATGTCACAGTCAAGACACTGGCATGGGTTAACATGCCTCTCCTTCGAGTTCCTTCTAAAGATACTTTCTTAAAACCATTACCTTTAACACCACTAATTCCATAATGAGATGCTAGTCGCTGATTTAGAAAGCTATAATTTGCAGTAATGAGCTCTGTAAGAGGTAGGTCTTCATTAAGGATATGTTCAAAAAGCATTTCTGTCTCACTCTGCATCGACTCTTTGAGCTTTTCGTCTAACTTTCCGTAGGTTTTAGGATCAGGGTCTACCAAAGGCACATCTCTCAACTGAAGCCATTGACCAGCAAAATTTTTAGTCAGTGATTTTGCTTTAGGGTCTTTCAGCATTCTTAATACTTGAGACTCTAAATTCTTTCGAAGAGTGGATTGCGTCGCGTGCTGAAAAAGTTCGTCATCTGGCATAGATGACCAAATAAAATAAGACAACCTTGATGCCAAGGCGTACTCATCAATACGATAAGTGGCATCAGGGTTATCTGGTTCAGGCTGAATTTCTCCTCTAAATAAAAAATAGGGTGAAGTTAGAACAGCTTGACACGCTAACTTGATACCTCTCTCAAAAGCATATGTACCACCTTGATCAATTTCGATTTGAACGAATTTTAGCAAACGATCAATCTCAGATTCAGGAACTTTTCTTCTGTAGGCTCTGTTAGTGAATTTCCATAGAATTTTCTTTGCAGTCTTAATTCTATTTTCTTCTGTGATTTGTATATCACCAAATATCTCCTTATGAAAGGCCGGTGGATCATCTAATTTCTTGCCTATTGGACCCTCGATTTCAAAAGAATTTACGAATAAATTACGGTCTCTTTTTTCAGGGTCTTTAATTCTCAAATCATAAAAATCGTTAATAAACTTTGCTTCGAGCGTTTTTGTAACAAAACTGTTTCCGTCTTTTTTTAATAATTCATTTTTATCAATAAATACAAACAACTCGTAGTTTTGAGGTTGGCTTGGAGTATTTTTCACTTCAAATGTTTTGAAGTCCTTGCCATTCATTAAGAAGGACATTTTGGCGGGTTCGTCACCAGCCTGGTCAGCCCCTGCGCTAATTTTAATTTTGTATTTACCGTCTGAGGAAAAATTATGTTTTATTTTGATGGAGCCATTAGTTGGCTGAATTCTTCCATTCAGTTTTGGCTGACCTCCAATTAAATTGGAACCCTCGTACTTTTGAAATCCTTTTGGAGGGTCTGAAGTCCAAATGGCAGCAGAAGTGATCTGTTCGGAAGCCTTTAGGTACTTTTCAAGCAAAACTGGCGACAAACTCAAAACGTCACCAATATTGTCAAAACCGTAACCGGTATCATCTGGAGGAAAATCATCTGCAGCCTTAAAATCAACCAGCATAAGATCTTTGATGGTATTATTGTATTCGGTCTTATTTAGTCTTCTGATAGTTACGCGTCCTGGATCAGGGTTATTGGGATCAAATCGAAAAACCTCGGACTCGATCCATTGAACAATCTTCTTCCTTTCATCATCTGTTGGCTGAGATTTTCTTTTAGCTGGGGGCATCGTTTTGGAAGCCACATTTTTCATGATGTCCTTCCAAACCTCTAAATCTTGTAACCGCTCTTGGGACGATTCCCAATCATCGAGGGATAACCCACCTTTGGAAGATCCATCTCCATGACAATCGAAACAATGCGTTTCAAGAATTGGTAAAACATCCTGCTCGTAGGAAAGCCGAACCTCTTTGGCAAATAGATTGGCTGCCAATAAATAATTAATAAAACATAGAACTACCACATTCAGCGGTAAAATCAGTTTTGAGTGCATGTTGTCTGTCCTCACCATCAATTACTATATAATTATACGACCTCAATCCCTAGAGATCACGCAATGAAGTGATTTTTGGCATTTTTTTATGGCCAGACCGGCCACATTAGCAACTGCCTCATCCGCCAGATCCACAACAGTGAGACTCAAACTCCTCATCAGTTGGAACGCGTCCATTTTCAAAAACCAAGGAAATTGCTTTGCCCACAGTCTGATGAATTCCCTGAATAGTCTCCTGAGCCCCTACAAATGCACTCGCTACAGGATTATTCATCATTTCTTCACGAGCTTTATTATATTCTTCAACCTCACCAGCAGTAAGCTCCAATCCCGACTGCTGTTTCATCTGTAATGATTCCCCGGTGGACTGCATTTTCGTGAAAAGCTCCTTAGCTTCATCATTTTCCATAAATTTGTCGATTCCCTCAAAAACCTCCTTTAGAGCTGGATCATCGATGATTGTTTGGCATAACTCCTTAACTTTTGTTTTATAATCTGCGTCACTGGTAGTCGATTCCCCTATAATCATTGTCATGTTGGGATATTCGAATGTTTCAAGTGGATAGTCAATACCCGAGAATTAGTTTATTATTGAAGTAATGCCATTAGTTGCAATAAATCAAAAAATCGTATATTCCTAGGATAAATCCGCATTTAATTTAAGCGGCACATCACTTAAACAAAAACCTACCAACCATTTTAAACTATCATGTCCCAACAAAGTAATTCTAAATTTTTTCAAGGTGAAGCCTGGGCCTGCTTTTTTCTCCGTATGTGGATAGGAATGCGCCTCATGTTCGCTGGACTCACAAAATTTTATGTAAAAAACGAAGAAGGAGGTTGGTCATTTGATCCAGAGAACGCTAAATATGTGATGAGCAACATTACATCTACGATGGAAACTAATACAGCCATCCCTCAATTCATGCTCAACCAATACTCTGCTGTTTTACCATGGGCCTTATTAATTGTAGGCGCTTCCGTGATGTTTGGTTTCTTCACCAGAATTTCACTCTTCTTAGCAGGCGCACTAGTTCTGTCTCTAAGCTTTGGACTTATGCTTCTTCCAGACGACACCGCGGCCGTTGAGCGTGGAGTTGAAATTATTGTTGTCGGTTTAGCCTTGATGACCGTTAAGCACAACGTGGGTGCAGTTGACAATCTCATTGCCATGGCTTTTTCAAAAGATGAGGAGGAGGAGGCTTAATTTAAATCCGTTCCAATTTCATAATACGTAAGAAACTTTTATATTCTATGAACTACAAACACATTGGCCAAAAGAGTGATCAGATAAATAAAACTGATTCTAATGATAATTCCTTAAGTAGAAGAAATTTTTTAAGGAACAGTTCTACTGCTAGCGTAGGTGCAGGACTCGTTGTAACAAGCAAAACTGCCTTGGGGCAGGAAGGTGCTGATAAAGGTAAAAAAGTCAGGTGTGGTATTGTTGGGTATGGAGACGAAGGAAAAGCTCTTAGAGAATCAAGCATGTTTCTCAAAGATCTGGTTTGCTTTCCAGCAGTTTCAGATATCTGGCCCAGAAACTTAAGAGCTGGAGTAGGCCAAATTACCGCAAGTAAACAGGGCGGCGGTGCGGATGGAAGTGAATGTAACGGATACGCGGATCCAGAGGAAATGATTAACAAAGAGGACTTAGACTGCATCATTGTAGCCACTCCAGACTTTGTTCATCACACTTACTCAATCATGGGACTAGAAAAAGGATTGGATGTTTATTGTGAAAAGCTCATGTCTAATTCTATAGACTATGCTCGTCAGATGGTTGAGGCTCAGAAAAAGACCGGGAAATTATTGGCGATCGGTCACCAACGAAGAAGTAACCCACGTTACTTGCATGTCAAAAACGAGATTATAAATAAGCGTCAACTACTTGGTTGGATCACTCACATGTCCGCTCAATGGAACCGTTCTCGCGGAGGCTCAGTTCCAAGAGAAATACCTATGGGCAAAGATGCACTTACCGATGATACCTTAAAGAAGTTTGGTTACAACGGTGGAGCCACTGGAATGTTTGAGTTTAGAAACTGGAGAATGTACAAAAAATTTGGAGGAGGAATCATCTCTGACCTTGGAGCTCACCAAATTGACATATTCAACTGGCTACTAGATGAGCTTCCAAAATCAATTTTCGCTCAAGGCGGAACTGATTACTACACTGGCGAGTTTCTTAATGACCTCCTCACTAGTGAGGTTAAAGAGGCAATGAACAAAACGAAATCTAGCAAGAGGAAGGCCAAGCTTGAGGAAGAACTCAAAGTTGTTGAGCAGGTTAAGGATGGTTATGAGCACGCTGATAACGTCATGGCTTTCTTTGAATACGAAACTAAACGTGACAAATGGAATACCAAAGGTGGTGCCGGTGATACATTAAAAACTCGTGCCTACTATCAGGTGTTGACGACATCTAGCTCTCAGAAATTTTATGAAAAATTCATGGGTGAAGATGGTACCATGTCAATATCCGAACTCACTGAGTACAATCAAATATATAGAGAAGCTCACGCAGAGTCTTGGGATGAGCATTCACTAGGAGCAAAACCAGCCATCGAGAAGGACCTAGCAAGTGAAGAAATCTATCACAAGTTCTGGGAAAACCCTGCTCCTTGGAGAAGCATTGATAAGGCCAAAAATGAAAAATGGCTTGCTGGTAAAGGATTAGCTGATGCTAGGGTTTCTAAGGGACTTGACCCATGGGAAATCCCATCACACACCCAATTTGAAGAAAGACCACACACACCTCACCTTAGAAATTTCTTTGAAACAGTAAGGGATAAAGGTAGTCAGGATGACCTTAATTGCACCGCTCTAGACGGTTTCAGAACAACAGTTACCTGCATGAAAATTCATGAGGCGATTGAAAAAGGTGAAAAATTAGAGTTCAAACCTGAAGAATTTGAAGTTTAATATTTGAATTTTTTGAATTTTATTCGAAAGAATTCGTCTAATAGTTAAATATATTATTAATTCAAAGAAACTAATAAACTCTTTAAGACACCCAAAAATATGAAAAAACCGATCATAGCAGCATCTGCTCTAATCATACCATTCTTCGTGGCAACTGCTCAGGATACCGACAAAAGCAAATGGAAAGACGTTGGAATTGAATTCCCTAAGCCAATGTTTGTAGGAACTCCAGTAGCTGCAAAATTGCCTAATCTCGACAAAAGCAAAAAACCAAGACTTGTTCTCAAAGCTCCTGATGGAGTTGAAAACCTTGCCTTGGACATGGAAGTAACTTCTAGCGATCCGGAACCAATCATTGGAGATTTAGATATGATCTGCGATGGAGACAAGGATGGAGCCGATGGTTCATACACAGAGCTTGGACCTGGAAAGCAGTGGGTACAGGTTGATCTTGAAGAAGAAGCAACAATTTATGGAATAGTTGTTTGGCATTTCCACAAGAATGCGAGAGCCTACATCGATGTTGTTGCTCAGTTATCAAATGACCCTGAGTTCAAAGAAGGTGTAACCACTGTATTCAACAATGATCACGACAACTCATCAGGTGCTGGAGTTGGGAAGGACCTTGCTTGGGTTGAAACAAACCACGGACGTATCCTTGACGTTGATGGCAAAAAGGCTCGTTACGTTAGACTGCTATCTAATGGAAACACTGCCAACGAAATGAATCATTACGTTGAGATTGAAGTTTACGGCACTGCTGAATAAATTAAATCTCTCTAAAAAAATTCAAGAAGGGTCGCAGTTAACGCTGCGACCCTTTTTTATTTATTCCTTCTTGAGTAATAACGCCTGCAACTTGCTGGAGTCAGCAGTCGGCAATTCACAATGCTTTCCTTTGCACAAGAAAGCTTCAACATTTTCTTTATCACCATCCGCAAGCGATTTGGCAAATTCCTCAATCGGACCATTGGTTCCAAGAATCACTTTATGAGGCTGATAGACTGAATGCACTGCACGAATTAACTCTTTTGCCTTCGGCGAACTTGCTGATCCCGCAATCACGACCCGGTTCGGCTCTCTGGAGGCAAAGTCTGCTGCACTAAGCATATATGGAACAGCGAGAGCCATTGATTTCATTCTACCAGAAAAATACGATAGTGATTTATCAGCCACCTCCCTGTAGCTTTCTTTGCCCGTTATTGCAGCTAACTTAAGTAATGCTAAAACAGCAACTGAGTTACCAGAGGGCTCAGCTCCATCATAATCTTCCTTTAAGCGAATAATTAAATCTTTAGCTCCAGTACTCTGATAGAAACCTCCAGCCTTATCGTCATAGAAGCCATCAATCATTCGGTCTGCAATTTGCATAGCAAATTCTAAGTATTCAGTTTTCAGTGTTACTCCATATAATTCTACGATACCGCTCAACAGATAAGCATGTGTATCGAATATCTGTGCATCATCACGCGCACCATCTCTCCACCGGTGATAGAGTCTTTTATTTTCAGTATCCCACATATTTTCCCTAAGAAAAGAGAGGTTCTTTTCCGCCGCTTCCAAATAAGAATCATCACCAAGAACAGCCGAAGCACGGGCAATAGCCCCCAACATAAGACCATTCCAAGAGGTTAGGATCTTATCGTCTAGCCCCGGTCTCACTCTAGTATCTCTTACATCAGACATTTTCTTTTTAGCTGTCTGCAGAAGTAATATTTCTTGAAAATTCAAATCTTCATCAACAACACTAAGAACGTTTTGATCCTTTATTGGGTCTGGATCACTATGATCCTCAAAATTACCTGACCTAGTAATGCCATAGTGCTTTATAACAACACCCATCTCTTTGTCTGATAGAATTTTTTCAAGTTCTTCTTTGGTCCAACAATAAAATTTTCCCTCTTTGCCCTCACTATCAGCATCCTCGGCAGAATAGAACCCTCCATCAGGATGTGTCATATCGCGAAGAATATATCGAAGAATATCTCTTACTACGTTAGCATGAAATTTTTCTCCACTAACGAGATAAGCATCAAGGTATAGATTAACTAGTTGAGCATTATCGTAGAGCATTTTTTCAAAATGTGGAACCAGCCATTTTTCATCTACAGAATATCGGCAAAACCCACCACCCAGCTGATCATACATGCCACCGTTAGCCATTTTTCTGCAGGTATAAGTCACTTGATCAATAGCATCTTGGTCTTGAAGCCTTGTTCCTAATTGAAGTAAAAAAATAGGCTGACTTGGTCTAGGAAACTTAGGCGACTGCCCCCATCCGCCATATGCTGAATCATATTCGCTCTTTAACTGAACTAACGCCTTTTTAAAATCTTCGGCCCCAACGACTCCGCCTTCACCTTTACCTTCATTAGCAAACTCTCCCAATTTATCAGCAATATTATTGGCATCCTGAATAACACCCTCACGCTTTTCTTTCCAAACTTTTGCAATATTTAAACAAAGGTCAGGCCAGCTAGCTCTTCCAGGAGCCGCTTTAGGTGGAAAGTATGTCCCTCCAAAGAATGGCTTTAAGTCGGGAGTTAAAAAAACATTCAGCGGCCAACCGCCACTACCGACAAGAGCCTGTACGGCAGTCATATAAATTTTATCTACGTCTGGTCTTTCCTCACGATCTAATTTTACGCAAATGAAATGCTCATTCATTATTTTAGCGATCTCTTCATCCTCAAAAGACTCTCTCTCCATCACATGGCACCAATGACATGTCGAATAGCCGACACTAAGTAAAATTGGCTTTTGAGTTTTCTTGGCCACTTCAAATGCCTCTTCCCCCCAAGGATACCAATCAACTGGATTATGGGCGTGCTGGAGTAAATAGGGTGATTTTTCGTTGATTAAACGATTCGTAAACTTGTGTTTCTTTTTTTCGTTACTCACTTTAGGGGACTGAGTTGTTTCATCTGCAACGGCATCTTGAAACGAAAAAAAATTCAAGGAACCGACAGCAAAGACAACAAGATAGTTGAATTTCATAAGACGAGACAATAACTCAGCATTGAAAATGCTTCAAGTTGACATCAATAAACTATAAAATAGCACATTCCTTACAATTCTGGATGGTTTGACAGATCAGAATCAATCCCTCATCATAACTGATATGAAGTCTAAAAAGATTACTTACTGGTTACTAGCGTCAATTCTCATATCCTTAACGAGCTTCGCTGAGGAAAAGACGAAAGAAGCCAATCAAAATGAGCAATCTGAAAGTCTTGATTTTATCAGATTCAATGAAACCGATTTTAATGCATCTCTTGAAACTGCCTCAGCGAAATATATTAATGATGATGGAGTCGAAGTTGAGCTGATAGGGGTTGTTCATATTGCTGATAAAAAATACTATCAGGATTTTAACGAGAAATTTAAGATTTACGACTCTCTACTCTATGAAATGGTCGGTGGTGATCCTGACAAACCTTTGACGAAAGAAGATTTGGCGGCCAATAAGAAAAATCCAATGCGCTTTTTTCAGTTACTTATTGGAGGAATGATGAAGTTGGATTTTCAACTCGATCATATTGATTACACAGCAAAAAACTTTGTTCACGCTGACATGACCATGGAAACTTTTCAAAAGAGGCAAAAAGCGAAAGGTGAAAATTTATTTTCATTGATTGAAAAATCAATTGAAGCTCAAGAAAAGGCCGGCAGTTCAAACAAACAACAGTTTAATTTTGCATCAATGTTTAAACTATTAAACGATGAGGGTGGACCCAACGGAATGAAACTTGCCCTTGGAAGACAGTTCCACGACATAGAATCAATGATTGGAGGGATGGAAGGTCCGGATGGTTCAGTTTTAGTTGCCGAAAGAAATTTGACGGCTCTCAAAGTTATGGAGAGCGAAATAAAAAAAGGGAAAAAGAAATTGGGTATTTTTTATGGGGCAGCACATCTTCCCGATTTTGATAAGCGGCTCATTGAGGATTATGGCTTTAAAAGGAGCACCAAAACTTGGAACGCTGCCTGGAAGATCCAAAAAGCAGCAGCGAAGAAAGCTCTCAAAGACTCTATATAGTTGTGAACTAAACAGAGCAAAGGAATCTAATATTCTTTCAGACAACTCATTAAAGAGAACCTCATATTCATGAGAACATACTTTATAATTATTACGTTATTTTTAGCTCACTCATCAAAGGCTGATGAATTTAATGAATATGGACTCTATTCTAACAAGTCGGCTTCACCTCAAGAAACGGCACCAGTTAAAACAACACTCCCACTGAAAATAGCTAAGGAATCAAAAATTGCGTACATTGGTAACACCCTTCTTGATAGGGCTCAGCACTTTGGACATTTTGAATCTTTTCTCCAGCGCCGTCTACCTGATCACAAATTAGTCATTAGAAACTTTTCCTGGTCAGCTGACGAGGTTGATATCCAGCCAAGACCAGACAATTTCGCAACCACTGATCAACACCTATTATATCATAAGACTGACATCATCTTTGCTGCGTTTGGATTCAACGAATCCTTTTCAGGTAAAGAAAAAATTCCTGAGTTTAAATCTCGACTAAGCAAATTTATAAATCATACAAAGACTCGTGCCTACAATGGCAAGAAAGGTCCCAAAATCATTCTAATATCTCCTACCCCGAATCAAAATTTAAAGCACATTCCAGCTGCTGACCTAAACAATGAAAGACTTTTATTGTTTACACAAGCGATGAGAGAGGTAGCAAATGCTGAAGAAATAGGATTTGTGGATGTTTTCTCTGCGCCTTATCCAGAAAGATCCACTATTAATGGAGTACACTTAAATGATGAAGGATACCGAGCCTTTGGTAGCGCTTTATTCAAAGGGATTTTTAATGAAAGCCCCGAGCCTGTAAACGAAGAGCTAAGGCTAGCGGTGGTTGAAAAAAACAAGCAGTTCTTCAGACGTTACCGACCTCTAAATACTTTTTACTACACTGGGGGAAGGAAAGGTAGATACGGTTATTTAGATTTTTTGCCAGCAATGAAAAACTTTGAGATTATGGCCAGTAATCGAGACAATGCGATATGGTCAATTGCCAAGGGAGAAGAATTAAAAATCAAAATTGATGATTCAAATGTTCCAGATCTTCCTGAAACCACTCAAAGTCGAGGCGGCAACAAATGGATGAGTGCTGATGATGAATTAAAATCATTTACAATAGATCCAAGGTTTAAGGTCAACTGTTTTGCTTCTGAGGAGGATTTTCCTGATATTGCTTGCCCAATTCAAATTAGATGGGATTCAAAAGGGAGACTATGGGTGGCCTGCTCAACGACCTATCCACACGTTTACCCTGGCCAAGAACCTAACGATAAGATCGTAATCCTTGAGGACACAAACGGAGATGGAAAAGCCGATAAATCAAGCGTTTGGGCGGACGACCTTCATATACCTTTAAGCTTCGAATTTGGAAATGGAGGCGTGTATGTTTCCGAGGAACCTGATTTCACTTTCCTCAAAGACACTGATGGAGATGGTAAAGCGGATTTTCGTTCGAGGGTACTCACAGGTTTTGGCTGTGAAGATTCTCATCATGCACTACATGATTTCGTCTGGACTCCTGATGGTAAACTACTCTTTAGAGATTCAATTTTTCTTAACTCACAGATTGAAACCCCTTACGGTCCAATAAGAGTAAAAAATTCAGGTTGGTTTTTGTTTGAGCCAAGAACTCAAAAACTCCAAACTTTCGGAAGTTATCCAAACACAAACCCTTGGGGTGTGACTTTCGACAAATGGGGCCATCATGTAGCTAGCCATCCAATTTTTGCATCAACCTTTCACGCAACTAACCCTCCCTACCCTACTCAGCATCCGAGACCAAGTGGAATGCAGGCCTATTCAGGCACTTGTGGACAAGAATTCGTCGACTGGGATAGTTTTCCAGAGGAAATGCAAGGAGGGTTTGTAAAGGTCAGATATAAACCGACTAATAGGGTGGAATTTCATCGATGGATTAAATCTGGTGATCACATGCAGGAAAAATATGAGTCCGACATTATTTTTTCAAAAAATCTTAGCTTCATTCCAGTTGATATTCGATTTGGTCCCAAAGGAGCCCTTTATATTTGCGATTGGTACAACCCGATCAAGGGTCACGCCCAATATTCGTTAAGAGATGAAAGAAGAGATAAGGTATCAGGTCGTATCTGGAGGATTACCGCTAAAGAAAAAAAACTTACAGCCCCCATCAAGATTGACAACGCTCCTATTTCTCAACTTCTGGATAACTTAAAGCGCAAAGAGTATCGAATTAGATATTGGACTAAACAAGAAATTCGAAAACACCCATCAACTAAAGTCGAACAAAAACTAGACCAATGGCTAAACAATTTAAACGATAAGGCGCCTAATTTTCGTCATCATCAGTTGGAAGCTCTTTGGGTATATGCCAATATTGGAATACATAAGGAAGATTTAGTCACCGAACTTATTAATTGTAATGTACCAGAGGCTCGTGCAGCTGCCGCTAGGCAAATCAGGTATTGGCCGAAGAACATGATAGATGCTGCAGAGAAACTCATCGCAAAATGCTCAAAGGATAATGATGAGATCGTCAAATTAGAAGCAGCGATTACATGCTCATGGCTAGGAACCCAGAAATCTTTTAATACTCTTTTAGAATTAGGAGGAAATGATATGGGAAAACACCTCAACTATGCTGTGACCACTGCCCTTGGCTCGGAATCAATTAAGCAGTATTGGAGCGAACAAGACCAAGCCGTTAAGGGTATTCTAGCCCAAGCAAAAAAAAGAAATCAACTCAACGCAGGAAAAACAACACGAAATGCAAGTGAAGCCAACTTTGATAAACAAAAAGGGTTAAAGAAAATTAACATCAAATGCATACCAGAAAGAATGCTCTATGACGTAACCGAGTTTACAGTCAAAGCTAATCAGCCTGTTAAGCTTGTTCTTAGTAATCCAGATTTAACTATGCATAATTTAGTTATATCAAAACCTGGAACTCTAGAGATTGTTGGAAAAGCAGGTAATGAGATGGCTAAAGACGTAAACGGGCTCAAAAAAAATTATATACCAAAGATGAGTGAAGTTCTCTGGTCTACGCCACAACTAAAGCAAAACACCAGTCATACCCTAAGATTCAATGCCCCTAAAGAGCCAGGGGACTATCCATATCTCTGCACTTTTCCTGGACACTGGGTCATCATGAAGGGTGTCATGAGGGTAAAATAAGACACTGTATCAATTTTTGAAATCAGAATTCAATAGTAAGAAGCTTGAGGTTTATCTTTTTATCTGAAAATATGAAGCAAATGAAAATAATTAATCTCCTAACTCTCATAACGTTTTATATCTTACTTCAGCTAGGAGCTCAGGCTGAGAGGTTAGTGCTCGTTGGGGCTTCATATGGTAAAAACATTTTAGCGATCTGCACTGA
>NZSO01000087.1 GCA_002696885.1 Verrucomicrobiales bacterium | reverse complement strand
GGGGATTTGAAGGAATTGCAGATCGGCACTGATCCCTTTAATCCTGACACGGATGGAGATGGCTCTGCTGATGGGGTCGAGATTGCCAGCCAAACAGATCCTCTCGATGGAATTCGCCCAAGTGATAACCAAGCCAAGCTCATCGACATAGAATATAAGTCGCAGGGAGTTATTTCGATGACTTGGAAAAAAACTGCGTCGGTTGACTATCAACTTCAGAAATCAAGAGACCTTAAGAAATGGGAAAATGTAGAAACCACAGGAATCGCAAACAGCG
Source organism: Verrucomicrobiales bacterium (assembly GCA_002696885.1). Classification (GTDB taxonomy): domain Bacteria; phylum Verrucomicrobiota; class Verrucomicrobiia; order Verrucomicrobiales; family DEV007; genus EC70. The sequence continues at coordinate 23,136 of NZSO01000087.1, read as the reverse complement.
ATGTTTTTACTTACAGCCAGCCCTCCACCGGCGAACGGGAGTTTTTTAGATTGAAAAGTGTTCCTGTCCCATACCTTGATGGAAAGAGTCCGTTGCATGCGCTTAGTCTCGGAAGTGTTCCAGCTGGCAAACTCTACATTGATACTTGGGGTTCAGCTGTCATTGACACTGTAATGGCTTGCTACGATTCGAATGGAAATTACCTCTTTTGGAATGACGATAGTTCTGACACCATCCGTTGGAGCGTCGTTGGCGCCACTTTCTTACCAGGCACTTACTACATTGCAACTGGAAAATTTCCCTTCCTTGGACTCAATAGATCCAAACCCTTCAACATAACTGGGACAACTGGGGTCACAGATGGAATCACCGTAAACGTCTTCGGAGAAAATATTGAGGCGGGCATACTCCAGAGCGCCTCTGGAGTTAATTCGAGCGGGGCTCTTTGGTTCTCGATTGTCGTTGAGTAAATAAAATACCCGCGGAATTTTACCACAAGGGACCACATAATAATTCTTTCAATTGAATAGAAAAACTTAGTGTTATTTGCTGAAAATTTAATCAGCGTGTGTTTATTTTCTGGAATTTATGATGCATATTTGTGTGAGAGCGGTCGTCAAAAATTGTTGATTACTCAATGGTTCCAGCGGCATGCAACCTTCTCAAATGATGTTTAGCCGGAGTAGCTCAGGGGTAGAGCAATTCATTCGTAATGAATAGGTCGTCGGTTCAATTCCGACCTTCGGCTCTCTCCTATTTATATGATCATTCATATCATAACTTCTATCACATCCATTTCATAGAGATGTATATTTAGCTGAAATTAATCTCAAATTAATCGATACTATTTACAGTCTGTAACACATCTCTCTCTCATGACTGTATTTTTAAGGTATCATCTCAAAGTTCTAGTTTCTTTATTGATTATATTCACCTTATTATCAATATCACAAACGTATGCACTTAGTATAGCCTATCCCAATGCTGCTGCTTCGCTCGAGGAACAAGCAGCAAAGGAAGTCAGCCGATATACCTTTCTCCGTACGGGTACAGCTCCCAAATTGAAAGAGGTGAAGGGCTATAATGACCTACCCAATGGTGACGTAATTGTAGTAGCAAAAAATGCTAGTCCTATCATTACTGAACTGAAAGTTGAATACGGCAACGTTGATGCTCCTGACTCTGATGACCGAATGGGCTACATCATAAAATCAATCCGCAAGGATAATAGAAACATTCTAGTTATCACTGGAGCCAACACTTATGCCACATTGAACGCCGCCTATCGCTTTGCAGAGCTCCTTGGATGTCATTTCAATTTAGCAGGAGACATTATCCCCGATAAAAAGATTTCTTACCCATTGAATATCAGTGGTTATGACGAAAAATCACAGCCGTGGTTTGAAATGCGCGGCAATTTGCCTTTCTACAACTTCACCGCAGGTCCTGACACTTGGAATACCGCAGACTATATATCATTCATTACTCAGCAGGCCAAAATGGGCTTAAACTTCTTTGGCCTGCATTACTACGGCAGGTGCAGTGCTCCTGGGGAGTTGGAAGGCCCCGAACCCCACTTGTGGATGGGCCACAAAAATGATGTTAACCACGACGGCACAATCAAACCTGAAGGGGCTTACAAATCCTACTGGGCTAGCTCTTTTCGTAGTGGTGGAAATGAAAATGAGGACGGTGAATTGGAACATATTTGGGGCGAGCAGCCTGTTAGGGTATCCAATTTCACAAGCGGAACCAACAAGCTATTTGAAAATGACCATTTTAGCTCAGAGGCAATAGGATCAAAAGAACCCCAGACTCCAGAAGAGATGGCCACTGTCTTCAATAACGTCGGCGCCCTACTCAATGAATCTTTCACACACGCTAAGCGACTCGGAGTAAAGACCGCTATCGGCCATGAGTCTCCTATGGGATTTGAACCAGGTAATCCTGAATTCGAAGCACACATCATCGAAGAAGACTGGATCCACTCCTGCCTTCCTGAAGTCCAAAAACGAATGCGTGACGTGTATGGTTTCACCTTGCCTACTAGAAGAGGAAAGAAAAACGAGAAGTTTGTTAAGGCCCTGTACGAGGGAATGTTCACTCGAATCATGCGAACTCATCCTCTGGACTATTATTGGGCATGGACTTATGAATGCTGGGCTTATAATACTCACAAGCCATCCAGAGAACAAATTGAAGCCGTTGCTGATGATTACAGGTACTGCAACGAAGTGATGAAAAAAATAAAGGCGCCCTTCAAAATGGCGACCTTCGGCTGGATGGTTGGAAGTCTAGAATCAGGGAATTCCCTGGAATTTGATGATGATCTTTCAAAAGATGTCCCTTTTGGCACTCTCTGGGATATGGCTGACGGGCCAGAGGGTATTAAAAAAGTCATCGAGTCAGGCCGAAAGGGATGGTCTTCATGTTGGTATGAGGAGGACTGGGGGCTAACCCAACCACAACTTAGACTTACTCATATTTATACAGAAGCTGCGGCTGCCCTTAACGCTGGGGGCACTCAGGCATGGATAGCCAAGCACTGGCGAACCAATTCTGTCGCTCATGCCTCTGCTGCTCATGCTCAACTATCATGGGATAATAGGGTATCAGTGTCAGATCCGATGCCCAGCATTGCCGATGGAACCAAAAAAATTCCTATATTCAACCCTTTCGACACTGCAATTGAAGACCGCCCATTAGAATTCAAAAAGTGGATCACAGATTTCTACCAAAACTGGGCCAAGGCAAACTTTGGTCCTGAACGTGCAAAGGAATTAGGATCCCTATTGGCTAAGGCAGACCAAATGGGAGAACCAAAATCGGTTAGAAAGGGAATTAAAGGAGCAGTACCTAAAACTGCCAGAGGCCTTCCTAGCTCAATTATTGAATTTTATCCAGAGGATGGCGACCCCTCGTCCGAAGACGACGAAAGCTTTCAAAACTCTCTGCAGCTTTACAAAGAATTCTGTAAATACAAAAACGATATTGTTGGTGCCGGTAATATTGACCGCTACATGTATTGGTATCACTTTTTCAAAGGACAGATAGAGTATGCTAAACTAGCAATTTACCGAGGCGCGTATGAGGATGAAGAAACTCGCAACCCAAAACTTAAAAACAAGATTATCAGGACTTGGAACAAAATGATGAATCATGAGACACAGCGCATCCGGAATGGAAATGAAATTGCAATTATTGCTCATCTGCAACGGAGTGTATGGGACCACATATTCAGGGACCAACTAGAAATTGAAGAAATAAGCACTGCATATGACGGTGCTAGTGCACTTCGTGCAATGCCAGAAATTAGCCAGATTTACATGAATGAAAACTTCGAACAAAAGGTCCTTTTTATTGGCAACGGTAAGATAACTGATGCCAAGATGCATTATCGAAAACTTGGTTCTAAAGATGCCTTTAAGAGGATAGATCTAATTAAGGTTGGAAACAACATCATGAAGACAGAATTAGTCAAACCAACTGAGGACTTTGAGTACTACCTGACTGGTATTATCGGTGGTAAAACTGTCACCTATCCTGTAACAGGAGGTTCAACGCCTGGGAGCATCAACAAGACTGTTATCACGGTTGAAAAATAGTCTCAATTGACTATAAAATAATATTTTGCCATACCTTAGGGAAGACATTATGTACAGATATAGCGCTAGTTTCATTGAGAATTGCGTCTTTGCTCACCTCATTACCAAACACAAATAATTAAGTGAAAAAATATTTTCTCATCATCCTAACTTTTTTATCTCAGACACTTTTTGCACAAGACCATCCCAACGTGGTCATTGTTTATGGAGACGACGTTGGATATGGTGACATCGGAGTTAACGGGTCGACCAAGATACCTACACCCTATATCGACAAAATAGCTTCGGAGGGAATACTGTTCACTGACGGCCATTGCACAGCTGCAACATGCACACCATCACGCTATTCTATGTTGACTGGAAAGTATGGGTTTCGTGAAGGCGTAAGAATTCTTCCTCCAAACGCACCGATGTGCATTCCTACAGACGTCTTAACACTGCCAAAATTATTTAAAAAAGCTGGGTACAATACAGCCGTTGTAGGCAAATGGCATTTGGGTCTTGGTGATAAAAATTCACAAGTTAATTGGAATGCGGATGTAAAACCAGGACCTTTAGAAGTTGGTTTCGAATATTCTTTTTTGCTCCCCTCAACCAATGATCGCGTTCCATGTGTGTATGTTGAAAATTATAGAGTCGTCAATTTAGATCCTAAGGATCCACTTTATGTTGGAACTGCTCCGCAAAACCATAAAAGCACTATATACCCTTATGGCCGTACCAACCCTGAATCAGAAACGTACTATCCAGGAGACCATCAGCACAGTGAAACCGTCATCAACGGAATAGGACGAATTGGTAAAATGTGGGGTGGTAAGTCTGCACTTTGGAATGATGAAACAATGGCAGATGAATTTGTTAATCAGGCAAAAAAATACCTATCAAAACAATCCAAGAAAAAGCCCTTCTTTCTTTATTTTTCATCTCAAGACATTCATGTTCCCAGAGCTCCTCATCCAAGATTTCAGGGTAAAACCAAATTAGGTAAAAGAGGTGATGCTATGGTACAGTTTGATTGGTCGGTTGGTGCACTTTCTAAAATCTTAGAGGAATTAGATTTAGCAGATAATACAATTTTCATAGTATCTAGCGATAACGGCCCTGTTTATGATGATGGATACGAGGATGGCTCAACGGTAAAAAAATCAACTCAAGAAGCAGACCAGGGGCATGATGGATCTGGTCCTTATCGAGGCGGAAAATATCAAATCTATGAGGGAGGAACTCGAGTTCCATTTATCGTAAAATGGCCAAAAAAAATTAAACCTAAAGTCTCTAACGCTCTGGTTAGTCAGATTGATTTTATAGCCTCGTTTGCGGAACTTCTGAATATTAAGCTAAAGAACAATGAGGCACCAGACAGCAGAAACACTCTTGATGCATTTCTAGGTAAAGATGAAAACGGGCTCAAATATACACTTCAAGAAGCAAACAGAACCGTCGCAATCAGGGAAGGAAATTGGAAATTTATCCCAGGCAAAAAAAACACCCAACTCTATGACCTCGGAACAGACATTTCAGAGAAAGTTAACTTAGCTATTAAAAAACCTGAAATTGCTAAAGCGTTAGCTGCCAAATTAGCAAAATTGAGATCTTCCAAAGGCTTACGCCACGCTGAAAAATAAACCGGTCCTATTTGCTAGGAACCATTTCTTTCGGCCCACCACTTTTTTAGATACTTTACATCTTCCTCCGAAAGAGAATCTAAAGGAATAGAGAATTTCTTTTTATCCTCTCTTTCTATCGTAACTTTTCCTTTTTTAATTACGAGCACTCTAGCCTTAATTGTTACTCCAGATTGGTTTGTGAACACTCGTAGTTCAGACTCATTATTATTGACACTGCCACCTCTTTTTCTTTCGTCAAAAAAATCATAAATTCTTGAAATCATCTCACGATTATTTGCAATAGAACTATTATGATTACCGCCCTTAATTTCCTCATACCTGTAATCCATTTTTAGCCTTTCCATATTATCAGCCCACTCCCTTATTACATTAACAGGGATTAGACGGTCTCTTTCGCCTGTGACGAGATAAATTGGCATGTCACGCATTTGCTCAAGAATAGAAACATCGAAGTCGACGGCAGGGCGCATTGCAGCCGGAGCCATCGGAGCAAGAGCAGCCCAATTTGAAGAATATTTATTTCCTAGATATAGCGTTCCTCCCCCACCCATTGAGTGGCCCATCAAATAGATTCGATCAGGATCAATGTTGTATTCTTTTTTTGTGATATTTAGGACGTTGATCACATCCATTTCACTTAATTCACCAATGTTTTCTGGATCATTTGGATTTTCTCCTAAGAGCAATGACTCTATCGTTCCTTGTTTTACTTTTCCCCTACTTCCATACCACCCACGCTCATTGTATCCGTAAGGCGCTACAACGATATAACCCCTTGATTCCGCCTCCTGCACGACACCATTATAACGAATGACCTGCTGAGGATTGCTTCCTAGCCCATGCAGTATAACAATGAGAGGATTGGCACTCTCTTTCTTATATGATGAAGGAACATATAACCGATAATCAATTTCTTTTCCTGCCTCTTTAAAAAAATAAGACCTCTTCTCAATCTTGCCTGCAGCTTGAACATGAACTGGAAGAGAGAAGAGCAACAGAAGGCAAACCAATAGTAATTTACAATTAGTCATCAAAGTATTTATAAAATCAAATCTAGAAGGTCTCAATCAATAAAACTACTGCTGCCACTTTTTTCCGAATGTCAATTAACTGACATCATCTCAAGAAGACTTAGAATCAAAAACTTTTTATAATCATTTTATTCAATGTTTTTATAATAATAATCGATTTAAAGAAATTTATTTATTTGTCTACTATTATGTTAATATAAAATTTAGTTACACTAACACATAGATAAATGGAAATATTTGGATTTTTTATGGTTTTACTTGCCATTGCAGTTCCTGTGGCTGCATTTGTTGCATTGAGCAACTCAAACAAGGCTCTACGAGAAATAGAAACACTAAAGAAAGAGATTAAGAAATTATCAGCACAAAAAGTTTCATCCCCAAAAACTTCAACACTGCAGAAGCTCGTAGAATCTAATAATGATACAATTAAGGACACAGCACATGAGCCACCGCCTGTTTCATCACAAGAGACAGAAGAATACGCAGTTTTATCAACTTTGTGGACAGAATCAAAATCATATGAGACGGGCAATTTGATAACCGTCAAATTTGTTCTAGAAGCCAATAATGGAAAACCGCTCAATGAACATTACAATAAAGCAAGAGTATCACTAATTAGAAAAAACGATGGTAAAGAAAGAGAAGTAATCAGTTCAAAATTAGTCGATGTTGTTGACGGTCAGATAATGCATGAAGTATTTAAGACTAGTCGGGAAGGAAAATATCAATTCATTCTTAATTATGGCCCTATTGGCAAAGAAACCGATGAGTCAGAAAAATTCAGCGTCACCAGTAAGAAATCTTCAGAACCAACCAATGAATCTGTTAGTTCTGAACCAACTTACAAGAAAGCTGAATCAAGCCTAGCGCCACAAAATATTTCTAAGCAAAAAGAATCCAAAGACGAAACAATTAGCCATGACGAATCACTAGAAATTAAACTTGGAACTTATTGGTTTGTCAGAATCGGAGTACTTTTACTGTTAACAGGATTAGCCACATTGGCATGGTTTAAAAAAGATTTTTTCCTGGATCTCTCCGCTGGAACAAAGGTTGCCCTATTTTATACCCTTAGTCTTGGAATGGGTGGCGTTGGGTTATGGCTTCACCGAAGAAAAAAAGAACTTCAAAACTTTGGTCAGGTCCTTATCGCTGGAAGCTTTGCGGGCACCTACTTTACGACTTATGCAGCACATATATTTGAACCCGTAAAAATAATACACAGCCCAACACTTGCTTTAGGTTTCCTCTTTTTATTGGGCTCCTTGATGATCCTAGTTGCAGAAAAATTGAAGTCCCAAACAATTGCTCTTTTTGCGATCGGCACATCTTACTATGCAACTTACGTTCCCTTGATCCACCAAGGAACTATTTCACCATGGGTGATACTCGCCTCTAATTTGATACTTGCGATTGCCTCTATTGTTTTCATGACTAGAAACCAGTGGTTCAAAATTCCCGCGTTGAGCATGGGAGCTTCTTACCTAGGCTTTTTTATCTGGCGATTTTTAGAAAAATCGCCTGACTTCTTACTGGTAACTCTTTTCCTTGGAGCTATCTGGATGGTTTACACTGTTGCCATTTTTATTTGTAAACACCATGAGTTTAGTGACAACCAAAGAGCCACTTTCCTCACCCTGAATAATGCATCTTTATTTGGATTTATGAGTTGGGAAGTATTCAAATTACCAGAAAGTAACTTCTGGGTTTTAGCACTATCAATCGGACTCATCCTCATCGGATGTGCCTTTATTTCATCCAAGATACTCAAAAACAACCCTCTCACAAAAAATGCTTACCTAGTTCAGGGACTTTCGCTGGCTACTCTGGGACTGATGGCAACAAAACAATCAGAATCGATCAAGGGACCAATACTTGCAGCCGAGTCTTTAGTCTTACTCTTTAGTTCAACACGAATTAAAAACATTCTCGTCCAGTATGCTGCCGTCGCCACATCCATTGCAGCAGTCGTCTTCGGCTTTATTTCCATCAATAATAATAATGCTGATTATCTGATGAGTTCATTAACCATCACTGTATTTCTTTTGGCCTGTGGAATTGTATCCGCAAAAAAAATTGAACATAAAAAAGAAAATTTACTCAGAGATTTCACAACATTTTTTATTGGAGCGGCAATATTAATGTTCACCTCATCCCTATTATATCAATTCAACCACCTAGATGAAGGCGTAACAACAAACCACTTTTACAATTTATTACTTTTTGCGTCAGCACCTATGGTTGGATGCGCTTCCTATTATTTCCTAAGAACCCGTGAGCTAACTCTTTTGGGACAAATTCCGTTTCTTTTTGTTAGTTTATTTTCTCTAAATTTCATTTATGAACACGGGTCCATCTTTCAGAATATATCTATTCTTGTGATTACACTGTCCTTGGTCCATTGGTGGAAATTACAAGGCCATATAATATTTACTCCAATCAACAACAGAGGCAAAGGGTTGCATATCTCAAACTGTATTGAAGGCTTTTATTCTTTTTGTTTAATAACTCAAATCTTTTCATGGAGCCTTTCAGGGACAATTGACACGGCAGATAATGGCTCAATATGGTTATGGCTCGGCCCTACACTATCCATTTCTTTAATAGCTTATAGTTATATGAACAAACTCAAGTACCTGGGTTTATTTTCTCAATTGTTTCTTGGGTTCTCATGCCTCGTCCTAATCAACACATGCCTCGACCAAAACGGTGAGCATCCATTACTTGCTCTAATACCTATATCTACAATTATAGGAATCGTAAGTTTCTTAAAATTTTGGATTAACCGCGCAGACTCAGTTAACAAATATTTGAAGGGCGCCCAAAACATATACTCTGCAGTATTAATAATTTTAATGATCTCATGGATATACAACTACACCCCGGATGACTATCGATCATTAGTGAGTATATTTTTGTATATTGCATGCAACTTCACCAACATCAAAAATTTTATTTTTGATAAAAAACTATTCAAGCCCATTAGTCTTATTTTTCTGGTCACTGCGTTTATATACTTAGGCGAAGAACTCACTGATAAACACGCTTCATTATTTAGCCTGGTTGGCATACTTGGATTGCTAACCGTTCAACAAGTTACAAAACGAATCAAAAACTCGTCTCTAATTAATCCACAAATACACAATGCCATAATCATATGCAGCTCTATCGCCATTTTTCTTTGGTGCAGCGTAAAAATATCTGACGCAACACCAGGGTTTCGGACTATAACCTGGTCTGGATTAGCTGTAATTAACTTCCTTATAGGAATAGGCTTAAAGGAACGTTGGTATCGATTGGTTGGTTTAACGATCTTGGGAATTTCACTTTTGTCACTAGTGCCAATTATTTGGGACATGCCAACCGAGTTAAAGATTGCAAGCCTTTTTGTATTGGGAGCAGTGTTCGTTGGTCTTGGCTATGTTTATACTCGTTACAAAGACCACATAAAAAAATTCTTATAAATCAATAATTTAAATAAGACTTCATTTTCCTTATGGTGAATTGTATTTTAACTCATGTGCCTTTTCCCTCTGACGGTCTTTACTGCTATAAAACTTAGCTTGGTCTTTACTTTTGAAGTGACTAGTGGTGCAAGTAATGATGACATTTCACATAAAAACCAAGGAACCAAAGAATTAGATGATTTAGGTGTATTTATTTTTAGAAATAATGAAAGCCATAAAGTTATCGAAATTTCGGCAAACAATAATTTGAAGGTCAGAGACTCTCATCTTGCATTAATTGGAAATCTGAGAGAAATCACTGATCTATCTTTAGAAAACACTTTGATCACCGAACTGGGTATTATTTCTATTTCAAAACTACCAAAGTTAGAATGGCTAAATTTATACAAGACAGGTATAGGCGATAATAGCTTGGAAAAAATTGCCCAAATGCAATCCATCAAACTCCTTCCTATCGGAAAAACAAAAGTAACTGACAATGGAATGAAGCACTTATCTCAAATGAAAAATTTAGAATATTTGGGGTTAAGAGGGACAGCAATCACTGATGAGGGGACAAGTAAATTAACTAAGTTAGTCAACCTGCAAGGTTTAAATTTAGCAGAGACTAGAATAACAGATAAAACATTAGATCACTTATCTGAACTCAAAGCGATTAAGGATCTCTGGCTGCAAAAAACAAAGATCAGTGATAATTCCATTTCAATTATCTCAAAATTCAGGAACTTAAAATATCTTGATATCAGTGATACTCTTATTACAAGCAAGGGAATAAAGACCCTCAAAGGTGCACTTCCTTTATGTAAAATTAAGGACGGCGACTAAATCAACTATCCTGGCGGCCAAAGCAACGGCCTACCTGCTAGCAAGTGAACGTGCAAATGCGGGACTGTTTCTCCCCCATGTTCGCCATTATTAATAACAACTCTAAACCCCTTTCCCTCTTCAGAAAGACCTTTATTCTCGGCAATTTCTCTAGCCTTAAACAACAAATGACCGAGGACTGCTTTGTCATCTTCGTTTGCCTCTGCCAGCCTAGGGATCACTTTTTTAGGGACGATAAGAATATGCGTAGGTGATTGAGGAGCGATGTCATTAAACGCTAGACAAAGATCATCCTCATATATGATTTCGGCTGGTATTTCCCTATCTACAATTTTTTCAAAAAGAGTTTTATCCTCCATTGTAGACAATGTTAGTAAATTATTTTAGGACAAGGCTAATTTCACCGCTCCTTGTGCGAGCCAGTTCTGAAATAATGTAATCATTAATTTCCTCTGCAAGGTCTTGGCATAGTGAATTCCATCTTCCAGCCCCACACAAATGTTTTACAGCTCTACGTAATTCGAAGCAAATTATTTGGGACGTTCCACATCGCTCGGTATCAATTAATTTTTCTTTGAGAATTCTAAAAAATTCCAATTCGAAACCGGAACCTGCTTCATGAGCTATGTCCATTAGTGAAATACGAACAGGAGGTGGAACAATTTCCAAAGTTCTTGCGATATCATCACATCCCATGAAGGACAAGGCCGTTTCAATCTTTTTGTATAATTCCTCGATCGTAATCGTATTTTTAGGAAAGCGATTCTTTAGGTATTCTATTACTGCCCTTGTGATATCTCCTGCAAAGAACCAATCTTCATGACCTGCTTTGCTAGCCGCTTTTGTTATTTCGTCTGACAGCCATCGTGCTTCATAACTGACGACTTCATAATCTCCAAATTTAAGTAAAGGTAATACGTTTGGCTGACAGACCATCTTGCTGAGTAGGTTTGAAAAATGCTTTATTTAATGGGGGGGATAAAAGCATATCATGAGCCAAAATAATTAAATAAGGCAAGCTATTGTAAGAAAAAAAACCGTCAAAGTTTTTAAAATTTTTAAGGACGTTTTCCCAAAGATTCAATCTCGTCAATGAATTCTCCAACATCCTGAAACTGTCGATAGACGGATGCATATCTGACGTAAGCAACCGGATCAATTCTTTCGAGTTTCGTCATCACTCTTGCGCCAAGTACCTGAGTCAAAACCTCCCTCGAACCCTCTGACTCCAGCTCTGACATGATAGTGTCCACAGCCTTCTCAAGAATTTCGATGCTCACCGGCCTTTTCTCACAGGCTTTAATAAAACCATTTAATAGTTTTTCCCTACTAAAAGGTTCTCTAATCCCATCACGCTTAACGACTCTCATATCACTATGCTCAAAATGCTCGTATGTCGTGAAGCGGTGCCCACAGTCTATGCACTCCCGCCTACGACGAACAGAAAGACCATCCTTAGACTCACGTGAGTCTATGACTTTATCATTTATGTTCCCACATTTTGTACAACGCATGATTATTTACCAATAAGATCAACTGCAACTGTTCTAGTCAACGACCAAGATATAGATTTACACAAGATATCTTAATTGTCAGTTAAGATTAGAACTTTCATTACAGCAATATTGAAAAATGTTTGATGATTTTCATAATGAATAAGAATTTTATGGATGCCATAATTTATTTTTGAAACCTAAAATTTATTGGCTAATTATAAAATACAATTAATGTTGAACCTTCATAGAATATTTAATCTATATAATATAAAATTCATTAAACTTAACTAATCATGGCACATCCTATCCTTGAAAAGTGGAGCAATGCAGTAAATTCTCATAACCTTGAAGAGGTCTTCTCTCTTTATCACTCTGAGGCCGTATTGGTGGCAACATTCTCACCAAACCCTCTAACCTCTAAGGACTTAATCAAAGATTACTTCGAAAATTTGTTCACCAACCCTAGAGCTGGAGTCATTTTTGACTTTGATTCAATGAGCACACAAGATCTAGCCGACAACCTTCAAATATTGAGTGGTTTATATACATTTCTGAAAGAGGAAAATGGGGTTGAAGTCAAAGTGCCTGCAAGGTTTACATACGTTATTGATAATTCTCAAGAACAGCCGATTGCACACCATCACTCTTCCCAACTTCCATAAGCGAGCTTTTTATCAATTTGCGAGCTTACCTATATTTACGGTCCAATAATTTTCAGCTCTGCCAACTCCAATGGTGTCGGTTTCTTTATTCAACATCATTATTCTCTGGCTATCTACCGTCCACCAATAATTGAATGCTGAAATAGGATCCGGGCTAGCCCTGTATAGAAATTCCCCAAAGACTTTACCTCCAAAGCCTGCCCTCTTTGCTCTGTCGGCATAACCTGCTCCATCAAAACTTTTATGGGAGAAGAATTCTTGAAAATGCATGTCACCCGAATGCATTTCTGAAGCGGTAGTCAGTTGTTCATTAATTTTAAGAGCATTAAAGCCAAGTGCAATCCGCTTTTGGTTTATCTCTAATAGTAGTTTTTTATACAATGAAGTCCCCCAATTTACCTGCTCATTGAAATTAAGAATTGCTCGGTTTGATTCAACAAATATTTTAATGCTTTTCAAATCATCTCCAGCTCCATCACCTCCATTTACTTTCCCTTTTTTATTATTAATTTCTTCGATGATATTAGAAAGTTTAAGTTCCAGCGTGGAGTCTTCACCTTTTGACCATGCTATTTCGGAATCAAGCTCATTAAACAAAACAACAAATCCTTTTAAGGAGTCATTATTGTCAAACTGCTTGCCTTCGAAGGCTTCAGATAAAACAAGATAAAGTTCCTCTGCTCGCTTTACAGCTTCATTGGTTTCTAAAACCTTTTGTTTGTATCCCGTCGGGTCTTTTTCTTTCCATTTGGTCATTGCAAGCTTGATACCGTTGTTTGCTGCATCCTTCCAAGACTGAAAGTCATTTTCTAAAGCATCCGAAATTTGTTCGGAGTCACTCAACTGCGTGATTTCTTTTTCTAATTCGCTTAACCTTTCTGTCCGGGCTTTAACTAAAAGCTGTTCATAGGTCTCTTTGAATCGTTCACCCAGCTCACGAAAAGCATCATAAACACTTTCTCTTTTTCTAATCTCACCCGACATTAGAAATGCCAAAGCTCTTGATTTATTTTCTTCAGTAATCTCGAAGCTATCATCTATAGAGTCAGGCAACTTAAACGGAACATTTTCATCTACATCACTTGGTTGTTTACCATCAACTGATTGCTTTGCGTCGGTTTCTTTCTTCCCTGGTGATTGAACGATTATTTTTTTTGTTACTACGGTCTGATTAGCATTGGAATCTCCATTGGAGATTTGAATCATTTTACCACTTTTAACCAAATAAAACCCTACCCCACATATGCCGATCAACACAACCAAAACCAATAACCCCATGGGTGATCCTGATTTTTTTATCACTACCGGTTTAGGGGGAGCATACGCCGGAGCAGCCGGCATCTTGAGGACAGGAGGCGAATTATTCTGGCTCGTGGCGACTACTGGCTCCGGCTTCTGTCCAACCTCTAAAATTTGTATTTCCTGATCAGAACTTGTTGGAATTATAAATTTAGTATTACAACTAACGCACCTTCCTTTGTGACCAGCATGCTCCTCATTTACCTCAATGACTGTTGAGCATACTGGGCAATTGATCTGCATAAACTTTTTGTACTTCTAGCCTTGGAGGTCTTGCATCGGTTTGATTGGCCTACCTCCAATGGATTTATCCCAACCATCTTTTCCAGGATCAAAATACAGAGTGGCAGGCGCATCCTTAAACATATACTTAGAATTTTCTGGGGCATTGCCTAGAAATTTGACTGTCTTTAGTTTTAAACATCCACTAAATGCAGAAACCCCAATATTTGTAACGTTTGGAGGAATTGTTATATCAGCTATTCCAATGCATCCCCTGAAGGCAGAGTTACCAATAGAATTTAAAGTGTCTGGAAGAATCAAAGATGTCATTCCAACATTGCCATAAAAGGCATTTTCTCCTATTGATGTGACAGCAACGTTCTCAATGACATTTGGAACAATGACCTGTCCGGCTAACGTGCATTTTGTTATAACAACAGAATCCCCTAATAAACTATATTCAAATCCTGTTAAGTCTGGTCCCTCTATGGTAGTTTGCGATGCATTAGTAGTACTCTCTTCCTTTTGAGTTTCTTTATCTTTGCATCCAATAAATAAGACTCCAACAATAACTAAGAGGATCAGTTTCTTCATAATAACAATATATCATTCACATATAGTGATGAGCTCTTTAAGAGTAAGCCTGATCATTTAGGCAGTCAAATCGATGAATTATAGTGTTTTCAGATATATATCTTTAAATTCTACAACCATTCCCTTGTCATGAAGCTGTAAGCCTATGAAACCTTTTTCAAGCTGTCCTTTTCTGATGTTATCCGTAAATTCAGAGGCCAGCTTATTATTTATCCACAATTGGAAAAAATTTCCTTTGGCTACAATTCTACACTGATTCCAGTCGTGCCGTTTTATGTCTTCTATTGTGACTGCGTTTTTAATTTTTTCGGCTTTTCCTTCGCCTGCGCTATCAATAACTAATCGAGTGCCCCTAGGACATGGAAATTCACGACGTGTTCCTGAACCGAAATGAAAATCCCACGCACCAAGTACACCGGCACCAATACCAACATGGCCTATATCTGCATGATAGCCTTCAAAAGGTCTTTTGTTTGTTTTATCAGGACGAGTCCTAATCTCAACACCAGTATTACCTTTGGTTACCATTTTGTATTGAAACTTAAGTTCGAAATCTTTTAAGGATTCGTCATCAGAGTAAACCAAGTATATAAGTCTATCTTCTTGGCCCTCACCTCTAATGACTCCATTTTTAACTGACCAAGGTTTGTAAGTTGTCTCAGGTGCACTCCTCCACCCCTTCAACGTCTTACCATTAAAAATCTGAACAAACCCATCCTTTTCATCGGCCTTTCCTAGAAGACTGCATGCTAAAAATAGAAGTAATAGAACATAAAGTTGATAAACATTATTCATAATCCTGACAATAACACCTTCAAATAAATTGAAAACAAAATAAGATGAACTCATAATAAGTGACTAAAGCCATGGAGGAAAGTTTCCTTCTTCCGCCAGATCACTCATATTGGTGGTTAGGCTTTCCATGAAAGACTCCTTATTCGAGTTCCAGAATAGTGATTCTCCAATAAAAATATCAATAAAGAATGGAACGAGTAGAGCTTCTCCTTTCGGCAAAACTTTGCCAAGACCATGCATAAACACAGGTATAACTGGAACCTCAGGGTTCTGTTTCGCCAGATGAGCTATTCCAGATTTAAATTCGCCTAGATCTTCGGGAGATCCCNGANANNNTTNNNNAAAAAGGATAATGATTTCATTGTTATTAAGTGATTCGTTGATTCCAGAAAAAGGATTCTTCCTTATTGATTTTGATTTTCTATCAATCGGAATAATACCCATGACATTCAAGGCGAACCATTTAAGNATAGCATTTCTAAAAAAATAATCCTGGGCAGCTATCGGCCTTATCTTTTTTAACAAACTAAGGGGAAACAAACATATTAATGCCAAAGCATCAAGATGACTATTGTGATTGGCAACCAAGACAGCAGGACCTTTTTTAGGTAATCTGTAGTTATACCTGACATGTAAACCAAGAATTATAAGCAACAACGGCCTAACTATAATGGCAAAGAAAACAGTACGAATTAGACCTATCATTACTAGTACAGNGTTGCTCCATGTGTATGAAAATCAAACGACCAGTATACGAAGTGAAAGAAGAGCGGAGAAGTGTATGTCAGGCTATCAACTCTATCCAGAATACCACCATGGCCCGGAAGTAAACTTCCACTATCCTTAACNTTCATATCTCTCTTCAATGCAGAGAGGTTGACATCTCCAAAAAATCCCGAAACGCTAATTATAAATCCTGCNATTAAAGATTGCCTGTGGTCTAAGATTGTCAAAAACGGCCCCAATANTAAAGCCACGATAGTACAGGTTATGACTCCCCCAATAAAACCAGCCCAAGTTTTTCCAGGGCTAACACTCGGTAAAATTTTTGCTCTTCCAAGAGATTTTCCCCATATAAACTGAAACACATCATTGAGTTGAGTCATTATAACCAAAAAAAGTACTAACCCAACTCCAGGTGGATGCTCATTTGGATAATCAATACGCTCAAGAATCAATAGAAAGGCTGTATGACTTAGACAAAAAACATTAAGCATTAGCCCCCAGTGTATTGTTCCAACTGATCTTATATAGCCATCAGTCTTACCCGTAAGCACCATTCTTAAAGGTATTATAAGAAACATATAAACAGGTATAAAAATTATAAATAGACCATACCACTCAACATGTATCCAATAATACTGAAGAGGAATCGACAAATAGCCCCAAAACAAAGCNCTTCGATCAGCNCTTCGAGTAGGTATTAATGAGAAAAATTCTTTTAGCGCTAAAAAACTAACAAATGCAAAAAATACAATTGAAACTTTATCAGAAACAAGAATCGCAAGAAAGAAAATTACCGCCATTAACCACCATGACTTTATCCGTTGCGTTAATGCCTCGAAATCACTTTTTGGCTTTAGCTTGATTAAAATAGATAGTATCAAAGTCGCTGTTACAAGGACTCCACCAATCATACACAACGCCAAGAAGATTTCATCAGGNAACCCAAATGTTTTTTTTACTATTGGANCATCCATTATTTTGCTTCTCCTAAAGCTTTCTTAGCTCTGTTAAAAATGGTTAAAACTATAAGTAGTGTAATTATCGATAAGACCCAATCAAGCCAAGGAGATGGATTAACACCCAGCCCGACTACCAAACAAATTGAACCAAAAACAAAAGCACGATCACTCTTTCCCATGGGNCCATCATAACGCCGAGAAGCTCCAATTTGTAAAGACACCACTCCGACCATTTCGCTTATAATAGATACGATTACGATTAAAACGATAATCTCAGGGCTAAATCCTGAAACAACTGCAAGAGGAAGATATAGAAATGCGTCAGAAACAACGTCCCCAAGTTCGTTAAGAACGGCTCCAAGCTTAGATTCCATGGAATGCTCCCTTGCGAGCATCCCATCAATTGCATTCAATGCCATCCTCAANANCAGNATCAAAGGAACAAGTAGTAAGGGCCANGATTCNNGGGGNTTTATATAAATAATTNCTCCAGTGGCCATTGATAGAATTGCNGCAAATACCGTTACCTGGTTCGCCGNCACTCCNANAGAAGCCAACCAATTAGTCANAGGNCTTAATAGGGCCTGAAACTTTGGTTTTATTTGATAAATACTAACCACAACAAAAAACTTACCAAAGGCTATCCTAACAGACCTATATTAATCAAGACAATTAAACAATTATGTCATGCAGTACGTTGCCCGCTACATCAGTAAGTCTAAAGTCTCTTCCACTGAAATGATAGGTTAAGCGTTCATGATCAATCCCCATTAAATGTAGAATAGTTGCGTGAACATCATGTATTGAAGTTCTATTGATTGAAGCATGGTAACCAATTTCATCGGTTTCTCCATAACTTGTCCCCCCTTTGATTCCGCCACCAGCCATCCACATCGTAAATCCAAATGGATGATGATCTCTTCCCGAGCCACCTTGTTTATGTGGAGTCCTTCCAAATTCACCTCCCCACACTATTAGAGTCTCATCAAGCATTCCTCTTTGTTCCAAATCTTTAATCAATCCTGCAATCGGTTGATCAGTCGCCGCACAATGCTTGTCATGATTTCCAGTAATACTCCCATGCGCATCCCAGTTATTATCACCATGACCACCTCCAGAATACAATTGAACGAAACGAACCCCTCTCTCAACTAACCTTCTAGCCATCAAACATTGAGTGCCGAAGTATTCCCCAGGGTTACCTTTTTCAATTCCGTAAAGTTTTTTGGTATGCTCAGTTTCTTTATCTAAGTCTAAGGCTCCAGGCGCTGCGGACTGCATCCTGTAAGCCAATTCAAAAGATTGAATTCTCGCCTCTAGAGATTCTTCAGCAGGGCGATCCTTTGAATGAATCTGATTCATCCTGTTTGCAAAATCTAAAAGTTCCCTCTGGCTTTTATCTTTTACCTCCTGCGGTTTGTTTAGATTAAGAATCGGTGTCCCTTTTGACCTAACGGGAGTTCCTTGATACGCACCTGGCAAAAAACCTGCACCCCAATTAGGAGCACCTCCTATTGGCCCCCCCCTATAGTCGTACATCACCACAAAACCTGGCAAATCCTGATTTTCAGTGCCTAACCCATAATTAACCCAAGAGCCTAAGCTTGGAAAACCAGTTCTTATCATTCCAGTATTAACCTCAAAGAGCGCTGGAGCATGACTGATAGAGTGACCGTAGACCCCTCGAAGCATTGCTGTATTATCAATTACTTTCGATAAGTGAGGATATCTATCAGAAACCCAATGCCCACTTTCTCCGTGTCTTTGAAATTTATATGGAGAAGGAAACAGACCTCCAGAACTTCTGGCGCCTTTAGTCTTAACAACATCATTAACACTCTTTCCAGAATATTTCTCAAGCGCAGGCTTGTAGTCAAACAAATCCACATGGCTTGGGCCCCCATACATAAACAAAAAAATGACACTCTTGGCTCTTGATGCAAAGTGAGGCCTACTGGCGACAAACGGCGAAGTTTTTTCTTCACCTAGCAAGCCTTCTTGGGCCATTAGCGCAGAAAAAGCTAGAGAACCAAAACCACAACCTGATTTCTTCAATAAATCTCTTCTCGATAGATTTGCTTTATTATCAATCAACATAACAGAATTCATTTAAAGTGAATAATATGTGACAAAAATTCTCTAAACTTTGACCTTCAGTACTGAGCAACTCAACACTTGAACTTAGTTCTTCATTGGTCGGAGACCTCGACAGAGCTAGCCAATACGCCTCCTCGACAATATGTTTGAGATTATCATTTCCTACAGCCTTTCTTATTCTGTTTGCGAAGTGTGAAGCTTGATCTCGAACGAATTGATTATTCATCAACATAAGGGCTTGGGTCGGGACAGTTGTAAGTTCCCTAACTCCCCTGCTCTGCATCCCATCCGGCACATCAAAAACCTCAAAAAATGGAACCCTCATCGAGCGACGCATGAACACATATATACTTCTCCTCCATGTATCAGGGCCGTCCTTTACATTTACAGGCCATTTATTTGTAGATCCCGTGTTAATGGCATCCTTCGACACCCATGGCTTAACGCTCGGTCCAAACATCTTTCTGTTTAATGTGCCGGCCGTGTTCATAATGGAATCTCTGATAATTTCTCCTTCGAGGCGACGAGGTTCTTTTCTCCAGAAAAGT
This sequence comes from Verrucomicrobiales bacterium, assembly GCA_002696885.1. Taxonomy (GTDB): domain Bacteria; phylum Verrucomicrobiota; class Verrucomicrobiia; order Verrucomicrobiales; family DEV007; genus EC70. The sequence goes on along the minus strand of NZSO01000087.1, from coordinate 3,182 downwards.
TTATTTTCAGGATCGATTTCATACCTTGGTTGATCCCATTTNACAGTCTGCATGTAAGTGGAACTTTTCATTATTAGCTTGTGAATCGATTTTATTTTCCAATCTTTANTNATCAATTCCTNAGCAAGCCAATCAAGTAATTCAGGGTGAGTCGGTTTTTCNCCNACTTGACCAAAATTATTACTTGTTTTGACTAAACCCACACCAAAATGATGTTGCCATAATCGATTGACGATAACTCTCGCAAGCAAATGACCCGCACCCTTATCTGAATCGGTAAGCCAATGTGCAAGGGCATCTCTACCGTCTCCTTTTTTCAAAGCTTCTTCATTAAGCCATTCGCTGGCGTCTCCATTATTATCACTCAATGCTGTTAGGACCCCAACCCCGACGTCCTCTCCTTTTTGCTCTACGTCTCCTCTTTTAAGAATTGGGTTGGAGCGCTTCTTTCCGCCATTCCAAACCATGGCTTTGACTTTCGATCCCGGCTTCCCTATTTCAAGTTCTCGGTCTCCTTCACGGCCCGGCAGAAAAAATCCTACCATTTTATAATAATCTTCCTGTGATATTGGATCATACTTATGATTATGACATCTCGCACATCCCACTGTTAACCCAAGAAAAGCCGAACCTGTTGCTGATACAATGTCATCCATTTTATCATAATTTGCTTTTTCTCTATCAACACCATCAACGTTTGTAACAGTCGACCCCGCACTTAAAAAACCAGTCAAACTGACAGCCAGTGAATCCTCTGGTCGGAGAATATCACCAGCCACTTGCCATTTTACAAACTCATCAAAAGGCAGGTTCTGGTTCAGGGCCTTGATCACTGCGTCTCTGTAGGTCCAGGCATGAGGTCTTTCATTATCACTTTCATACCCATGACTTTCTCCAAATCTAGCAACATCTAACCAATGTCTCCCCCACCTTTCTCCATAGTGTGGGTTAGCAAGCAAACTATCCAAAAGCTTCTCGTAAGAATTCCCGGATTTATCAGCCTCAAATTTTTGAATCTCTTCTCTAGTAGGAGCTAAGCCTAACAGATCAAAGCTAACCCTTCTGATGGTCGTTAATTTATCTGCGGCTGGGTTTGGCTCAATCCCAACAGATCTCAACTTCTGTAATATGAATTTGTCGATCTCATTTCTCGACCATGTGTCTGCCTCTATGACAGGTGGTTCAACGAGAGAAATCTTATTCAATGACCAAAGAGTCTTCTCATCATCTGAAGAAATTCCCTCATTATTGAATATTAAACCAAGAGAAATAATAGAGGTAAAAATAGCCCACCTCTTAGATTTATAGGAACATTCTCTCATTGTTAAAGATTATACTCCAACAAGCTAAGGAGATCTCAACATTGGTAAAGCATGTTTACTCATTTTTTGTAATAAAAACAATATGAGCTCCCCCATTATTTTCTAAGGGTTAAAACCACTGGCAGGAGACACAATGGAATGTTTTTTTAAAACTTCTAATCAGCTTTAGAGAAAGTTAAAATCTTTTGTCACAAATGAATTCCAAATTTGATAAAAATTCACCCAGAGTAAATTTTTATTAGCTAATCAGAAACAGAGCGATATGAGAAATCTAAAAAATGCAATCTCACTTTTTACTATAATCTCTAATAAACTTTGATAACCCTTTGAGGTCATCTGTATTAATAAGATCAACACCTGAATCCACTAACTCTGTCCATACCGATTTCTTTTCTGGAGTTGCCCAAAATCTAATCCTCCGACCCTCAAGGTGAGCCTTTTTCACCATGTCTCTAAGTTTATTTTTTTCCTCTTTGGAAATATTCCCTTCTCCCCTCCAGTCAAAATGCGAACTCCATCGATCACTTATAATTGGCATTAAATGAGTCGGCAACATACTCCCAAAATCAGAAATTCTGCCGTCTATTCCAACACTCCTTGTTAAATCTTCAGCAATCATTTCTTTTGCTCGATTACCACTTATCACAACATCTATCCCTCTCTTCTTCCATACTCCATTAACCATCCCGCTTAAAACATCATCATAATTTTTCAACAACTTGCTAAGCTCATCATATGCAGATTTGCCTTCAGACTTTATGTCTATGAATAGCGTAAAACTGACCTTCTCCTCATAGACATAACCTCCCCCTTGAAGAACTCTTTTCTTTAAAGGATCAAGATAGAGCTTTTCTATAGTTTTTTCTTTTTTCAGCTCTGACTTATCATGACCAACCAAAAACTTTCCGTCCCTCAAAAAGACATCCACCTCAACACTACAAAAGAAACATTCAAGCGCATCCTGCAGAGGCCTCTCGTGATAATAGTCGTTATGGGCATGGCCTTGTTGTAAAAGAGTTTTTTTTTCAAACGCGCTAACCAAGAACGATGAAAACAAAAAAAATAGTATGTTAATTTTTATTACCATGACAATGTTCCGGGTAAAAATTCATCTATAAGATCATTATAAAAAGGCTTCAATTTATCGACGTCGACCCTCTTTTCACTTTTTGTGTAAAGATCATAAGGATTAAATGCCCTCACCCAAGAGAACATTTTTTTATCATAGTCACTCATTAAGTAAGTGTACTCACCTTCTTTATGTGCAGGATAAAATGAGTGATATCTAATCATGTACAGTGCTGAATCAGGTAAATAGTCTTTCACCACATGATACAAATATTCGTCGTGCCCCCATGACATTGTAACATTTGAAAGCCCACACCCTTCTTCATAAATACCAAGTTTGGTTGAATAAATAGGGTTATCAGAATCAGGATTATTGGAGAAAAAATCATGAAACACAATTTTATCGGAAAACTTACATCCTAAAGGAAAGGTATCCCCTACTACCGCCCATTGTTCCTCGCCAAAAAGACAAAGTATCTTACCCAGATCATGTATCAGACCGGTAAGAATAAACCAGCGTGGATGTCCGTCTCTTCTGATAGCTTCGGCGGTTTGAAGAATGTGTTCAATTTGTGGAAGCTCAATATCAGGATCACTATCGTCAATAAGCTCATTAAGAAATTCAATGGCCTCCCAAACCGTCATTTTCCGCCTTTTGAGTTGAGTGAACTCATCTCTTTTTTTGCTGGCAAATTCAAAGGTTTGATATTGATGATTTAGCCTATAGAACTCTTTTACCTCAGGTCTAACTTCGGCATCATAGTCTCTGAATTCATCCTCTTCTTTTTTTAA
>NZSO01000086.1 GCA_002696885.1 Verrucomicrobiales bacterium | reverse complement strand
ACCCATGTTGTAGTAGGCCTCAGCATAATCAGGCTTTATGGAGAGAGCTTTGCTGTAAGCTTCTATTGCTTCTTCTAGCTTGCCTTGGTCTTTGAGAGCATTGCCCATGTTGTTATAGGCCTCATCATAGTCAGGGTTGATAGAGAGAGCCTTTGTGTATGCCTCTATTGCCTCTTCCAGCTTGCCTTGATCTTGTAGAGTAACACCCATATTGTTGTGAGCATCGGTATAATCAGGGTTGATAGAAAGAGCCTTGATGTATGCCTCTATTGCCCCTTCTTGCTTGCCTTGATCTTGTAGAGTAATACCCATATTGTTGTGGGCTTCAGCATAATTAGGGTTGATACAAAGAGCTTTGGTGTATGCCTCTATTGCCTCTGCCAGCTTGCCTTGATCTTGCAGAATAACACCCATATTGTTGTGGGCTTCAGCATAATTAGGGTTGACAGAGAGAGCCTTGGTGTATGCCTCTATTGCCTCTGCCAGCTTGCCTTGATCTTGCAGAATAAGGCCCATATTGAAATAAGCCCCAAGATATTTTGGCTTGATTGAAAGAGCCTTTTTGAAAGCTTCTATCGCTGCTTCTAACTTGCCCTGATCTCGTAGAGCAGTGCCTATGTTATTATAGACTTCTGCGTTATCAGGTTTAATGGAAAGGGCCTTTTTATAAGTCGTTAGCGCCTCATCTAAATGGCCTTGGTGTTTTAGAACATTAGCCATGTTGCAGTATGCATCTGCATAGTTTGGCTTTATTAATGTTGATTTAAAGTAGGCCTCTAAAGCATCGTCCATTTTTTTTTGCTCGAAGAAAACATTCCCAATATTATTATAAAGTTCAGCGCTACCTGGCTTGATATTTATAGCTTTTTTAAACGCAAAAACTGCTCGGTCTAGTTGCCCAATTTGAGCCGCTGCTGCACCCATTAAATTCCATAATATAAACCGGTCTGGATATTTCTCTGTCAGTGCCATTGCGTGTTTTACAACTTCTGGCATTCGACCGTTTTTATACAAAACTACTAATTGATCTACTTCTTTTTGAGTATCACGGTCGCCAATATCTTGTTGCTTTGGCTTACTTAATATAAGCAATTCTTTTTGAGCTCTTTTGTTTTTCGGGAATGACTTTAATACAGCTTTTAATAACCGCTGAGCTTCTACCACCTCACCTCTTTTTTTATACGATTTGGCTTTTGTTATCGCCTGGTCTACAGATAGTTTCATCAAGAATTCCCAAGCCTATTTCACTTTGCTAACAATCGATAATCAGTAAGACTTATGCCAAGGTCATTTTTCAGCGACTGACGAGTTATTCACTATTACTTTATGAATTACAGTGGGTTTCTTAATTGCATTTGCTTCGAAACGAATTTTGTTTTTTATATCTATTTTTTTTATTATTGCACTTACATCATTTTCATTTGTTGAAGCAATTGTCATGTAATGACTCTTGCCTGCAAAAACACTAAATGACCGTAAGATATTTTGCTGGGAGACGGAAAAAAACCTAGAAAGTACTAAGTAAGTAATTATAAATAAATAAATATTAATAAAGAAAGTTACCAGATATGCTGCTGCCAAAGCAGCAAAAGGTGGAAATAATCTAAATTTCAAGCACCACAATAATGGTAAAAGAGATGCAAGCGGATCTTTTTCCATTGATAGGATATCACAAACTGAATTTTTATCTCTAAAAATTTCAAAATTCTGATAGCTCTCGAAGTCTCCAAATGTATGCGTTTTAAACTGGTCCAAAGCCCATGTTGTTTCTTCTTCCGTGGCGAGACCAAACTTACTTTGAATGGGCGATGTTAGTAAGATGTCAAAAACTTCTCCATCTCTCCAAAATGTAAGCAACCACTTAGCTTCGTCGCCCTCCTCCATGTTGAACTTATTAATTAAATTTTGAGGACCATCAAGATATATCTCACCGTCAACAGCTACAAGTATATCACTCTCTTTCATTCTTTTAACGTAGTCTAAAACTGATATACCATCAGTTGCTATCTTCAATAGACGACCATTCTGATCAAAGTCTATAATTTCAGACTCAGTGCTTTTTTCCGCGTCCAACAAATCGGCACCGAGATCAGTATCCTGTAACTTTTCTAAGTCTTCTTCACTCATGGGAACTTCAAAGGATTAACCGGAGGTTTTTTTGTTACTTTTTTTGCAGCAGCAGCCTTTTGCTTCTGGGCCTGTACCTGTCTAATTCTGTTCATTTCCATCATATTTGCTGCAAGATCTTTTTGCAAAACAATAATTCGATCTACTTTTGCTTCTAAAGTAAGAAATTGTTTTTGTGTAACAATGTTATCACCAGCATCTGTTTCACCTGACTCATCTTCAGTCTCGGGAGCAAAAAACTTTTGGATACCCTCAATTTGCTCCATTAACTGCATTTGCGTAGCATCTGACTGAGTTTTAAGGTCTAGTAATGTAGTTTCAGCAAAATCTTTAATTACTCTTTCTGTGTCCTGTACACTAATTTTTATGGCTTGGTTATATTTGGTTTCCGCAGCGGCGATATCTTTTGAAGCTTTCTCTGCCGCGAAGCGAACATCTTTCAGACTGCTCTTAATTATTTCTTGGTTTTGAGTATTAGTTTCAACAGTCATTATCGACTTATCCAACGTGCTTACATTTTCAGTAAAAATAGCGAGAGCTTCAATGGCCATATTAGAATTCGTGCGCAATGTACCAAGAGCTTTATAGTACATCAATAAACCAGCGCCAAGCGATATAATAGCAGCAACTATCGAACTAATAAAAATTATCAAAACAGACTGATAAATTCTTTTAGCTTGAATATTAACTACTTCAAATTGTTCACGTACATTATTAAATTCTTCTGTAACGCCTGATGCAGTATCAGCTGCGTCCAGGGCTACTTTTATACCATTTTCCAGGGCTTTATCAGCTGCGCGTGTCGCCATTTTTAAATTTCTCTCGGTACGTTACTCGATTTTTTTTCATACTATAATATGCACAATCCATGCCAGTTGCGTTTTTTACGGCAAAATTTGGCAAAATATGCGATTTGAAACCAAAACGTTTACAACCCCAAGGTCGCTTAGGATCATGGGTGACAAAATAATGCTTACAGTGGGCACACGATATCCTCATTTTTGCTTTTTTAACTTATTAACAATGATTTGAATTTGAAAACGAAAGCTTGCAATGAGAGCCAAAAGCCCCCCAATCCATATCAAGATAGCCTTAATAAGCTCTCCACGATTATAGCCAGCAATTCCCTCATAAGTAAGCCAAATAGCCATAACAAAAAAAACTAGAGTTGAAATAAGTTCCCCTACTGATGACTTGCGTCGCTTCACAATCCTATTCCTTAACCAATTTACCAAATTCATCAAAAATAAAGTCTGACGGAATNTCAGGGTCCTGCAAAACCGCATCCACACCACGCTCTAACTGATAAACATAAGCCAATATAGCCGCTACTGCTGAATATAACTGTTCGGATATAGCATTTCCGATTTGACCCGTGTAAAAAAGTGCCCTAGCAAGCAAAGGCGATTGCACTACTGAAACTGAATTTGTTTCAGCCTGCTCGATAATGCGAAGCGCAGCTACTCCTTTACCGAGTGCAAGAATTATTGGAACATCATTTTCATCAGGCTCATATTTTAATGCAACAGCGAAATGAGTGGGGTTCGTTATCACAACAGTAGCGTCTTTTACATTTTCGATTGCTTGTGCGTTTTCTGCTGCTTTTTGACTTGCCTCCATTTGCATTCTTCGCATTCGAGCTTTGACCTCAGGAGATCCCTCACTTTCTTTGGATTCATCTTTCAAATCTTGACGTGACATTCTCAATTTTTCCATCCAAGTGTGTCTACTCCAGAGGTAATCACCTAGACCTATTAAAAACAACAAAAGTACAAGAATAAAAATAAACGTTATTAACAGTCGATATAAGATTTCCAAACTCTGCGTGAGAATACCTGCACTTAAATAAANTATATTTGGTAATGCAAACCAAATAAATACGAGAACAATACCAGTCAAAAAAACAACTTTAGCAATTGATTTAACTAACTCAACCAAGCCCTTTATTGAAAAAATGCGGCCTAGCCCTTTAACAGGATCCAATTTATTCCATTTAAAACCAAGGGATTTTGTGCTAAAATTCAATCCACCTCCTACTATAGTTTGCATCAATATAACCCCTAAGAAACATGGAAGCGCAAATACCGCAGCACCCGAAATAATAATTTTGAAGCTTTGCCATGAATTAAAAGATTTCGCTTTGAACAACTCCTCTGGGTGTGCGAAGGTGAATAAAGAACCCCATAAATCTAGAAGACCTTTTGCAAAAAAACCTAAGACACATAGAACTAACAAACCAACGGCACTAGTTGCAAATACAAACATTTCCTTGGATGATAATATATCACCATCTTCTCGAGCCTTCTCCAGACGCCTCTGGGTGGGCTCCTGTGTTTTTTCTTGAGTTTGATCATTCTCCGCCATGATCAATACTCGCTAGAACTGCTTTTACAATTCCTATTGCCTCGGCAATCAATTCTCCAAATACAAACTGCAATGCATCAACAGAAAAATAAAGTGCGAAGAAAGTTCCCAAAATGGTCATAGGGAATCCAAAGGAAAATAAATTCAGCTGTGGTGCAGACTTTGTAATGAAACCAACTCCTAGATTCATAAAAAATAGAATACTTACAATTGGTAAGACTATCATCACAGCAGTNCGAAATAAAAAGTTGGCTGATGTTAGAGCCTGCTCAATCATATTTTGATACTCGGCCACACCACCGATTGGCAAGCGTTCATAGCTATTGAATAATAGCTCAAAAATTACCAGGTGGCCATTCAAAGAAAAAAAAAGCACTAGTAAAAATAATGAAAATATTTGACTAATTACTGGAGACTGAGCTCCACTTGTTGGGTCAACTTGCGATGCAAAAGCCAGGCCTGACGTAGCTGCTATCTTCTCTCCGGCAAGTATTACTGTTCCGAAGCATATTGCTAGTGTCAAGCCACAAGTCAAACCTATGAAGATTTCTTGTAGCACAATGGGGATTAAATCTGCGCTAACTAACACCGCCAAGGGTGGTAGTTTGATATTATTCAGCACCCAAACGCCAATACTAAAGGAAAAAACAATCCTAACTTGCAAGGGGACCATGCGAGAACCAAAAAAAGGGGATGCTAGAAGAAATGCCCCAAATCTTAAACTTGATAGCAACAATAGCAGAAGATAGATGGGAATACTTTGCAAAGTGATACCAGGATAGCTAGACAACTGCTCCAACTCATACTCCCTTCATTGCTATCTCTTCAAATATAAACATAAAGTAGTCAGTCATCGTTGATAACGTATAGGTAGCAAATAATGCCATGGCCCCCAAAACCACAAACAGCTTTGGAACAAAACTTAGTGTCATTTCCTGTATAGAGGTTGCGGCCTGAATAAGGCCAATAAGGAGTCCAATNCCGAGAGCAATTGCCAAAATTGGACCTGCAGTCATGATAATCTGCCAAAATGCCAGNCTNAANTACTGTACGTTTTGATCATAAGCCATCTNAATTATCCAACCAGAAACGTNGCNGACAANGAACCTACGGTCATCGACCANCCATCAACTAAAACAAAAAGTAAGAGTTTGAAGGGGAGAGAAATNAGCATTGGCGACAGCATCATCATACCCAAAGACATCAAAATGGAAGCTATTACCATNTCGATAACCAAGAATGGTANAAAAATTAAAAACCCTATTTCNAAGGCAGTTTTTANTTCTGANGTAATGAAAGCTGGCAACACAATCGAGATGGGAATTGCTTGTTTATCCTCAAAGGGTTCCGCCTTAGCAAGATCCGAGAACATATTTAACGTATCTACTCTGGTATTCGAGACCATAAAATCTTTTAGAACTGAAAGGCCCTGATTTATTGCACTTTCCATTGGAAGATCTCCGTCAAGATATGGACTTATCGTCTCAGTATAAAGTAAGTTCAGTATTGGACTCATAATAAAAAAACTCAGGAACAATGCGATGGCTATTAAAACCTGGTTTGGTGGCGTTTGTTGAGTTCCCAGTGCTTGTCTCAAAATTGATAAAACGATGATTATGCGGGTAAAGGCTGTCATTCCGAGAACTAGTGATGGTAAGACTGTCAAAGCAGTCATAAGTAATAGTATTTGGAGTGATAGAGAATATGTCGTTTCCCCATTCGATCCTGTCGCCGTGGTAAGCGCCGGCAAACCCAAGGCACTTAAATCCTGTGCATATGCAACGGCCGAACTGTTGATTACCATAACTGCAGCCACACAAATTAGAAAAACAAAATCAAACCTCATTTATTTGCCTTTCAACCACACTAACTTTATCGGGCAGATTAAGAGCCATAACAGTAGCAGGAGCATTTTTTGGTGAAACAATTAATAAAGTATCTGAACCCGCTGTAATAATATTTAACTGGGTAGTTTTGGACAAATTCAGTCTTGATATTACTTTAATATTAGTAGGCTCTGACAAACCATATGATGTTGATTTGGAACGTCTATACAGAAATATCTGTACAACAAACAGTGCTGCCAAAAACAGTATTACCAGGGCGACTTTTTCATACATCATTTGCAATTCCTTAATGACATTGAATTGCAATGATCGTACCAGATTTATTTAGTTGTTTAAAATCAATTACTTGGGTAACTTTAAAAGGATTTTCAAATAACTGACACTACAGACTTTCCATTCTTTTTTCTGGATCTACTATTTCGCCAAAACGAACACCAAAGCGTTCACCTATCATAACAACCTCACCTTTTGCGATCTTTGTATTGTTTATCAAAATATCTAAAGGATCACCAGCTAGTCTTTCTAATTCCACTACAGAACCTTCGTTTAAGCGCAGTAATTCACGAATAGTTATTTCGGTCCTACCCACTTCCACAGTCAGTTCAACATCAATATTTTCAAGAACTTTTAGATTTTCAATACCATCTGCTTTATTTTCAGTTTGATTTTCTTCAGCCATTATCTTTCCCACTCTCTATAATTCTTCTTTTCATCGAAATTGCAGCGTTGGCTCCTACCTTACCTATATCTGCATAAAAAACATTTTCTCCGGCGACTTTTACAAGAACGTGCTCAGGCATTGACATTCCAAAAACATCTCCCTCAGAGGACTTTAACAATTTCCCAATCGAGGTTTTTGGGTTACCGAGTTCGGCAGTAAGCGTCAAAGGGATTGACAAGACTGCATTTTGTAGGCGCTGTTTCCAGGTTCTATCATCCTGCGCAAACTCATTTTGAACGCGAGAGCGCAGCTGTGACGAAATTGGTTTTAAAGTTTGCAATGGATAAACTACATCAAAGCTGACAGGATCATGATTTGGCATTTGAACCATAAAAGCACAAACAATGACAGTATCCGCACCGTCAACAAAGGAAACGAATTGAATGTTTTCTTCCCTAGACTGGACTTCAAATTTTGTCTGAAGCATATCCTTCCAAGCCGTTTCCAATGCACTATTCATACCTTCAGTAATGATTTCAATTATTCTCTGCTCGGTTGCTGTAAATTCTCCTTGCTGTGCAAACAATGATTGAACTTTCGAACCGCCATAATAGGTGTTCGTAAGGTGCGAGATGAAAGGTGCTTCAATTACTAAAAGCGCGTTACCTCGCAGGTCTTCAATCCTGCTGTTTGTTACGCTTACAAAATTATCACAACTTTCCACATATTCATCAAAAGATTTTACCTCAGGAGGGAATGAAGAAATTCTGGGCATAATACGAAGCATTGGTAAAAATACAGATCTAGTAAATCGGCAAATTTTTTCATTAATCATACGCAAAGCGTAGTAATCACCTAAAAGTGATAGATCCTCAGTACCAAATTTAAATTCTCTGACCTCGTTAGGGTCAAACTGTTCTGCCTTTTGTTCTGAGGTCTCCTCATTAAGCCCGCTAAGCAGAGCCTCGACCTCCTCATTTGATAATTTACGTGACCCAACCATGCCTTATACTCATCTATTGTAATACAAAGGATGTAAAATAAACGCCCTCAACGCCACCAAAACCTTCAAGTTCTTCAAGCCTTACATTTATAGCATCTTTGATACTATCGGCCAACTGATCTCGGCCCATCTTACCTTCGACCTGTTCAACCGTGAATTCACTCACGACCCCCAAAACTTCCGACCTTAAAGCCAATTGATGTAATTCGACGTTTTCTATAACTGTTTCATCATATTGCGTGGAGACCCCTACACTAATCTGTAGAAACGCTTTTGAAGCTTTTAAGTTTGTGGTAAAATTATCTGGAAATGTGTAATAGCTAGTAACAAATGTTTCCGTAGAGGGAGTGTCTTTGTATACTTTTTGTGGCTCGGCGTTCTCTTCGCCCTCACCTTCACTACTAGGTAGCTGTCCTGCTTGTTGAAGTTTCTTTTCGATTAATTCTTCAACCTGTTGCACTGGTGTTTGGGTCGGTATAAATAAAAAGGCTCCAACTCCCAGACCAATCCCAACCAAAACGATTGGTCCCAATCCAAACAGTGCAATTTTTTTGAAATTTATTTTTTTCTTTGGTTCTTCTTCTGCCATTGTAATTTCCCTATGCGAGTAGGTTTAAATTATATCTACTATCAGGATTTGTTATTTCTATTTCCTGTTCAAAGTCTTCAGCATTTTTTAAGCCATCTTTTTCGTTTTCTTGGAAGTTTTTATCTTGATCAGAACTTTTACCATTCTGATTGTTTTGCAGATCAACTACATACTCAGATAGTTTCAATCCATGTTGCTCTGCCAGTACTTGCAACATGTTTTCACCTCCTCTTAAGGCCATAACTGCCGCCGTATTATCGACGACCATCTTAATCTCTACATTCGAATTCTCCAATGCCACGTTTACACGCACCTTTCCAAAAGACTCTGGTTCTAATTGAAATTCAAAATTTTCGTTTCCCCTTGCCATTTGGTCAGCCAGTAACATACCAACACGGGAGGTAAATTGTGCCTCATATAGATTAAGAGTATTTATAAATGTACTGGCGCCAGTCGTTTGCGCTTTAACAGCAGCAGCCGATACATTATTTGCCAACTGGTTAGTTTGCTTTGGCTGATCATGATGAGTAATTTTAGACGGAGTTTCGTCTAACATTTGTTCTAACATTCTCTCACCGCTTGAGGGCGGTTCTATCACAACCGCAGGCTGTGCGGCAGTCTTACTTACATCATAGATACTAGATGAAAGATAAGTGTGAGATGATATCTTATCTAACGAATTTAGAGTTTCTCTGTAGCCAAGGACATCTGCTGTAGATAGCAAAAGCTTAGTTTTTGGCTTCTTTTCGGCCAAGTTTAATAGATCAGAAATGTGGGGTTTGACAGTCTCAGTCAATACATTAGCAGCAACTTTTTTACTAATAGTTTCGCGAAGGGTATTTAACATAGATTTACTGCTGAATTCACCTGATACAAAGGTTTTCAACCTTGACGATATTTCCTCTGAAAAATCTACTAGACTAGTTTCTATTCCGATAAATTCTAAACTATTTTTATCATGGTTTAATTTTAGAAGATCTGGGTTGAATACCTTTAGAATTTTAGCAGGCTTAACATTAGGATCGTGCAGATTTTCATTTGATTTTACAATAACAGTTGCGTGATTAGTATCAATGAACTGTTTAGTACTATCTAATTCGTTTTCTTCAACTGACGTCACTTTTATGGACGGACTCGAACCAAGTGGCTTGGCTTCAGAAAATTGTAAGATAACTTTTCTTGGCAAGTTTGAAACATCATCAACTTGATCTGAACCGACAGTAACCAATAAATTCTGTCCCGTAACTTTGTCTATATCTAAAGCTATGACGTTATTCTGGTTTACAAAACCATCTGGGATCGGCAATTCTTGCTTTATTACTAAAGAATTCTCAGTTTCACCTCTGACTTCCACTGAATTAGTGGTCAACTTGATTTTTAAGTTTAAATTCGTTTCTTTTGTTCTCAGATTGACCTCTTTTAAATCGACGGCGGAACCAATTGCTTTTTCTGGTTTATAAGTCTCCTCACGAAATTCGTTTTGCTCATCTGGTTCATCAGCTAATAAATCTAAAGCTTCAAAATTGTTTCCAATACCTGGTTTGATACTGAATGACTTAGAAATATCGTCGTGCTCTGCTATTGTCTGATTTTGATCCGTACTTTCTTTTTCGCTTTGATCGAGACGAGGAGTTAAACGGGTAAATAACTTTGAGATTTGAAATTCATCAGTTTTATTCGGAAGTGCTTCTAGAACGTTTTCAAGATCAATAACCACGGTGTTTGGGTTTTGATCAACGAGAACCGAAGTATCAACAATAGCAGGCCAAGTAGGTATGTTGCTTACTCTGATCATTCTATAAGTATCGTCTTTGCTTCCCTCAGCAAACTCTTTCTCAAGGCTTTTGTTTACTAAGTTTACTTCACTTTCGAGGGACTTACTAATTGGAAAATTACCTTCCTTAAGTTCAGCAACCGCATTGTTTAACAATATTTTTTCATTAGGTATACTTTCCAGATCTGATAGTGCACATGGCACTATTTCAAATACATCCAGCTTAGAATTATCCGTTGTATTCTTATTATCATTTACTATTTCAAAAAATTTTGAAGAAAGTTCAGGCGCTATATTTTTCTTTGAATTAATTTCATTCTCTTCAAAAAGCTTTTGTAATAGCTGTAGGGTCGAAAAGACCGTGTCATTATTAGGGTGGTCTGTAAGAAGTTCGGCGTCACTAATATTTGTCAGATTTAAATTTGGTGTGTCCGATAACATCGAAATGATATCTAAAAAATTTCCAGTTAGAACAGTTCCATCGCCACCCATCAGGCCCGACTGGTTTGAGTTTAACATTAAACTGACGTTATTTATATTATTATTTGTCACGCTGGTCATCTATGCTCTCCGCACCTATCCAAGCTTTGAACAGCAATATTCGTGCCATTCACCTGTTGGGTTTGAGTTTGGCTGAACTATCTTCATTTTTTTTTAAGAGTTCACTCTTGATCTCTCTTTTTAATTCAGTTTGCTTCCTTTGATAAATGTCCGATTTTACTTTAGAATACGCAACTTGTCTGATGATTGCCTGTTTTTCATTTTCTAAAAATTCTAAACGGTTTAACATAACTTCCTTTTGGTCAAGCATCTTGTGCATTAAATGCCTATCACTGATGAAGGAGTTAACGGCAATTTCTTCTACTTTAGAATTATATTCATCCAAAAGTTGTTCTAACTCATTTTGAATTAACTGACATTTCTGAGAATCCGCTTCTACAGCGTTTAAGTCAGAAATTGACTCTTGCATTTTTAACTTTTCCTTAACTTGAAGCAAATCAAATTTCTTTAATTTTTTCACTTCATGCTCCCAAAAGTTCTGCAAGTTGGCTTATTGATTCATCAAAACGACAGACTTCGCTCTCACCCTGTTTCAGGAATTTCACTATTGCTGGCCAAATAGCTAGAGCATTATCCAAATCAGGATCTTGGCCTTGTACATAACCGCCCATCAAAACCAAGTCTCTATTTTCATTGTACTTCAACAAATATTTTCTTAACAATTGTGCATTTTTTTGCTGCGTTGGATCCACAATATCGTTCATCAATCTACTGATTGACTGATTAACATCAATTGCTGGATAAATGCCCTGTTGTGCAAGGTCTCTGCTCAAGACAATATGACCATCTAAAATAGCTCTCGCAGTATCAACAACCGGATCTGATGTTGTATCGTCTCCATCAGCCAAAATAGTATAAATAGCAGTAATTGAACCAGAGTTTTCAGTACTTGTTCCCGTTCGCTCGATAAGGTTTGGTAATAGTGAAATAACTGACGGAGGGTAACCTCGAGATGTTGGCTGTTCTCCCAGAGCTAGCCCAAGCTCTCGCTGAGCGTGTGCAACTCTCGTTAAAGAGTCAGTAATTAAAAGAACATTTTTACCCAGATCACGAAAGTATTCTGCAATGGCTGTAGCTCTCTTAGCTCCTTGTATCCGAAGTAATGGTGATCGATCTGCAGGAACTGCAACAACTACAACCTTATCCTTCGAATGGGAATTTAAAATTTCCTTGGTGAAGGAGGCCAATTCTCTACCTCGCTCACCAATCAATGAAACAACGACAACATCGGCATCAGTACTTTTAGTTATCATAGAAAGCAAAACAGATTTCCCGACGCCAGACCCAGCGATAATACCCACTCTTTGACCTCTCCCCAAAGATAATAATGCGTTGATATTTCTTATACCTACGTCTAGGACTTCTGTGATTGGTTTTCTCTTAAAAGGATTAATTCGGTCACCATTCAACCCTTTACGATCTGGGAGTTTAAGTTTTCCAATTCCATCAAGCGGATTTCCCAAGCCATCAATTACTCTTCCCAAAAGTGCATGACCAACCTTAACCTCTTGCTGAGTTTCAGTTAAAAAAACGACATCTCCTACTTTAATATCCAAATTACTTTCATAGGGAAGAATGTCTACTTTATTTTCATTTACAGCAACAATTTCACCCTTTATAACCTCATCATTTTTAGAGGATATTGTACACAGAGAGCCAATAATGCCGGGTAGAGGCGAGGCCTCGATAACTTGTCCATTGTACGACAGAATACTACCGAACACGGATGCTTTAGCTAGTCTAGTTGAATGTAGGCTTTGAAGAGAGCGCAAAAAATAATTGTCACTTTCTTGAAAAATATCGTCGTTAATTATCATTTCTACTCAACAAATTTTATCCATTAAACTTTTGCTGGAAGCCGGATGAATCATGGAAAATACGAAACTCGCCTCTTCTAAGATCAGATTTTTCAGAAATTTCAAATCCAAGACTTTTTAACTGTACATTTGATTTTAAAATTTTAAAATCTGAGTGATTTAATTCTAATTTGATTGCATTAGAGAGCGCTATTATAGATTTCGATGCAGCTTTAATTTTAGCAACAAATGTTTCCTCAAATTCATTGAGTTTTTCACCTATTAATTCATCAAATAATTCAAATAACTTTTCTTTTAAAAGGGACTCCGTTGCCTCCTGAAGTTTATCATTGATCGCAAAAAGTGTAACTGTTAATTCTTGGAGAGACTTTTTTTCAAGTCCCATTGACCTCTCAAACTCCTCTAACGCGTCTTTATGACCCATTTCATAAGCATTTTTTTCCAGGTCTGAAGAAAATGGCTTAATCTCTACTATACTTTGATCAACTTCTTCAGGTGATAGTTTGTTATCATCCTTATTATCTAGAGCATCTGGGGCCGCCTGGTGTTCTTCTTCAGACTGCTCTGTAGAACTTATTTGCTCAAGAACACCAACCGAAACGTCATCATGTTCGGTACCAGCCGTCTCGATATTACCGGTCTGCTCATATGCTTGTTCTGAGTCTTCTTCTAGAATTTCCTTTTGCTCAAATTCCTCACTGTTAACTAATTCACGTTCATCAAGTATATCCTTTTGACTTTCTTCAACAGTATCGCTTACTTCTTCAGTTTCATCTGGCTCATCTTTCTTACTTTGAGCTTCTTCATCGACATTTGATTTTACTATTTCAAAAAAGTTCTCGAATTTTTCAAATTCTCGCTTTTCCTCTGTATAGCCAAGTTCTGGATTAAATTTTGACAAATTAGCTGCTTCAAGTAAACTTTGAAGATCTGCATAATCTGCTTCTTTTGTTTCGTTTATCTTATTTTCCTGCGCCTCAACCATTAGACCATTTCCTCACCACCTCGACCTGCAAGGACAATCGTTCCATCATCTGAAAGCTTACGTGCAACATTAATAATTTGCTTTTGCGCTTCCTGTACCTCGGTAAGCCTCACTGGACCAAGCGCTTCCATTTCATCTCTTATGTTGGCAGCCGCTCTTGTTGACATACAGCCGAGTAGTTTGTCCTGAAGAGCAGTCTCAGCGCCTTTCATAGCAATGACCAAAACATCCTGGTCAACAGACCTTAAAAGAGTTTGAAGTGATCTCTCATCTGACCCACCAAGATTTTCAAAAACAAACATATTGTCTTGGATTTCTGCCATTAAATCTCGATCATCTTTCTTTATTGCGCCCAATATACGCGTTTCCATTTCTGTTTTTGTAAAGTTCATGATCTTGGCTGCTGCTTTTACACCACCTATCTGTGACGCCCGCAAAGATGTATTTGCAGCAAATTTAGCTTTCATAACCCTCTCAAGTTCTTTTATTGCCCCAGGCTCCACGGTTTCGAGCGTGGCAATTCTCCGTACAATATCTGCCTGCAGATTATCTGGAAGCAGGGTCAAAACATCCGCAGCCAGTCCAAAATCAAGATACGAAATTATCAATGCTTTAATTTGTGGATGTTCATCAAGTATTAATTCTGAAATCGCTCTGGCATCCATCCAGTCAAGTATATCAATCTGCGATTCTGAGCTTGCTGGAGTAATTCGACCTAGAACTGATTGGGCCTTGTCATCACCAAGCGCCTTAGTAAGAACATTTTCTATATACTGACCAGCCCCAAGCCCGATACCAGTTTGTTTCTTAATTGTGTCCAGAAATTCATCTAGAACTGCATTTACCGTGGATTGGTCTACACCAGTGACTGAATACATCGCTGTGCCAAGGTGCTGAACTTCTCTTGGTGTAAGTTTTTGTAGCACAGTAGCGGCTTCATCTTCCCCTAGCAACATCATCAGGATTGCCGACTTTTCGGTTCCAGTGAGATTTTCAAAACCTTCTTCAATATTTTCTTCTGCCATTTTCTTACCCTATTTCAAAACTTCAAGATCTTCTCTCATCAGTTGCTTAAACACGTTCGCAACTCGACTTGCCTCTTCAGTCACAATAATTCTCACAAGTGCTACTTTATCGTCATAAGTATTTGCTGTGTCCAGCATATCAGCCGAAACGCCAGCTTTTTTCTTAGGTTTCAGCTTGGCTTTTATTTCATCTAGGCTCTCACCTTCGTCAACTTCTACTGCTTCAGTTTCAGTGGCTCGCTTTGCGGCTACTTCTGCCATGGTTTCAGCCTCAGCATAAAGCTCCATTACTGAATTTGTACTTGCCGTGGGCACAAGAATTTTATTCAGCATCGGACGCACAACACCTAGCGCAACGACAGCAATAAGTAACACCAAAAGACTTTTTTCTACTATAGACCTGAACCACTGGCCCTCATACCATTTAGTCACAAAACCTTCAAATTCCTCTACGAATGGCTGAGATGTAACGGTCAAACTATCTCCACGCTCTTCTTTTATCCCAAGAGCACTTTTAACGAGGTTTTCAACCTGAGTAATCACCTCTTCAGGAACTGGCTCATAAGTTTCTAAACCTGTATCCGGGTTGATAACTTTTCGATCTCGGATCAGTAATGCCGCGTCAATTCGCGTAATAAGGTTTGATGGGTTTTTAACTGTTTCGTAGGTTTTGCTAACTTCATAGTTTCTAAGGTTTGTAGAAGATTTAGTTTCAAATTTATCCTCTTCTCTTTGAGCTTCATTTGTCGCCACACCGGCTTGGTTCTGTTGCTGATTTACAGTGGCTTCTTGAGGCGGTTCATTTGATATTGCACCAGGTATCCCCACAGAATCTTTTTTGGCGGTGACGTTTAATGAATTTTGCTCACTTAGAGTTGCTATGGTGTCAGGATCAACAATTTCCTGAGAAACTTCTTTTCTAGTAAAATCTATTTCCAGGTTTACTTGCGCATTAACATTTCCAGCTCCAACGATAGGAGTTACTAAGCTTTGAATTCTGTTTCGGTAAATATTCTCTAACTTCATCCGATATTCCAGCTGACTATCGGCAAGGGCTTGATCAGGATCATCCGGTGCATTTGATAATAAATTACCAAACTGATCAATAATCGAAACATTCGATGGGCTCATAGCAGGTACTGAGGATGATACAAGGTTGGTTATTGCAAGTACTTGAGTTTGATCAAGCTTCCTACCATTTTTCAAACTCACAAAAACTGATGCAGTTGGAGGCATTTGATCACGCACAAAAACAGACTTTTCTGGTAGAGCCAAGTGAACTCTGGCTGACTTTATACTACTAATTTCTGTAATGGATTTTGATAGTTCAACTTCCTGAGCCTGTCGCAACTTCACACCTTCTACAGATCTTGAAATACCCAACGGCATATTATCCAAGGTATCAAACCCACCACCAGCATATTCAGGCAGCCCTTGAGCGGCTAAAGATATTCTTGCCTGATGATAGACATCACCCGGCACAAGAATTTCACCGGTTACTGGATCTAATTGCACTTCAATTCCCATATTTTTTAAGGAGTCTATGATTTTTGACTTTTCTGACTCAGAAACCGACGAATATAAGGTTGTCATAGTTGGCTGTTGCATTGATACGTACAGAATCACCGCAGCTATTGCTGTTAAACTGGCAAGAAGTGTCGGGAATGCCCGTCTAAATCCAGGTTGATCTAAAGTCTCCCTCACCTTTGACAGTGCTTGTGTCGGCGCTGCTAGAAAACCGGTCCTTTCGGTAGTAAGAGCATTTTCTGCTTCAAATTGATCTACATTAGCCATTTCTTACTCCATCACACTGGCATATTCATAATGTCTTTGTATGCGCTTAACGCTTTGTTTCTGACATTTAGAGTTAATTGGAAAGCGAGCGAACTAACTTGTTGACTGACCATTACTTTCGCCAAATCATTTTCCGTGCCTAATTCGAAATTTTTAGCAATTTCTGCTGCATCCTTTTGGGCCTCAGAAACATTTCGCAATCCATCACCTAGCCGCTCCTGAAACGAAACACTTTCGGAATTCGCAGGACTTTCTCGTGTAGAATTTTTTTCAACTTTAGCTAAATTCTGATTTATAAGCTGTTGTGTATTAGATGCCGTTATTTTCATTGCACTACCTCACCAGTAGAAGATGATTTGAATTTAGCAGCTAAAATATCTGCTGTATTCGGTTGCTCACCAAGCTCATGATTATCAAATATTAAATCGGCAAGAGTAATTTTATCGCCTAAAGATAAAATTTTTGCCCGCTGCACTATGTTGTCTAGTTCACGCACATTGCCAGGCCACGAATGCTGCTTTAAAGCAATTAGTGCATCTTCGGTGATTGATAAATTTTCCCCAGTTTCGTTGTAAGACTTGAATAACATATGCGCTACAATTGGGATGAGATCGTCAATCCTTTCGGCTAAACTCAAATTATTTAAGGGAAAAACATTTAGCCTATAGAAAAGATCTTCCCTAAAGTTTCCTAACTTTACTTCATCAAACATGTTTCTATTTGTTGTTGCTAAAATTCTTACGTCTACTTCAGCTTCAGTACTAGCTCCTATAGGTAATACTTGCTTTTCCTGTATTACCCTTAGTAACTTACTTTGCAAATTTAAGGGCATTTCAGAAATTTCATCCAGCAAAATTGTTCCTGTGTCCGCTGCTCTTACTAATCCCTTATTAGCTTGAACTGCGCCTGTAAAAGCACCTTTTTCATGCCCAAATAAAATAGATTCTAACATTTGATCGGGGATTGCAGCACAGTTTAACGCCACAAATGGATTATTTTGACGGTTAGAAAATGCGTGAATAAGTGATGATAAAACCTCTTTTCCTGAGCCTGTAGGTCCATTTATTAGAACTGTTGCGTCAGTGGTAGCAATTTTACGCACCAGGTTAACAAGCCTGCTTGATTCTTGAGATGCACAAGGTAAATTAGGTTGATCCTGCAAAATAATTTCTAAAAAATAGTGGATATAAAAAATGTTTAAATGACTTTCATTTTCAAACCGAAATGGGGTTTCTAAAACCGATACTGCCGAATTAAAATGATTAATTATTTTGAATTCATCACAAGCAGGTTTTAATAAGACAGCTCTACTGAACTTGTTTTTCTTAAAAAAACTAATGAAATCTTCGTCTTTTACGCAATTAAATTTATTGTCCACAAGTGATACAAATATTCCAGAATTTTTTGAACGAGCAGTGCAATCAAATTCCGATAATTTATGCAGAATAACGCCGCGATTCATTAGCAGGGGCGCAACCAAGTTAAAAAATTTCGACTGTTTATCATCGATTATGTACATTATCAAATCCTCCAACCGACTTCAGCAAGTGGAGTGCCATTTATTTTTTCTGGTTTATTTTCATATAGTTATTCCCTTTTTCCTTTGATTTATTTTTTTTAAAAAAGTATATCGAGATAAAAATTCAAAAAATTGACAAATTAGCTAATATTTCTATTTCGATGTCGTTTACATTTGTATGGAGGAGCTAAAATGAACTTAGCATTTGCACTAAACTCGTATAACCAAGCTAAAGTTGCCAAAGATTTGCAAAAGGGTGATGGTTACGCAGCAGTAAAATTTGCTTTAGAACAAGCAATAGTGAGTATGGAAAAACTCAATTCTGGAGTAGTTGAAGAGGAAAAAGAACATCATATTGAGAGAGCTCTTTCATGCATATATTTCCTTCAAAAATGCTTAGATTTTGAAAATGGTGGTGATTTGGCAAAAAATCTTTTCAAAGTTTACGAATACTGCAGGTCGCAAATAATATCTGTAACATTAAATAAGTCAGATCAAAATTTAGACAGCTCAATAGGTTTTGCAAAAACTGTTTTAGAAGGCTGGGAGGGAATTAAATAGACAAGTCTACTTGTATAGTAAGGATAAGTTGAACATAAATTATCCGTAGATCGGTTAATTTACACCTTATGCGAGTAAATTGACCTTAAAATGCTCTGCAGGCATTGCAGGTTTAGAAACGTTAAAATACTTTGTTCTCGCAACATTATGTACATAGGTAGGGTCTGTATCAATACGTCTGTTTTGCATGTCCATTATTAAAACACTTGAGGGGGAAAGATATGGACTGTAAATCCGAGCATTTGAATAATTTTCATTTTGATTTTTATGGGACATCACCCCAGATTGACCAGTTCTAAAGTTTGAATTGCTACTTACTAAACCCAGTGAGTGAGCACCCATATTCGAAATCGCAGAATTTCTTTCTGATATACTGTCAGTATGGAACGCAACTTGCATACCGCAAAGTTACGCTGTAATTTAGCTGAAATCAACAGTCTGGTAAGAAAAATGAAAAAAAAATGCCAACATTGTGCCCAGTCAAGAGCTGGTTTAATCTACCTTTTTGTAGTATTTTTTATAATAAATTTTATGGTTCGTAGCTACTTTGATTTAGAAACTTCTGCAGTGCTTGACCTTTTATTACTTCCATCTATCGCAATAATTTTTTTGGCTACATGCCTTGTAACTCTCAGGTATTTAAGGCCAAATCA
>NZSO01000085.1 GCA_002696885.1 Verrucomicrobiales bacterium | reverse complement strand
AGTCCGCGAATCTTTTTTCAATTCAATCGATAGTGACCTTTGATTGTTATTACCAAGGGTCTTAGCTATGGTATCTTGTAATTTTTTGGCGTTAGGTTTGTCACTAATGACCCCTTTAATTTTCCATATGAGATTATTTGGATCTCCAGATTTTTCGATTCTGAGCTGTGGCAGTGCCAGCTTCAAAATTTTTAATTCATCACTGACGTCTCGAATGCCTTTGATTGATTCTATTGAATTAACAATTTTTTCTCGATCGCTCTCTTTATATATCGTTCCGCTGATTGAGCAATCTCGACCGTTAAATTCAAACTGAAGATCCTCACAAATTTCACCGAACTCAAGTGAGTAAGCTTCCGCCTGCTTGGTTAAAGATGCTTCAATTTTTGGAGCAACAGATGAGACGGATAACCAAAAAAGAACCCCAAAGGAGACTAATCCCAAAAGAAAGATTCTAAGGTTAAATTTCATGCTCTATTTTGAAGGGAAAGCTTTTAATCAATAATTAAAAAACTATGATATAAATCATAGCTAACCGACCTGAGTGGTCACGTAGAATCGGAAAAAAATCAAAAAAAAATAGACTATGAACAGATATTTTTTCTCATCACGATAGCCATTTTACGGCTCCATCGACCATTTTTTTCATGTGCTCAGCATCACTAAAAACATGGTCTGCTCCCTCGATGATTAATTTAGTGCAGTTTTCCCCTGCTTTTTCATGAATATCATGGGTATCATCAATTAACACAACATCATCTTCTGTTCCGTGAATCAATAACCAAGGAACATTTATTGAAGTACCTTTCTCCAGGAGGGTGTCGATACCATTTAAGTCATCCATGAATGCTTGTGATAAAGGGCAATCTTCATCATCCCACATAAACCCTTTATCCGGTGTTACCTCTCCGAACTCAGTTGTTGCAAATTTTTTGGTATTCACCATACCCGCCAGAGATATTAAGGCAGTAATTCTGTCATCCTGAGATGCCACTGACACACCAACAGCACCGCCCATGCTGTGACCAGCATAGACAATTTTTTTTCCAAGGCCCTCAACGAAACTAATGACAGCATCTAAGTCTGATAATTCTTTGGTTATGTTGGAGTCTAAAAAACTTCCTTCAGAATCTCCGTTACCAGAAAAAGAGAACCTCAGTGCGGAAATACCTGCCCCGGACAAACCTTCAGCGAGAGCCAACACTAGCGGACGGTCTTTATTTCCTGTCACTCCATGCCCAATCACAACAACTCGCTCACTTCCAGCGTCATGGAAAGTATAATCAATTTTTTCACCCACTTTATTTCTTATTTCTGTACTCATATGTAAGTATTTAGCAGAAACGAGTCAGAACTTCCAGTATTGTGTTTTTAAAGCTTAAATAATTATCGCTTTTTTCTCTGAATTTTACGCCTTGGCCTCAAAGGGCGCTCGTGTTTTCTCTTTTCTCCATGTTCTCTTCTTCTTAGAGAATCATTAATTTCTTTTTTTTGTTTTTTGTAACTCTCTAATCTGTCTTTGCTGATTTTTCCTTCAGCCAAAGCAACATTAACTGCACAGCCTGGCTCACCAGAATGACTACAGTTTCTGAAACGGCAAGACTTGGAAATTTCAATTATTTCAGTAAAGGTTTCACCAATTGCCATTTCTTCAGACCATAACTGAACATCTCTCAACCCAGGTGTATCAATAACGATTCCTCCTTTGTCAAAAATCAATAGCTCGGACCAGGTCGTCGTATGACGTCCACGCAAGTCCACCTCTCGAACGGAACCTGTTTTCATCAAAGACTCACCTGCCATCTGATTGATAATTGTTGATTTGCCAATGCCCGAAGGGCCCAACATGACCATGGTAATTCCTTCCTTTAAATACGGAAGGAGAGGCTCGACTCCATTTTCATCCAATGCATTGATAGCATGTATCGGAGCGTCCGCGGCGATTTCTTTTGTTTGTTCTATTTTGGCCTCAACTTCATCGCAAAGATCTTTTTTATTGAGCACAATGACAGGCTCCGCTCCGCTGTGGCGGGTCAAGGTTAGATAACGCTCAAGACGCCTAGGATTAAATCCACGAGCCCCATCTAAAGCTGCAACGATCAAAGCCACATCAACATTACAAGCAACCACCTGTTGAAATGATTTAGATTCTGTACCTGAGGCCGAAACACCCTGTCTGGAAAAAACGGTTTTTCTGGGTAATAGTTCCCGAATTTCAGCCTCCAAACCATCAGCACCAATTTTTATTGCGACCCAATCACCCACCGCAGGATAGTCTGAAGATTCAGCCGCTCGGTGCCGGAATGCCCCTGAGACTCTGGCCACAAACTTTCCTTTTTCAGAAATGACATGATAGATGTGTTTACTATTCCTGCTGATGCGTGCCGGAATTAATCCTGCCTGCGTTGCATCAGATGTCATGTTTTGTCTGAAAAATTCAGACCAACCTAGAGATTCAAGGGTCATTAATATGTTAACACTAATTATTGAAACTTAATAAACATCAAAGTCAGGAACCGAGCCAGTACATTTACATGAGATTAATATCAAAGTCATTTATGCTCGTAAGGCAATTTGACCAATGACAAGTCTGAAACGAGAGTCCGCATCATAATGACGCTTGTTTATATTATTCGACACGGTGAAACAGAATGGAACCTGAAGGGGATTCATCAAGGTCATAATGATAGTGAACTGACACAAAAAGGAAAAGAACAGGCCGACCGGCTAGGGCAAAGATTCAAAGAATCCAATTTGAAATTCAATGGCATCTATTCTTCAGACCTTGGCAGGGCACTCGATACAGCCAAAAGGATATGCCAACCCATTGGTCAAGACGAGCTGATCATAAAAACACCAAGCCTAAGAGAACGAGCACTTGGTGTCTTGGAAGGATTAACGTATCAAGAAATCAAAGGCACTTTACCACGAGACTATGAGCAACACACCTCTGGTGATCCCAACTATAAACCTGATGGAGGAGAAAGCTGGATTGAAACTCAGGACAGAGTTAAAGAGGCACTTAATGAAATTGCGGAAAATCATCATAATGAGCAAATCCTCTGCGTTACGCACGGTGGCATCGTCTCAATGCTACTTAGATTTTGTCTAAATATCCCACTCAATGAAAAAAGAAAATTCGCTATTCCCAATACTGGTATAAACATTTTTGAACATCGGCATGAAGCAGGTTGGAGACTTAGAACATGGGGTGATATATCACACTTTAATGAGGGTGAAATACTCGACGAGATGCTTTAATTGACATAACCTAAAAAAGATGACTCAACACAACAACTGGCAAAAATTTTCAGATAATTTACTGAGATATTCAGATCCCGACCTATGGCTCGACCTTAGCCTTATGGATTTACCTGACGACTTAATCTCATCAAAGGAAAAGATTATAAGTCGATCTTTGGATGAAATCACAAGAATTGAGAAAGGGGTAAAGGTTAATAGCGATGAAGATAAAGATTCAGGTGGACGACGTGTTGGGCACTATTGGCTGAGAAACCCAGATCTCGCACCTGACGAAATAGGTGTCTCCATACAAAGAACAATTGCAGAAATTAAAGCTTTCTCTTCCGGAATTCATAAGGGGGAAATCCTGAGCCCATCGGGAGAAAAATTTACAAATTTACTTCTCATTGGAATTGGAGGGAGTGCACTTGGGCCCCAACTCGCAGTCGATGCCCTTACCGACCACAGAGCTCCCATGAAAATCCATTTTTTTGACAATACAGATCCTGATGGCATGGATCGTATTCTTAATGAAATCGGAGAAGATCTAAATAAAACTCTAACTCTCGTTATTTCAAAATCTGGAGGTACGAAGGAAACTAGAAATGGAATGTTAGAGGCAAAATCTGCCTACGAAAATGGCGGTTTAGTTTTTGGAAAACACGCCATCGCAGTAACAGGAAAAGAGAGCCAACTGGATCGATACGCCACTGAAGAGGATTGGATTGGTATTTTCCCAATGGAAGACTGGGTAGGAGGCAGAACTTCAATTACCAGTGTGGTTGGTTTATTACCAATGGCTTTGATGGGAATAAATATTGAAGATTTTCTAAATGGGGCAGCTGCAATCGACAACAAAACCAGACCTCCTGAAGTAAAACAAAATGCCGCAATGATGATGGCACTTTCTTGGTATCATACTGGTGAAGGCAAAGGGTCCAAAGCCATGGTCATCCTACCCTACAAGGATAAATTAAACTTATTATCCAAATATCTACAACAATTAGTGATGGAATCATTGGGCAAGGAGTTAGATCGAGAAGGCAATCAAGTTCATCAGGGTATAACTGTCTATGGCAATAAAGGATCTACTGATCAACATGCCTATGTTCAACAACTAAGAGACGGTATTAATAATTTCTTCGTCACATTCATTGAGATCAGAGAAACCAGAAATGGAAAAAGTATAGAAGTTGATCCAGGCTTTAGCACGGGAGACTATCTTGAAGGCTTTCTTAGAGGCACTCGAAGCGCTTTGGCTGATGCTGATCGAAAATCAATGACCATTTCTATTCCAACTCTTAATGCTTTTTATCTTGGCGGTCTCATCGCTTTATACGAAAGATCAGTTTCTTACTACGCTGGCTTAATTAATATCAATGCATACCATCAGCCCGGAGTAGAAGCAGGAAAAAAAGCGGCGACACAATTCCTTACNATTTTATCNAAGGTAGAAGATCATTTAACTGAAAATTCTGGCAAATATTTAACGACTAGCGAAGTAGCCNATAATATAAATGAAGANGAAGANGTCACTTTCCATGCACTTCATCACCTTTCTTCAAACAGGAAGGAAGTTAGTGTCAATATTGGNNAATCACCTCAGCTCGATCAATTCAGAAGTCATATTAATTAACGCAAAGCATAAGAACTCATATGAGTAATGCTCAGCTTCAAAGTCTTAGCCAACATGCCAAACAAAGGCTTGATAGGAAAAAAACTGCCAAGCTAGAGAGAAAAGAAAAATTAGAATTATACAAAACGTTTCTAAAAATTGAGGAACATAGAATTCTTCTGTACCACCGCAGCGGGGGATCTGCGCTCAAGGTCTCGAAAAGACGAGCTGACCTTATAACGATTCTTCTTCGTCATCTATATCGTGACGCAGTCGATTCATCTAAAAATAAAAACCCCGATGTTACGCTTGTCGCAATAGGTGGTTTCGGTCGTGGCAGACTAAATCCTTGTAGTGATGTTGATCTCCTTTTTCTGCACCCCAAAGGGGCAAAAGGGTTACCACAACAAGCCTCAGACTTAATCGAGAGCATTCTTTACATGTTGTATGATTGCGGATTTAAAGTCGGCCATGCAGTTAGATCAATTAAAGAAACAATAATTGAAGCTAACCAGGACAATCGAACCAAATCATCAATGATTGAATCAAGGATGCTTTTTGGTGATGAGAATTTATACAAGTCAATGATGAGTGAGTTCTATAAGAATTGCATCAAGGGCTATGGAAAAGATTATCTTAAAACTCGTCTTGAAGATATCCGACTAAGACATATTAAATGGAGTCTAACTCCTTTTTTACAGGAACCCCATGTCAAAGAGGGCTGTGGAGGCTTGAGAGATTACCATAATCTCATATGGATTAATTATGTAAGAAGAAAAAGTACTGACATTAAGGATTTGGTTAAATCCAAGATGCTCACTGAAAGTGATTATAAAAAAATCAGAAAAGCATATGAGTTTATCCTGAGAGTCAGGAATGAAATGCATTACATTCAAAAAAGGTCGACCGACATTCTCACATTACAGCTTCAGGGTGAAGTTGCTGTAAACTTGCGATATAAACAAAGAGGAATACTCAAAAAGATCGAAGCTTTTATGAGAGATTATTACACCCACAGTAATAATCTTTTTTTAATAGCAAAAGAAATAGGTGATCGCTTTTACCTTGAAGAAAGAGAATCAGAAACCAAAAAACCCATCATTGGTTTTCTCGCCAGAAGAAAATACAAAGTTGAAAATTTTGATGGATTCATATCAAAAAACAATCGGATATACTCCGCATCAAAAGAAGTTTTCAGTGAGGATCCTGACCGCTTAATTCGTATTTTTCAACATGCACAGGTCAGACATCTTAGACTTGCACCGGAACTCAATGAACTCATCAAGAACAATTGGAAACGCATTAATCGAGAATTCAGGTATAGCGATTCAAATCGAGATACTTTTGAGGCGATTCTCTCACGAAAAGGGGAAGTCGGTGGATCATTAAGAAATATGCACAGCTCTGGTGTTTTGGGTCGTTATTTACCAGAATTCGGAGCACTAACTAATCTCGTGCAGCATGAGTTCTTTCATAGATACTCTGCGGATGAACACACATTAAGAGTGACTGAGGAATTGGATAAACTGGCAGTTGGTGAAGATAGAAGGAACCGACTATACAGAACACTCTACAATGAAATTGAAGATCCCTTTGTTCTGTATCTTTCTGTTCTTCTGCATGACGCAGGCAGAGCTTCGAATTCATCAAATCACGAAGACGCTAGTGCTACTCTTGCACAAAGTGTAGCTCGAAGATTTTCTTTAAAAACAAAAAGAAGAAAATTACTCCTATTTCTTGTTAACTCTCATCTAGAACTATGGAGAACGGCAAACACCAAAAACATTGATGATCCAAACACAATCATCAAATTCGCTAAAATGGTGGGATCAATCAGGGGGTTAAATTACTTAATGTTACTAACCTTTGCGGATTCAAGAGGAACTGATCTTAATTCTTGGACTGAAACAAAGGAAGCACCTCTACGTTTCTTGTACCATGAAACACTTGAGTACTTGGAAGATGCGGATTCATTTTCAGAAAGACGAAAAAAATCTCAAGAGGAATTACTGACTAGAGTGAACGAAAAATTACCTCAGAGTCACCACTCTACTGCCACTTCGCATTTCGAAAAAATGCCTTTGAGATACTTCCAAAGAAGAGAAGCTTCTCACATTGCAAGGCATGTAGAACTGCTTGTCGATTATTTTAAAGGTTGGGCAGCATCAAAATCATTACCTGAGCCAACGCTTCATTGGAGAGAAATCAAAGAACAAGGTAGTAGTGAATTTACGGTCATATGGCAAGATCAACATAAACTCGCCTCTTGTCTAACGGGAGCTTTGGCAGCACAAAAAATAAACATCATTTCAGCCGAATTCTTCTCTCGTGATGATGAAGTCGTCTTTGATATTTTTCGTGTATGCACAACCAATTTTGAAGCAGTCACATCCACCAATAAAAAGAAAAACATTGAGAAGCTACTTACCTCTGGTCTGCATGATGAAGATTTTTCCTATGAAGAATTAATCAACAAAGCCACCAAGGAGCTTCTTGATTGGCATGAACTTGCAGATCAATTCCCTCAAAGAGTTTACATAAACAATCAATCTGACGAGAACCATACGCTAATAGAAATTCAGGCACTTGATCGCATTGGACTCCTCCACGCAATTTTGTCAGCAATAGCTAAATTTGATTTGGAAGTCATTCATGCCAGAATCACAACAACTCGGGGAGCTGCAATTGACACCATCTATGTGGTTGATTCTGAGGGTAAAAAATTAACTAATGAGAAAGATTTAGATCAGCTCTTAAAAGGACTACAAAAGGCAATCGAAATCAAATAGCTCCAATCATTGGTAATTTTCACCACCCGAAATAATCATTATTGATACGATTAGGCGCTTGCCCTAATTGATTTGATCAGCAAAGATATAGTCTCAAAAAATCACTTATTTCAAACAAACATGAGCAAACCAAAACTTCACAATGCAATGTGGCCAGGACTCGTCGGAAAAGGAGACGATGAAGGCCAAGAACCTCCTATTAGCCTCGAAAGAATGCTTGAACTAACGGCAGCTGCAGAGGTCAATGGAACAAAGTTTGATGGAATTGATTACTTCCTCTTTCTTCCTCATACCGATCCTGCTGCCAGTGATGATGATCTAAAAGGCATCGCTGATATGATTCAATCTAAGGGTTTTGACGTAGGCTCATTAGTGGCACCCATCTGGCCAGGAACGGTAGGCGACTCAGCGATGGGTGATTCTGAGCAACAAGGCAAATTTCTGGAGGCCGTAAAAATGGCCTGCCGAATTGCTGGTGTATTCAACGATCATGGTGTTCGTAAACATGGTGTCATAAGAATAGATTCTGCAGAGTTTGGTGTTGAAGAATGGCGAAAAGACGCTCCTGGGAATACCGCCAAAATTGTCGAAACTTTTAAAGAGGCTGCAAAAATTGCGGCTGATAGTGGAGAACGCTTAGCCGCTGAGGGAGAAATTTGCTGGGCTGGGATGCACAGCTGGAAAGACATGCTGGATATTCTCGAGGGAGTGGGAATGCCAGAGTCACTTGGTTTCCAAGCCGACCTGGCTCATACCTATCTTTATCTCTTAGGATACAATGCTCCTGAACATGCACTCGTAGGTGAAAACTACAGTGATGAAGAGTTCTGGACAGCTTATGAAACCATGACCGACAAACTTCGTCCATGGACTATAGATTTTCATGTAGCTCAAAATGATGGGACCGTTCACGGAGCAGGAACTCACGACAAGACTGGAAAGCACTGCCCTGCAGATGATCCAAACGGCAAGTTGGACATCGTTAAGGCCTCAGGCTACTGGCTCAAAGATGCTCATGAAAGAGGTATCGAGCACATTTGTTGGGATGGTTGCATGTTCCCTAATGAGATGCTTGAAAAAGTGGACACATGGAACACCATTCTTGATACCATGATCAAAGTTCGTGATGCTCATGGTTGGAGCTAAGGCATTCCACAATATCACAAAAACAATCTTCGAAGCCGC
>NZSO01000084.1 GCA_002696885.1 Verrucomicrobiales bacterium | reverse complement strand
CATCTTAATCAAAAATTAATTCAGGTTAACAAGAGTCAAAATATTAAACGGCATGATGGCACCAGCGGTTTTATGATTCTTTTTTCTATTAATCTTTTGTTCATAAAATCTAATCGTTCCGAAGTTTAGGATTAAACTATCAAGTTGATTAGTATTTTTAAAATTTATCTATTGGAAAAATATTTTTTTATTATCTTCTATGTAATAAAATTGATAACAAAAAGGAATTCGCGCCCTTCATGGTTTGAGATCACACACTCCTAGTTAGTAGTATTTTTAGTGTATAAATGAAATAATTAGGTTTTTCGATTTGAGACTACCTAAAATATGGTGCATAAGTCTAAATTCACACCATTTACTTTAAGGAGGGGTGGCAGAGTCCGGTTGAATGCACCAGTCTTGAAAACTGGCAGGCCGCAAGGTCTCGTGGGTTCGAATCCCACCCCCTCCGCCACTAATTTAAGACAGAATCAAGAATCTCACTTCAAACTAATATGTCTAAATTTTCAGATAAAGTTGCAGTTGTCACCGGTGCGGGGCGAGGAATAGGAAATGCCATTGCAAAAAAACTAGCATCTGAGGGAGCCAAGATTGCAGCTATCAGTCGTTCTGTAGAAAATTCTCAATCATGTGCTGAGGAAATTAATAGTGAATTTCCTGATGTTGCTAGGTCCTATTCAGTGGATGTGTCAAATCACGATGACATGATGGATGTTGGTAAGAAAATTTTAAATGATTTTGGGAAGGTTGATATCCTTGTTAATAATGCAGGGGTCACGAGGGATAATCTTATGCTTAGAATGAATGAGGATGAGTGGGATGCTGTTTTAAATACTAATCTCAAGGGTGCCTTCAATAGTGTGAAAGCCTTCCAACGTTCATTACTAAAACAGGGAGGTGCTAGAATTATTAATATTTCCTCTGTTATTGGTCTTATTGGTAATGCTGGCCAGGCAAATTATGCTGCAAGCAAGGCAGGTTTAATTGGCTTAACCAAATCATTAGCTCGTGAATTTGCTAGCCGTTCAGTTACTGTTAACGCCATAGCTCCAGGCTTTATTGTCACTGATATGACAGATTCGTTGAGTGACGATTTAAAGGATGGTATAAAATCAAAAATTCCGCTTGGTGAGCTTGGGGATGTAGATGATATAGCAAATGCTGTTGAGTTTTTGGCCGGTTCTAGTGGTAAGTATATAACTGGTCAAGTGTTGACTGTTGATGGAGGAATGGTCATATAATTAACCTCCCATAATCTCAAAATCGGTATACTGAATAATGAATAAGGTTATTAATTCAGATAATTTTGTTTCTGATGCTGTATCAATAATCAAATCTAGTATTTCTGAGAGCAATGAATCCCAGTTTAGGATGTCTCTTTGTGGTGGAGGAACCCCAAGAGCAATTTACCATGCATTAGCAAAAGAGGAATTATTGTGGGAAAATATGGAAGTCACTTTTAGTGACGAACGTTGTGTTCCTCCAGAGCATGAGGAAAGTAATTACAAGATGGCTGCAGATACTTTGCTGTCAAAAGTTCCGATTAAGGAAAGTAATGTTATTCGAATCCAAGGAGAGCTTGATCCCGTCGAAGCCGCCCATCAGTGTGAATTAGCTCTTAGAAAGCGAGCCTTAGGAGAAGTGTATCAGCATGATTTAATGCTGCTGGGTATGGGGGAAGATGGTCATACCGCCTCCTTGTTTCCGCAAACCAATGCCCTTAATGAGAAAGAGAGGTGGGTTATAGATAATTATGTTCCGGAAAAAGGCGTTAATAGAGTGACCTTTTCATTTCCTCTTATCAATGCTTCACGAAAGATTCTTGTGCTTGCGACGGGGGAGCCAAAAAAGAAATTAGTTAGTGATATGTTAAACGGAGATAACACCTTACCTATTTCTAAAATCGCACCTGACATTGGTGATGTTACTTGGTTGTTAGGTTAAATTTATTAAAGGTACAAATTTTCCTCTATAATGTATTTGTAGACATCATTATGGATTGCTGTAATTGATTGTTCACGATTTTTTAGATCCTGTCTAATTTCGGTGCTTGATGCATTAAAGTTGAAATCAATAAAGTGGCTTTTTATTTCAGGGTTAACTAATGGTTTTTCTTGATCTCTAGTGAAAACAATAAACTCAAGAATGTTAGATAATTCATGAATTTTATGCCAAGACTCAATTTTTTTCCATTGGTCATTACCAATTATCCAATAGAGATTTGATTTTGGGTAAATTGTTTTGAAGTGATTTGCTGCAAGTATTGAAAACGATGGAGTATCACGATTTAATTCCCAATCAGATATCTCAATCCAACTATGTTCTGCCGAAGCCAAGGAGATCATCTCAATTCTTTGGTAATTATTGGCAATAGTCTCATTATCCTTATGAGGGGATTTTTCGCAGGGAAGTATTATGACTTTGTCGAGTTCCATAATCGACCTTGAAATTGTGGCGATGTGGATATGACCTTTATGAATAGGGTCAAAGCTTCCTCCTAGGATTGCTATATTTTTATACTCGGACATTGTCGAGTTTTATAATAATGAAATAGATTATTTGTCCACTCTTAGTAAACATCTCTTCGATATCTTTTAAGGGACTTTAATTCATTAACATATTCGATGGCTTCATCTTCAGATTTATTACCATGTTCCTGAATTATTTGATGTAATGCTTTATCAACATCTGGAGCCATTCTTTCAGCATCACCGCAAACATAAAATATAGCTCCTCTTTCTAGATAAGACCAAAATTCCTTTCCTTCCTCTAATATTTTATGTTGTACATAAATTTTCTCCTCTTGGTCTCTGGACCATGCGGTTGAAATTTTATTTAAAGTTCCATCATTTAAATACTCTTCCCATTCGTTCTCATAAAAGAAACAACCATCCTCGTGGATTTCACCAAAAAACAACCATGCGTCTCCTTTTGCATCGGTAGCTTTTCGTTCTTGCATAAATGCTCTGAAGGGTGCAACGCCTGTTCCCGGCCCGCACATTATTATTGGTGATGAGTCATCAGGGTCAGGTAATCTGAAACCTTTGCCAGGGGTTATGAAACATTTAGCTTGGTCGCCAATTTCAGTGCGTTCAGAAACCCAGCTTGAGCAAACCCCTTGTCTTGAGCGATTATGACTTTCATACTCAACCACTGCTACTGTCAAATCGACTTGGTTGGGTGAATGTTTCAAACTTGAGGCAATTGAGTAGAGGCGGACATTTAACTTTTTTAGTAAACTAACGAATTCCTCCGCAGAAAATTTTACTGAAGGATTTTCAATTATTAAATCGATAACTTCACGACCCCATAAATAATTATTCAATTCTTGTTTTTTTTCTGGAGCAAGTAATTCGCTTAAAGTGTGGTTATTTACTTGTTCAGCAACCGCTCTCAATAATTTTTTATCGGGTGTGGTAATTGCATAATCCTTAGTGAGTGCATTACGAAGATCAGTTTCAATTTTTGATGGAGTTGGGACGATCTCGTTTCCTGTGAAGTTTAGCAATTTAAGTAACTCGTTGACCAAGTCAGGGTTGTTTTCTGGAAAAATTGCTAAGGAATCTCCTGGAGTAAATTCCATTCCAGAGCCGATTAGATCGATTTCAATGTGCCAAGTTTTTTTCTCGTCTATTTTTGAAGTAAGCAGTTCCTTACTCAAAATTTTAGCACTGAGTGGATTTTTTCGTGAGTAAACAGATTTTTGATTTTCTGTCATGATAAAAAGATTAAATGTAGCAGTTAAGTAGATGATTAAAGTATCTATATATGCAATCTGATTACAGCTTTTTCTTCAAATTAGATTTACAGGATTTCGTCTAGATATTCATTTGTCTTGAAAGGTTTAAAATCCTGAATCTCCTCTCCAAGGCCAATATATCTAGTGGGAATATTCAGCTCGTTAGCAATTGAGGCAACGATACCGCCTTTGCCGCTTCCATCCATTTTAGTTACAATTAAACCTGTTAGTTCTGTGGCTTTATTGAATTCTTTGGCTTGGGACAATGCGTTAGATCCTGTCGTCGCATCAACAACTAAAAAAACTTCATGTGGTGCTGAACTATCATTCTTTGCTAGTGTTCTGCTAATCTTCTTTAATTCTTCCATCAAATTGTGCCTGGTGTGTAACCGGCCAGCAGTGTCACAAATAAGATAATCTACTCCAGATTGAATTGCTTTGGTATGTGCGTCGAAGCAAACAGACGATGGATCGGATTGATAGTCACCTTTAATTACTGGCACAGAAATTCTATTTCCCCAGACATCTAATTGCTCAATCGCTGCCGCCCTAAATGTATCAGCTGCAGCTAACATTACACTGGCTCCGCCACTTTTAAGGTGGTTCGCAAGTTTAGCGGTTGATGTGGTTTTTCCAGTTCCATTGACACCCACAACTAAAATTATTTTAGTAGAGTCCTGTTTGGGCAAAAGTGGGTCTTTATCGGGTGGTAAAATTGTTTTTATTTCTTCTTTGCAGGTAGTTATAATGTCATCCGGATTGATGCTCTTTTTTCTTTCTTGAAGATTGTCAATAATTTGCATTGATAATTTAACCCCAAGATCTCCAGAAATTAGAGTTTCCTCCAAGTCATCCCAGTCAATTTTATCTTTAGAAAATTTACTGAGTATTCTTTTAAAAAAGCCTGCCATTATGATTTATATCTTTGAGATGTGATTTTGACTTTAGTTTAATCTTTGATCTTGTCTAAAACACCGTTCACAAATCTTCCTGAATCTTCGGTCCCAAACCTTTTTGATATTTCTATTGCCTCATTAATACAAACTGCTGTTGGAACGTCACTTCGATAACGCATTTCGTATATTGCTAATCTCAAGACATTTCTATCGACTGCTGAAAGTCTATTGATTTCAAAATTATCAACGTTTGCTGTAATGATTTGGTCAATATTTTCCTTTTGATCTAAAATTCCTTGTAACAATTCCTTGGCGAATTTTTTAGCGCCACTCCTAGCTGTAGATAATGAAAAGAAATTATCTAAATCTTCTAGATTTGATTCTTTAGTTATATCCTTGCTGAAGAGGAACTGTACCGCTGTTTCTCTTCCATCTCTTCTGACACCCATGCTAACTAAAGTTAGAAGTTCTTTTATTGGCGATATCGAGATTGGCGAATAACTCACTCATAGTTACAGCGGCCTTTGCTGCTTCTGTTCCTCTGTTTTTTTGTCCGGAACACCTTTCCTCAGCTTGGGCGCGATTTTCAGTCAACAAAACTTCGTGAATTATTGGTGTGTTGAAATTGATTGCAATCTCTTGGAGAGATTGCGTGACACTATTTCCAACAAGATCTGCATGTGAAGTTTCACCCTTAATTATTACGCCTAGCGCAATGATTACATCAATAGTGTTTGTTTGAATAAGTTTTTTGGCACAAACTGGAATTTCAAATGCACCAGGTACTCTGTAAACATTCACGGTAATACCAGGCAATAACGACCTCAATTCTTGTATGGCCGAATTTAACAAAGAATCAACTAAATCTTCATTATAAAGGCTGGCTATAATCGAAACAGTTTTTTTTGCTGCAATTGAGCGGGGCTTAGGTGGAAGGTTTTTAGAGGGCATATTTTCTAGTTCATTTAGGCGGACTTACAATCAAGATCAAATTATAATTTATGGCCAAGTTTGTCACGTTTTGTGTCTAGATATCGTTCATTGTGAGGGTTAGGCGGTGATTTGATTGGTATCTGTTCAACTATTTCTAGTTTATGAGCATTAAGACCGACTACCTTTTTTGGGTTGTTAGTCATTAATCTTATTTTTCTAACGCCTAGGTCGTAAAGTATTTGGGCGCCGATTCCGTAATCGCGAAGATCGCTTGGATAACCAAGTTTTTCATTAGCTTCGACAGTGTCATAGCCTTCCTCTTGTAATTTGTAGGCGTGTATTTTTGCTTTTAAGCCGATTCCACGGCCTTCTTGTCTCATGTAAAGAAGTATGCCATTTTCCTCACTCGAAATACGTTCCATGGCACTATCCAATTGGATTCCACAGTCACACCTTTTCGATCCGAAAACATCACCAGTTAAACACTCGCTGTGAACTCTCACAGTGATGGGGGAGTCAGGATCAATTTTACCCCTTACCAAAGCCAAATGTGTTTCCTCGTCGAAAGCCGATTGATACATGTGAAGATCGAAATCACCCCAGCTTGTGGGCAAGCTAATGGTTTCTAGATGCTCAATCAATCTTTCTCGTTTTCTTCTGTACTGGATTAGGCTTTCAATGGTGCCAATTTTTAAATCGTGCTCATTGGCAAGATTTAATAGCTCGGGTAAACGTGACATTGTTCCATCATCATTGAGTATTTCACAAATTACCGCGGCTTCATTGAGGCCAGCAAGTTTAGCTAAATCGATGGCAGCTTCTGTGTGTCCAGCCCTTCTTAAGACTCCACCAGGTTTGGCGAGTAGCGGGAAAATGTGACCTGGTTGCACTAAGTCTTCTCCAATGGTGCAGTCTTCTGAGAGTAGTTTAATCGTAGTTGCACGATCAGCTGCACTTATTCCTGTGGTAATTCCCTTGGCAGCATCGACGGAAACTGTGAAGTTAGTTTTGAAAGATTCCCTATTGTTGGGAACCATCATTGGTAGCTCAAGTCTGGTAGCAATTGATTCTGAGATAGGGGTGCAGATAAGGCCTCTACCATATTTAGCCATAAAATTGACAATTTCAGGAGTAATACATTCAGCTGAGGCTATTAGATCGCCTTCGTTTTCTCTATCAGCATCATCTGTTATGATGACCATTTTACCTGCCTTTATATCAGTTATGATATCTTCGATTGGGCTGAATGGAGGGTTATTATTCATGCTTTTATAACGCCAATATAACACTGTTTGGGTTTAGCTGCTTAAAATCTGCTAATGAAAAAAGACTTTTTTTAATAAATTAATGCCATTATTATTTATTTCACTATGAAACCCCCATCAAAGCGCTATTCCTCGCTTGCAGCGCTACTAACGCTGCTTGCTATTTTTTTTACTTTAAAAAACTCGGCAACAGCAAATTTTGCAATCACTGAAATCAAAGCAGTGGCAGAACTGAGCTTTCCTGATAATGACGGTGAGCCATCTGATTGGATTGAAGTTACAAATACCGGAGATAATTCAGCATCTCTTGAAGGATATTATTTAACTAACAATTCAGACAATTTAAAAAAATGGCAATTTCCCTTGGTAAATCTATCAAAGGGAGAATCTGTAGTGATTTTTGCCTCAGCAAAAAATAGGGTCAATCCTGATGAACCGCTTCACGCGAGTTTCACTTTAGACAGGAAAGGTGATTATTTGGCGCTTATTGCTCCTGATGGAGTGACTGTTGTTTCAGGCTTCGATGAAGGATATCCAGAGCAATATCCTGGCTCCTCATATGGTTATGGAACATCTGGTTTGGTGAGTAGGGAAGTCTTAGTAGCTTCAGATGCGAAAGTTAAGTATAAAATTCCTACCGACGACTCTTTGGCTAATGATTGGTTGTCTCCTTCACCTGATTTCGATGACTCGGATTGGAAAGAGGTTGATCACCCAGT
Source organism: Verrucomicrobiales bacterium (assembly GCA_002696885.1). GTDB lineage: Bacteria > Verrucomicrobiota > Verrucomicrobiia > Verrucomicrobiales > DEV007 > EC70. Next base: position 10,754 of record NZSO01000084.1, on the reverse strand, counting down.
CGGATTTGAATCCACTGGAGGTACCCTTGAACCATTGGTTAAAACTAACATATCCGAAGATATGAAAGGGGTTAATGCGAGTGGTTATTTCAGATTCCCATTTAACTTTAATTCAACTGATAGAAGGATCGTTTCAGCGCAATTAGCAGTGAGCATTGACGATGGATTTGTTGCTTATCTTAATGGAGAGAGAATTTTTGACCTTAATGCTCCTGATCCTGTAGTTTTTGACTCAAGAGCGACTGCGTCAAGATTAGATAGATTAGTGGTTGCCTCTCCAGAGGTTGAAGATGTTTCCTCAAATGCGGCTTCAATAAAGGAAGGAAATAATGTTTTGGCAGTTCAGGCAATGAACCGCAGTTCTGGAGGATCAGATTTTGTCATCGGAGTTGAGTTGCTAGCGGAAGTTCAGGATACGAGCGGGGGAGTGCAATATGGATTTTTTAAAGAGGCAACACCAGGAAAGCCGAATGGTATAATTTTTAATAAGCCACCCAGCGAGGTTGTTTTTTCATCTGAAAGTCAACTTTTTGAAAATGATTTTGAATTGTCACTTAGTACAGAAACACCAGGAGCAATTATTCGATATACAACTGACCTTTCACTGCCAACTAATGAATTTGGATCTGAATCGAAATTATACACGGGGCCAATCTCTATAAACAAATCCACACAGATAAGGGCTCAAACATTTCTTCCTGGTTCTTTGGATGGACCTGTTGCTACTAAAACATTTCTAAAAATGTCGGGATCCGTTCCTAACTTTACCTCGAATCTTCCTATTATAGTGATGTCAACCTTGGGTAAGGGGGCTCCACCTGAAAGCGGATCAACTGCCCGTAAAGATGCATTTATTTTCTTTTTTGAACCCGATCCAGAAACGGGAAGAGCTTCTCTTAAACAAGAGCCGCAAATTTTCACAAGGTCAGGCGTGAGAAAGCGAGGTTCAAGCTCCTCTGGTTGGCCGAAATATGGTATGTCTGTAGAAACTTGGAATGAGGGAGATGACCTTGATAATAACATTAGACCATTTGGTTTTGCTCGTGAAGCGGATTGGATTTTCAATTCTCGCTATCGGTTTGATTTGTCATTAATAAGAAATCCACTCATCTACGAAATTAGTAGAAACGCCGGTCGTTATGCAGCAAGAAGTAAATTTGTTGAGCTGTACAATGATGTTAGTGGGAGTGAACTTAATGATTCTGATTATTTTGGAGTTTACTCATTAATGGAAAAAATCGAAACGGATCCTAATCGCGTAGAGATTGATCGATTAATGCCATGGGACAATGAAGGAGATGAGCTAACTGGTGGTTATATTTTTAAAAGAGATAGAAATGATGCAGGGAGCCCTCCAACTTATAGTGTAGGTGGTGCTGGAGGTGCTTTAATACCACATGACCCGGGCGGCAGAGAAGTCACGAGAGAACAAAAAACATACATTCAGAATTATTTGAATGAAATGAATGCAGCTCTATTAAATCGGCCAAGTGGTATCAATCCAAGAACTGGACTTCATTTTAGTGATTATCTTGATGTTGATTCATTTATTGACCACCAATGGTTGAATACTTTGGCAATGAACGTTGACTGGGGACGCCTAAGTGCATATTACCATAAGGATAAAGGGGGTAAGGTTAATGCTGGGCCAATTTGGGATTTTGATAGGAATATGGGATCTGAAGATGGTCGAGATGCAAATCCACGAACATGGGATGGTAGTGGAGATTCTAGCAAAACTTGGTATGACGGAAGGTATCCATGGTTTGGTAATTTAATAGGCCCTAATTCAAATCCAGCATCCGCGCATTATCCTGATGTCAGGCAGCGACACACTGATAGATGGTTTGAGCTTCGTAGGACTGCTTTTTCTACAGAAAACATTCATGGGATCATTGACAGAATGGCTGATGAGATACGAGAAGCTCAAGCGCGAAGCTTCGCCAAGTGGACCGGTATGAGGCCAAATGGTGGAACTTTCGCAGATAGGAGCCTTAGAGGGTGGGAGTCTGAAATTTCACAGCTGAAGGGATGGATGAAAACGAGAGTCGAATGGATTGACAGTCAATACTCGAAGTATACACCTCCAGAACTTTCGCAGGCGGCTGGTATTGTAAATAAGGGAGTTGAACTGACAATGCTCTCTCAAAATGGTCAGGTTTATTACACACTTGATGGAACTGACCCAAGGTTGGAAGGTGGTCAGCCTTCTCCTGAGGCTATTCCATTCCAAGGGGGCCCAATTGATACATCATTAATTAATGATGAAAGCTCGTGCCGATATTTTGTGCCCACCGATAATGAAATTGGTTTAAATTGGGTGCAAGCTGATTTTGATGATAGTACATGGGAGGTTGGTAAAAACGGTTTAGGCTATGAAACGCCAAACGGGCCATTAGTTCCTTATGTCCTTACTGACACTTATGACTTAATGCGGTCACCTGGACGAGCTTCATCAATTTACATTAGATATGAATTTGATTTTGAAAATATTGATAATGTTAATTCTCTAATAATGAGAGCCATTATAGATGATGGTTTCGTTGCCTTTCTAAATGGTGAGCGTGTTGCAACATTTCAAGCGCCTGATGAATTAAGTTTTGATTCAAGGGCATCAGGATCAAGACTTGATTCCATTGTCGTTAGGGAATCCTCTTGGCCTAATTTTGACTTGGCGTCTCGCAAAGATCTTCTAAAAAAAGGACGTAACGTTCTTGCTATTCAAGCTATGAACACATCGGCAGGTGGGTCTGATTTTGTGTTCAGTGCTAGACTTGATGTTAATCATACAGTTACATCTGAACCTTTTATTCTCAATGACTCTGCAGTAGTGACAGCTCGAGCGTTTGATGGAAATTTATGGAGTGCTCCCTCTCAGGCAACTTATGTTATTGGTGATTCAGCATTAAATAATAAAAATTTAGTCGTTTCGGAAATAATGTATCGACCAGCTCAAGAAACTGACGAAGAAGAGAGGTTAGGTTTTACAGATCGCGACGATTTTGAATTTATTGAGCTTTTGAACATTGATAATAAACCAATATCGTTAATTGGTTCATCCTTTACAGATGGAGTTGATTTTGATTTTTCCAATGCCAGTAGAACGATTATACAGCCCGGAGAAAGGGTTCTTTTAGTTAAAAANNCTGCAGCGGTCTCTTTTCGTTACGGCGAATCTGTNGCTNCAAAAATCATTGGTGAATTTGAGGGGAGTACCGGGCTAAGTAACGATGGAGAAAGCGTTGTTATTTCAAATGTTGCTGGGGAGGTGGTTCGATCTTTTACATATAACGATAAACTTCCATGGCCAGAGGAAGCGGACGGTAATGGTTTTAGCCTTGAATTGATCTCTCCAGAATCTAATCCGGATCATGATGATGCAAGCAATTGGCAATTAAGTTCTGTTGTTGGTGGGTCTCCCGGTGAAGAAAGTCCCATTGTTGAGGGACTGACCTTTGCTGAATGGTCTTCAGAGAATGGTAACATTGAACCTAATTCTGACACAGATAATGACGGTCGCAGCGCATTAGTTGAGTTTGCGATGGGGACTAACCCTGTTTCATTCGAAAAGGAATCTGATGTTTTATCAATTGAAATTGTTAAAAATGACAACAAAGATGCACTTCAAGTTTCTGTAGATATGAATCCAAAAGCTCAAGGTATAACCTTGTTAGCAGAGTGGTCTAATGACCTGAATAAGTGGCTCAATGAAAATGTAGAAAGGAGTGTTGAAACATTAGTTAACAACGAAGGAAACATAGTTAAAAAAGTTACCTTTTCTATCGACGTTAATAACAATTTAAACAAGCCAGTATTTTTTAGAATTAAAGCAACAATGCCCTAAACTACTTTTCCCTTGGCAGATTGATAAAAAATTATGCTTTATCTTTAATGTGAATCCATGCGTGTACATGTGGGTCGCCTCGGAAAAAGCAAATCATAGAGGGACCTTCGATTTGCCAAACGTCCCAGACTTGATCTCTTCCAACATCTTCATTTTCAGAAAATGCCATGTGTAGATGGTCAAAACCGGCTTGATCAATTAATTTTAGAGCTTCTTTGGAATCCTTTTCTCTGTAAGGAGCCATGATATCAATCAATGTTTCTCTAACCTTATTTTTTTGATCAGCACTTAACTCGGTCATGGGAATTCCTTCCAATCCCTTCTTCTTTCCTGTCAGTTTTACGGTGTCAGTACCTTCTTCATCTCTGCACTCATCAATCAAGGCGACTTTTCGCTGTTTACCATCGAGCATTTGAAAAACCTCGTTGGCTTTTTTTGCTTGGTACCAATATGCATTACCAGGATGGTGTGGCTTTTCGACGAATCCTTCTGCCGCATGACCATAAAAAATTGGTCCACCAAAAGCGGTGCCTTCAACAGAGTCTCCGTCGCAACGACGCGTACAATGACGCCCAGTTAACACAAATTCAAATTTCCCTGTTCCTGGCTTACCAAAAAGTGCAATGGATGAATCGCCAAACCCTGCCTGTCCACTGTCGTGTACAACTTGATCATAAACTTTCTTTGCATATTTTTCACTGTGAAGGCCCATAAATATTTCCTTCACCAGCGCTTGTTGTTCAGGTGTATATGAGTTGTTAAGTCGAGGTTTAGTAATATGCCAATTGTTATCAACGGCTAGTCGTAATTTATGATCGAAATCAAAACAAATTTCTGACTTTTGTTTTCGAGTTAATGACTTGTATAGTTGTGTAACTAGTGTTTCGCTCGAATATAGTTTTTTATTCTTTGAGAAGCTTTGCAATGATAAGGCTGCGCTTGTTGCTAAAGTGCTAGTTATAAATTTACGCCTGGTTTGATTTGATTCCATAAGTCGTCTTTTGTGAGTGAAAAAATAATCCCTAAGTTAAGCAAAAATAATCCTAACGTAAATATTAAATCATGTACAATTATCTATTACAAACTAGGCTCAGTCATCTTTGATGGGTCTAAAGCTGAGGTAAGTTCTTCCTCACTGATGTTCAAATCTGATAACTGTTCTACGCATAATTCCCGAACAGTCTTGCCAGTTTCAACAGATTCCTTAGCAATTTTTGCTGCAGTCTCGTATCCGATAATTGGGGCTAGGCTTGTTACCATTGAAAGTGAGTATTCAATCAATTCATTGCATCTTTCTTTATTAGCTTTGATACCTTGAACGCATTTAGAGGAGAAAGTTTTTGCTGACGTCGATAAAAGTTGAATGGATTCCATTATTGCTTTGGACATTACAGGCATAAATACATTCAATTCAAAATGTCCATTAGCACCTGCCCATGCGACGGTGGATTGATTGCCATATACTCTTGAAGCAACCATTGTAACGGCCTCTGACATTACAGGATTTACTTTTCCTGGCATTATTGAAGATCCTGGTTGAGTGGCAGGTAATTTTATTTCACCAATCGAGCATCTAGGCCCTGATCCTAGCAACCTTATGTCATTTGCGATTTTATAAAGGCTTGTAGCTATTGTAGTTAGTTGACCATGAAATTCCACAAGAGAATCTTTAGCTGCTTGTGCTTCAAAATGATTCTCGGCTTCCCTAAATTCAATGCCTGTTTTTTGTGAAATGAATTCAATGGCTTTTGCTGGAAAATCAGGATGACAATTAAGTCCTGTTCCAACAGCTGTTCCACCTAATGCCAATTCATGAATAGCTTTCAGGGCCTTATGTGCACGGTCTACCGAACGTTCAATTTGTTTTGCATAACCAGCAAATTCTTGACCTAACCTAACAGGGGTAGCGTCCATTAAGTGAGTTCTTCCAATCTTGAGAATGTCATTAAACTCTTCGGATTTATTCTTCAAAGCAGAATGTAAATCTTCTAATGCTGGGATTAAGTTTTCCTTTACTGCAACGCCTGCGGCAATGTGCATTGCAGTAGGGAAAGTGTCATTCGATGACTGTCCTTGATTTACATGGTCATTAGGATGAATTGGGTCTTTTGATCCAATGGGTTTGCCTTCGATCTGTGAGCATCTGTTTGCAATGACCTCATTAGCATTCATGTTCGTTGAAGTTCCAGATCCTGTTTGGTATATATCAACTGGGAAATGTTCATCATGTTTGCCTTCGTAAACCTCTTTTGCAGCGACTTCTATTTTATCTGTAAGAGTTGTTTCAACATGACCCAGTTCTCCATTAACTCTAGCTGCTGCCCACTTAATCAGTCCATATGCATGTATAATGTAAGGACTAAGTGTTTCACCTGATATGGGGAAATTTATTACAGCTCGTTGTGTGCTGGCTCCATACAATGCATCTGCTGGAACTTCCATTTCACCCATTGTATCTTTTTCAATTCTAGTTTCATTCATTGCGTTATGGTCCGTAAAGTATCTATGATGGTAATTGAGTTGATTTTAATTTATATTTAAACACCTAATATTACCTATGAAAGCTTTTCCTATTCTATTTTTCACATTAATGCAATGGGCTTTGAATGCTGCCGAAGTGCCAAAATTTAAAAGAATCCAATTAACAGATAAATTTTACGCAGAGGGTGCTTCAGCGGGAAACTTTAACAACGATAAGCATTCTGATGTTGTGAGCGGTCCTTATTGGTACGCTGGTCCTGATTTTAAGAAAAGGTATGAGATTTATGATACGAAGGACTTCAAACCGAAAGGTTATTCTCCGAATTTTAATACCTGGGCCTATGATGTTAATGGTGATGGCTGGGATGATGTTATAAGGGTTACCCATCCAGGGCAAAAGGTTTTCTGGCATGAAAATCCTAGAGGGAATGGAGAGTGGAAGGCTCATGTAGCTATGGATTCACTGGAAAATGAATCTCCTCAATTTATTGATGTTACTGGAAATGGATTGCCAAATATGGTTGGTTCAGTGAGTGGGCAATTTGTCTATTTTTCTTTTGATAGGAAAGAACCTACAAAAAAATGGACTAGACATAACGTTTCACCACCGAAATCAACTGGGGGAAAATACACTCATGGCCTTGGAGTAGGTGACGTAAACGGTGATGGTAAAATGGATATAATTGATAAAGATCATTGGTGGATGCAACCTCAGTCTTTGGAAGGGGATCCTCTTTGGAAGGAGTTTAGATTTCAATTCACTGGACCGGGCGGGGCAGACATGTTTGCTTACGATTTTGATGGCGATGGAGACAATGATATTTATACAGCTGCAGCGGCGCATAGCTATGGGTTGACATGGTTTGAGCAAGCCGATTCTGAATCAGGAAAAAAAATATGGAAACGTCATGTCATAACGGGTTCAAAAGCCGAGGATAATGAATTTGGTGTAATGTTTAGTCAGGCCCATTCTGCTCAATTAGTTGATATGGATGGCGACGGGATCAAAGACCTCATTACAGGGAAAAGGTGGTGGGCTCATAATGGCAATGATCCAGGGGGGAATGATCCTGCAGTTTTATACTGGTTTAAGATAATTCCGGGTGGAAAATCTGGAGAAGCTAAATTTATACCCTACCAAATTGACAATGATTCAGGAGTGGGTACTCAATTTTTAGTTAAAGATATTACTGGCGACAATAAGCCTGATATTATTGTGAGTAATAAAAAAGGAACCTTCCTCCATATTCAGGAAGGCATGACTGAACAAAGTCCAGGACCATCGAAATAAATACTATCTATAATTGTCAGGATAATTTTCTCCGATCCAATTATAGTCACGAATAGCTGCAGCTTCATCCTCACTATAACTCCTAACACTGTAGTCTGCCATTAATGCGTTTACGCGATTTTTATATCTGAAGTCTACAATTTTAGCCAATTGTTCACCAGATGCCAGATCTCCTGATGCCTCTTCCCATGAAATCCAAGGTCTGCATTCCGGGCTATTGCCAACTTGTTGAGACTCCACCAACATGATAGAGTCAGATCGTTTTTCAATTCGGCTAATGTGACGCCCCTTCATTGGATCAGGATTGTCATCCAGATCATATCCTACAAGCGTGTCAGTGGCGGCATATGAGTTATTAATTCTTTCAATTCGATAGATGCCACCTGTCGGGGTATCCCACTTTAATCCAGAGGATACAAAAATATTTGTTTGTGGATCTTGTCTTATTTCCTCTAAGTCNAGATCCGGATTNGCGGCAACNATCAACTCGGAAACCCAGTTATCAAGTCCTTCAATTTGAACGTCATTACTTTCGATAGAAGGAAACTTTCCATTGTTGTCACCTTGATATGCAGCCAGTAAATCTCCTAAAGACTTCAGTTTAGCCTTGGAGCTTGATGAATCAGCGCCTTCTTTGACCATATTAAAAACAGGAACAGAAACACCTGCCAAGATAACAATAATAGTTACCACAACTAGTAGTTCAATAAGTGTGAAAGCAGGGCTTAAAATTTTTTTGTTGGAGGTATACATTTCAGTTTAATTGTATCTATAAAATTATTGATGGCAAGAATTCAAGAATGATTATAGGTGTTTGCGCAATAGCATTTGGGAAGTAAAGTGTCAATACTGTGCAAAGAAGCGTAGTTCTAAATATTGTTGGTTTAACAGACCGCCTAATTGGTGAGTATACTCCAAATATATCATCATTCTGTCAAGAAAGGTCTAAATATTCTGTTAAGCCTGTATTTCCAGCTCTTACTTGTACTGCACAATCCACTTATCTCACAGGTAAGGATGTCAAAGATCATGGTATTGTTGCCAATGGGTGGTATTCGCGTGATTTGGCTGAACATCAATTTTGGAAGCAATCAAATCATTTGGTCAAAGGCCCTAAAGTTTGGGATATCTTGAGAGAGGAAAATTCAGCGTTTACATGCGCAAAAGTTTTCTGGTGGTACAATATGTACTCAACCGCCGATTATTCCATAACACCTCGTCCGATATATCCCTCTGATGGAAGTAAGGTTTTTGACGTTTATACAAATCCAATGTCGATGAGGGATGAGGTTAAAAATGACCTGGGCGCATTCCCTTTCCAAAATTTTTGGGGGCCCTTGTCTGGAATTGAGTCTACAAAATGGATTGCGGAATCCGCCAAATGGATTGAAGAAAAGCACTCGCCAACATTGTCATTGGTCTATTTGCCTCATTTGGATTACTGTTTGCAAAAGGACGGTCCAAACGCAGCAGTTATAAATTCTGAATTATCTAAAATAGATTTAGTATTCAAAGATCTTCATGATTTTTATGCTAAAAAAAATATTAAGATAACTATTCTCTCTGAATATGGAATAACACCGGTTGATAAGCCAATTCATCTCAACCGTATATTTAGAGAAAAGGGTTGGATAAGTATAAAAAATGAACTAGGCCTAGAAATGATCGATTTGGGGGCAAGTAAAGCGTTTGCTGTTGCTGATCACCAAGTTGCCCATGTTTATGTTAATGATCTGAGTGTTAAAGATCAGGTTGCAGAAATATTGCGATCCGTCGATGGGGTCGAAAAAGTATTAAGCCCCAAAGAAAATGATCCGTTTTCAATTGATCATGAAAGGGGAGGCGATTTTGTCGTAATTTCAGACTCCAAAAGTTGGTTCACTTATTATTATTGGAATGATGATGCTTTGGCGCCAGATTTTGCAAGGTGCGTTGATATTCACCGAAAACCAGGTTATGACCCAGTTGAGTTGTTTTTTGATCCAAACTTAAAATTTCTCAAATTAAGAGCTGCTTATAAACTTATCAGAAAGAAGTTAGGGTTCCGCACTATTATGGATTTCATTCCTCTTGATGCCTCTTTGGTTAAAGGATCTCATGGTAGAATACCCACCGAGATTTCTGACTGGCCGGTATTTATTAGCGATTCAGAATTTGAGGGTACTACAAATAATACAATAGACTCTAAATTAGTTTTTGAGGGGATCTTAAATTCAGTAAACAGTCAATAGTGTTGGTTATAGATATGACTAAAGATATTAATTTCAGTCCACTTGATATTTCTATCTTAAATTCAGTTGCACATACCGTTTGGTCGGCTAAAATCATTGTCCAACTTAATTATCAATGGAGTGGTAGCTCAGTTGGTTAGAGCGCCGGCCTGTCACGCCGGAGGTCGCGGGTTCGAGTCCCGTCCACTCCGCCAATTTTATAATTAAAAATAATTATATATTGCTCTAAACAAGTGACAAAAGGCGATATTTACGTTTTTTTTATAAATTATGATTTTAAACGTAAGTTGCTTAAATGCTTTCAAAGTAGTGAAATATGTAATTTAGGCTAATTTGGTGTTGCGACTTATCGATAAAGGCACTATGAATATCGCCCTTTTTTTAAAAGAATCCTCAGTATTTAAGTACAAATAAAATGGCTACAGATATCATTAACAAAATTGAGCGTGAGCAAATAAACACTGATGTGAATACATTTAACGTTGGTGACACAGTGAAAGTTCACTGCCGAGTCGTTGAAGGAGGTAAGGAGCGTATACAGATATTTGAAGGTATATGCATCGCCAGAAGAGGGAGTTTAATCAATGAATCTTTCACAGTCAGAAAAATTGCAAGTGGTGAAGGTGTTGAGCGTACTTTCCCACTGCACTCACCTAAGGTTGCTAAAATAGAAGTTAGCAAGAAAGCCAAAGTAAGAAGAGCAAGGTTAAATTATCTTAGAGATCGACTGGGTAAAAGTGCAACGACACTTAAAGAACCAACAGGTAAAACCAAAGGATCATTAATAGGAGCTGGTGTTTCTGCTGTCAAAGAAATGCAATCTGCTCAAGAAGAGCAAAGCTCAATTGCTGAGGAAACTCCTGCGGCTGAGGAAACCCCTGCGGCTGAGGAAACCCCTGCGGCTGGG
>NZSO01000083.1 GCA_002696885.1 Verrucomicrobiales bacterium | reverse complement strand
CCACTGGATCAAGGGAGGGGATTTGGTTGATGGTTCGAATTGGATGAGTGATGAAAGCTTAGAAGAATATCGAATAAAACAAGGTGTTCCTAAATGGGGTTGTGAGCTCAATTCTAACACTCTTCCCCAAGAAGCCTTACTTGAGCGAACGAGCATTGATTTCCACAAGGGTTGTTATGTTGGACAAGAAATTATTTCTAGAATCAAGAGTGTAGGTCGAGTTAATCGATTGTTAGTAGGACTAACATTTTCTGGAGAATCGTTACCCGAACCTGGTTGGGAATTACTTGATAATGAAGATAATAAAATTGGTGAGGTAACCAGTGTTTGTTCCAATGATAATGAAATAATTGGTTTGGGGTATGTAAAAACTGGTAAAAATCCCTTTAAAACTAACAATACTAAAAAAGATCTTCACAACGAAGTCATTCTAAGAGATACTCCTTTTACTGATTAGATTAATCACTAAAAGGATTATGAAAAACATTTCTCTTCAACTTCTTATTCTCCTTGGACCATTATTTCTAAATGTCGCACAAGGCGAGGGTTTCATTTACGACATCATTAAACCCGGACAACGAGAATTCATTCAAGACTTGGCCGGTTTAATTGATAACGGTCATAAACAAGAAATTAAAGAAGCTGCAAATGAGATACTAACAAAGACAGGCAACCCTATCATCGTGGTAACAATCAAAAAAATGCGTGACCATGTAGAAAAGCCTATAAGGATCGAAACCTTCGCCCATTTTCTATTTGATCAGTGGGAGATTGGATCTGTTGAAATTGATGGTTTTGATCCAAATACTCTTAATAAAGGCATCCTCTTACTTGTTTCTAAGGACGACCGAAAAGCAAGAATACAGCTCGGAGCTGGATGGGGAAGGGATGCAGATGATGTTTGTAAACAAATAATGGACCGAGTCATTATACCAAAATTTAAACAGGGAAATTTTTCATTAGGTATTAAACATGGTTTTGAAAGCCTTGCCGACATGCTTACCAAAGGAGCAAACATTGAGATTGGAGGCAGTCACGGAGGAGGTGAATATCAACATATTGGAGATAAGGAGCCAAACTATTTGCTTTATATAGGCGTCATTGTACTCGGAATATTCAGTGCCATTTCCATAGTGAAAAGCGGCCAGAGCGGTTGGGCCTGGATGCTTTGGGCAGGTATTTTTGGTATAATATTTTTTATTTTAAAAACCTTTGGTAATTCCGGTGGTGGTGGTGGTGGATATTCAGGCGGAGGAGGATATTCGGGAGGCTCTTTTGGAGGTGGTGGATATTCAGGCGGAGGAGGAGCATCGGGTAGTTGGTAAATTAAATTATAAAGGCATTTAATTTCATGAAAAAATCGAGTCAATATTTCACTGAGGTAGAAAGAAAGAATATTTCCAAAGCTGTACAGGAGGCTGAATTAAAAACCTCTGCAGAGATCATTCCTGTAGCCGTCACTAGTTCAGGCCGATACGACCGTGCAGAAGATATTATAGGGCTGCTTATTGGAATTGTAGTCATGGTGAACGTTTTAGCCTTCATGCCAGAATATGATAGAGGGGGAGTTGCTTCTTGGAGTGATAATTTTTTTCAACAAATTCCATTCACGCTTTATCTAATCGCATCACTCATTGCAGGCTTTATGGTTGGAGTGATCGTTTCTAATCGATTGGCATGGTTAAAAAAATTATTTACTCCACAGATTGAAATGCGTGATGAGGTTATTAGTAATGCTTCAAAAATTTTTTACGATCAGCGAGTTCATCACACNTCATCAGANTCCGGGCTTTTAATTTTTATTTCTTTTTTTGAAAAGAGAGCTGTCATNCTTGGGGATGAAAAAATCGAGAAAGATTTANGCATTGATACCATAGAAACACTTTGTCAAAAATTGACTGCATCGCTAAAGNAAAAGAAAAGCCCAGCAGATTCTATGATTNAAATTATTGAAGAAGCGGGTTCACTTTTAGCGGATAGTTTNCCTAGGAATGACTCGGATGAGAATGAATTAAGTGATGCTCTTGTCTGCATTGACTAAAATAACTCAGCAAAGCATCAAAGATCATGTGGTGTAAAAAAATCAATGAGTTTTCCCACTCCTTGATCTATCTCCCCCCAATAATCTATATCAAGATCTATGCTTGCCACAGAACATGTTATGAACTGGTCAATAACATCATTATTCACAAGATAATGTGAAAGTTCATGAGAACCCGGGTTATGAGATACTATCATTAAATGTTCAATTGATAAGGTTTCATCAATTCTTCTAATAACCTTCTCATAGTCTTTTATGCATGCTAAGTAGAGCTCTTTATCATAAAAAATTTCAGATGGCTCGATGCCTATTTCCCGACCAATCAATTGAGCTGTTGTCGCCGCACGGACTGCTGTGCTTGAAAATATTTTATTAGGAACGATACCTCTTCGCAATATTTCAGCACCTATTTTCGGAGCAGCATCTAGGCCACGCTTATTTAGAGGCCTGTCGTGATCAATATGTTTAGTGTTCCAAGATGATTTTGCATGTCTAACAATTGTTAATGTCTTCATGATCCCAAATCATTTTGATTATTTGGATGGAAACTCCTGATCATAAAGCTTCATAAACTTATTTATGTCATTTTCCATCAGATACATTTTTCCACGAATTTCTTTTTGTTCTCCAGGCTCTAATCCTCCAATTCTAAAATCACTATGAATACACCGGATAACGCCTTGAAATAATTCCTGACAAGGATCCCAAACACTTGCTAATAACCATTTTTTATCCTTAGAAATACAGCCTATAATATTTTTATAAGGTGTCGTCGGGTGCAGTGGGCGAGGATTCACATCATTACCATTGATATTGATAGGTCTCCATACCTGACCTGGTGTGTATCTCGCTTTAAGGGCCCAATCCTTTGTTGGTAAAAAATCTGGGATGTCATCTTTGTCCTGAAAAACAAAACAGTTTTTAATGTAGGCATACTTATCATCAGTTTGACTAGCACCGTGCCCTGTAAATTCTCCTACTCTAATGCAAGGTTGAGCCCAATGAGCTTGTGATGTTTTTTTTGTTGGGTTCCTAGCAATAAGATTAAATCGAACACCATTAATATCTGTTCGAATTAGGTGATCAACGATGACACCATCCTTGAGATGACATCTTAATTTTATTTCCGTGCCGTCATGATTTGAATGCAACATTTTAGTTTCATGACCAATAACTGTTTTATCCCAAACCCTATCTGTTGAACCTGGTCGACAATACGCTTCCAAGTACCACGTTTCAATTTTACCTCCAGGGATATTAGGATGAAAAACACTAAGAATATCATCTTTCCATCCAATTGTAATTTTGGAATTTAGGGGCTCATTAGCCTTTATGATCGGTTTAGAAAAGCTTATAAAAAAAACGAGGATGTATAGGACTCTTTTCATTTGAAAGGTAAACTCATTAGTGCCTAACAATGATATCAATAAATCACTGCCAGCTCAAAACAATAAAGGCGATATATACCAGTAATGAAAGGTTAGTCGATTTATTGAACTAATTTTATCCGATAAAAAATACTATTTGAACTATCGATATTTGCATCAGAGAAAGTCGTCTCATTGCCTTCTGGCGCAGTAACATTTCCTAGTTGGATCCAATTTTTAAGATCTAAACTTTTCTCAACGGCATATTTTTTACCAGTAACACTAGACCAAGTTATGGAAACCTTATCAGCCTCTGGGCCTGTAATAGCTTCTATTTGTAATCTGGAATTGAAATCTAAAGGATCTGTTCCCATAGCGACTTCATCACCATCATTAAATCCATCATCATCTGTATCCGAATCGTTTGGATCTGTGCCAATCGCTAATTCTTCAGATGAATTTAAACCGTCACCGTCATTGTCAACGTCAACCGTTGGCTCTCTTCCAAAATTTAATGCTTCAGAGTTATATTTTCTTTCGATACTAGTTTGATTCAATGCACGATCATAAATTTTGATAATAGCCATCGATAACGATGCTGAGACCGAATTATTCCTAGTTCCATTCCCTTCATTCTGAGCACCAATCACCGTGGGCAGCAATCGATCAGACGTGTCTTTCGAGTAAACACTCAACGGACCATGGTTAATTGATTCAACTTCTTCAGAATTAAGATAGAGTCTAGACGTTCCTGCTGAGTCATAGCTATAGGCAATGTGCGTCCATTGTCCCTCCTCCTCAGTATTATTCCATCCCGCAGAATAAGCACCACCCCAATGTTCAACCCCACCGTATATATTTTGACTTCCATGATTCAAGGAAACAAGTCCACCCAAGGTTCCAGACTGCCTACCCCAAGATATGACTGATTCCTGAGAACCAACCTCTGGATTAAATATCCAAGCTTCAATAGAATGCGGGTTATTTCCTAGAATTGATTCTGGTGCAGCAGGACCGACTAGCCAGTCCCTCTCACCATTAAATGAGATGGCTCTTACACCATTGACCTCTTCAACAACGGGTGGCTCTAACTCAGGGCTGAAACTTCCACCAGCTAGACCAGAATTTTGCCACGATGTTAATGGTCCTAGATTAATTGAACGCGAATCCAAATAGAATTGTAGACCATCGGCAATAATTAGATTAACAGGAATTGTGTTCGGTGAACCTATCGCATTTCCTGCGCTAATTGTAATATTTCCATTATAGTTACCATTAGGTAGATCAGATGTAGAAAAGGTCAGTATGTGCCTTTGAAGATCTGTAGGTCCAGAGGAAGAGCCCTGGTTCGGAGTGATGCTTATCCATGATACGTCTGATGATAAATTATAATTCATCGACACCTCAGAAACTTTATTGCTGATTTCAAAAAAGAAATCCTCAGCGTTTTGACCTTCTCTTGTGGCAATTGTAATTTCATTTTGGCTCACATTTAATTCCGGTTTAATGACCTCAAGCCTTACAGGAATTTCAAAAGGAGAATTATCTGCCGTATCGCTTAAGATCTTTATGACGCTCTCATAGATTCCTGAATCTAAATTACTCGAATTAAATGATACCGTGTGGTCATTAACGTCAGTGAGTCCCGTGGAAGAACCCGAATTTGGTTCAATGTCAATCCAAGACGAACCCTCGATTTCAACGGTATATTCTAAATTTTCAATACCAAAATTGGCTATCTTGAATTTCACCTCTGGAGCATTTACTCCGATTTGAACTTTCTTTGTAATAGTGCTGACAGTGGAATCAATTCTAGAATCGGTTGGCGGTAAAATGCTAACGCCCGGAGTTCCTCCTTCATTTTCAGAAATTTCCCAATTCTTGGGTTCGTTTCCAAACTCATTAACAAATATTCTTTCTATAGAAAATCCTGAATCTAATTGGGGTGATGGCCATGTTTCTGAAGCCAGATACCTGACGGCATCTATGGTAATATATTTAGGTTCAGGTTCTCTTAGTTCAGGCATTTGCACGCGAATGTTTTCTCCATTGGATTGAAGAGTGCCTTCGAAAGGTCCATAGACTGGTATGTTATCCGGGATAGAGTTATTAACCCGAAATAGGATAGGGTCTCCACTTACTATCAGAGCAACCCCGCCCTGAGGTAATGATTGATTAGGAGGAAACTGAAAAGATAATCCTCCAACTTTCCATAAACTTTCCGGATTCGAAGGATCAAATAAATCAATCGTTCTACTGCTGATGTTCTGAATTTCAACCCAGCTCATTTCTCCAGAGCGATTCTCATACATAATCTCCGTAATGACGATAGGGCCGACTAGAGGGGCATTATTTTCAGAACCAAGAGACGTTTTATCCAAAGAGGTAAAATATTCTGTACCCTCTGAGTTGTAGTATTGCCCGAAAGAGATGCCGTTTCTCGAGGGCCCAAATTTTCTCTCAGCCGCATAATAAAGCGGTCTGCCGTTTGTTGCCTCAATGAGGTATATTTGATCCCCACTTGAACTAATAGCGAATTCGGTGTCTTGGGGTTCTACTGCATCAGGGTTCCATATCCCATTAGGATTGAATTGAGATTCATCAAAAGTAATAAATCCTTGTGCAGGAATAATGGTCCCTTGAGGTATTTGATACTTCTTCCAATTGGAATCCGAATCTGAAATGTACCATCCAGAAATATCAATATCTGAATCAGAATTATTTTTTATTTCTATAGTGTCTACTAAAGGAAGATCGGTATGACTTAAAATTTCGGTAATTACTAATGAATTTTCATTATCCTTGTTCTCTTTTCCNGGCAAACCACCATACTCATAACTCGCTCTCCAATTATTCTCATCACCGTAATCGCCCTTAGCATCAACAACGACTAAACTACTACCCCCTCCATCAGCGCGTTCTGGCCACCCACCAGCATTGTCATAATCAAACCTCAAGATAACGTTGTTNTCAGGGTCTCTAAGAACAACCTCCTCACCTCCATTTGAAAGCGCNCCTCCAGCCCAACCTGAAACAACAACTACGTCATCACCATANACAGCTCGAAATGCCTCACGATCATTAGTAACAACAACTCGTTGACCAGGGCTCATAATAAATTCTGGTAGAATAAGTTGGTTGAATGGAGCTCCTTGATCAAACTTAACCCCTGCAAGATTGATAGGCACATCACCTATGTTTGTGAGTTCAATGTATTCAACCCCAGTTTTATCAGGAGCATTATACATAATTTCAGTTATTCGAAGTGAATCGAGATAATCATTTGAAAGTGCTGGATCAACCAATAGAACGTAATCAAATTCAAATTTAGCGTTCGTAGTTGAATTATCAGAAGCTGCAAAAATACCACCTTTCAAAGCCTTAGTATTAACAGACAAATTACGAGAATATGCTTGAATCCATTCACCGGGTTCACCCTGATACTCAAAAACTAATTGTCGATCCGTTCTACGGATACGTATCTTTGAGTTACCCTGATCCCANGATTTTGAATTTAATTGACTGTAATTTCCTCCTGAAGACCTTTTGACTCTGAGAAAATCTCCATCCTCCATTGCAAAAACATATCGTCTTGTCTGCAAGCCCTCCTGAACTTCTACAATCAGGCCACTGATAAAATCACCTTGTTGTANAGTATCAAGACTCAAATCTGTATGTAATGACCAGTCGGTGGATTCGGGCAATGTTCTCCAAATAATTGGATGACTCGGATTTGTCATCGTCAATCTTTTTGGAGTACCAGAAGGCATGCTTAAAACAAGCTTTCCTGGTTTATCACTAAGTGAGTACCATGAGAGCGTAGAACTAGCGCCAGCAGGTTCAATATTTAAAGTCTCCCAATAATTTTGAAGAAGAGGATCATTAAAACTACTCCATCCTGAGTCAGCATAAACTGCTGCCTCTCTGGTAATTCTTGTGGTTCTACCATTGCCATCACTAGCCCTGAGCGTGAAATTATATAGGCCTGGAGATCCAAAACTGGCCTTGACTGTCGACGCAATTAGACCCGATACCGAATTACCAGTAGTGGGCGATATCTCCCATTCGTAAGATAGCGGATTACCCTCAGGGTCATAACTAGAGGAGGCATCAATACTAATCCCTTTGGTCAAATCAACATTGTATGAGGACGGGTCCGAATCAAGTAATACGACGGGAGCAGCATTNCTNGTCTTGTTCACTCTAAAAGTTTCAGTGCCAACAACTTTTCCACTGGCATCAACAGCTTGGACCTTTAATTGATTAGTACCCTGACGAAGTCTAATACCACTAAGATCCCATCTCGTCTGATTGGTAAAGTTGTACTCCNCTTGAGGTTGACCCTCTACTTGAATCTTGAANGACTCCCAACCACTGGTACCCGNTAGAGATATCGTATCNNCACTTGTTGAAGTAGAACTCCCATTACCCGNTGTCACATTNAAAGACGCATTAAGTGCTGAACCTATCTCATTTCTGGCACGGCTGACTCGTCTATTATGCCAGTTAGTGTAAGTGCTTTCATTGCTACTGTAAGAATTCGATGCCTCTTCCTCCAAATCAAACCAGGTCTGCATTCTTGGTCCTGTTGCAGCATAATCGTTGATCATTTTACCGAGGTAGTAATTAACTCGCTGGCGAACATAAGGTTTATCAAAATAATTTCTAACTCCTGATAGATTCCCAAAAAAAGCAGCATTGGAGTCTCCAAACGTCAGGTCAGAGTCCCACTGAATTAGCATCCATTTACCATCATTGTATCGGCGTAAAAAATATCCATTTTTACCTCGGTTTCTGGTCAATGTATCCCAATCATCGACCCACCCTCGGACAACTGCATTCGCAGCCATCATATCAATGTCGGACATTCTCTCAATTTCTTCTCTAGTGAAAGAATTCGTACCCACTTTATTGACCCAGGTAGTAAACGCTGAATAATCATATTCACTTTCTCGAGATCTTTTAATCCATTCTGCATGGTATCGCTCGGGTTCGTGAGTGCCTTTCCATGACCAGTCTGCATTACGATTCTGACGACCCCAGCCATCATCAAACCACCATTCATCATCAATTCGATAGAGTTCTCCTTTTTGACCATCTTCCCAATTTCTTTTTAGGAAATCATTCGCGTTAGGCTCTAGATCTTCCCTCAGACTTGCCGAGCCTCCATTAATAATTGTTCTTACAAATTCATGCTCATTAGCTGGATGACCAAAAAGATAGAGCCAGTGCCTTATAATACGACCATGATAAGCTCTCCCTCCGCCAGCATCTGAATCAATGGATCTTTTAGAATATCCTCTAAAACGTTTGTCTCCTGGTGGCTTCCATTTGGCCTTAGATAGACCATTGCCATNATCCCTTGTCCAAGGACTTCCACTTTTTCTGAGTTCACAATTGTATATGATGTGCCTCTCATTAGATATGAATGTTGCATTGAAATACTGATTTGAAAGCCTAGGGAAATCATAGTCTCGGGATGACCCTCCGCCAGTATTAGCATTTAATGAATTACGATCGTATTCTGAAATAACAAACCTTTGAGATCTTAGATCATTAGGAATATTACTGTTATCAACTACCCACATAGCTGGTAATTCAGGNGCAGGGCCAGGACTAAACGTTATACTGTTACCGCTGACAGCTCTTACATAAAACTGAACTATTGTGTTATCACTTTGGTACTGATTGAGGGTTGCGGAATAAATACCATCTCCTGCCAACTGGTCACCGTCTCTGCCAAGATCGTTCATTGGTGTGGTTTGATAATTTTCGTTACCAGAACTCGTTGAGCGGCGATGATAAACATTTACCGAACTNATGGTTGAAGAAGAACTCACCTTTGCAGTGACAACAACCGGATCAGATGAAGTCGGCACCGGTGGACTATGAGAAAGACCAGAAACTGTCGGAGCCGGCGAGTTGATTAAACTTGTATTTGCTGCTCCAGCACTGCCCAAGTTTTGAGGTAATTCAAGATGAAGAACCCCACCAAAAGATCGGTCCCATGTGTTGACTACTAACGTTGGCTTTCCTGAAATCCATCGAGCTTGACAACTAAATGTTAGATTATCGTTTCTGCTAATTTGTGTCACATCAATTTCACACCTGTTCGCTTTATTATCTCCGTGACCAGATGAAATAATGTGAAATTCGTTACCAACTTTATCACTGGCATGATGGGTGCCCTGACACAGCCATCCATTGGAACCTGTTCCACTACGAGAAACGGTTTCTCCACCTCCTGGTAAAATATTTGTTGAACTGGTATTTCTGGTTAAGGAAACATTTCTAAGCGCAATGTGAGCGTCGCCTACTGCGAAAATGTGTAATTCCTCATAGTCGCTGGAAGATCCTCGAGTCGTTAACTGCTGATACTGCTCACTGATATTGAAAGTCTGCCAACTAGATTTATTTGATTCATTAGAATCGGCCCATGCAGATGGGTCGGCATTGTCCATATCAGGATGCCTCAACTCTAAACTACTTCCACCTCCAGCAGCCAATCTTGGCCAATCACCACCTGTATGATAATGCAGTTTATCAACTGTGTTCCCCCATTGATCAACTAAGCGAATGAATTCACCGTTGTTCGCAAGATTACCAATGTATGGCCCAATAACTCTGGCACTAGGAAAAGCGGATGACGTAATAACAGGATTTGCTGCGATCACTAAATAGCCCTTAGGGGGTATTATTGTTCCGCCTGGGAAATAAAAATCAATGCCCTCAGAAAAAGACCACGCACTAACATCGACAGGCGAATTCCCTTTGTTGTATAATTCAATAAATTCGCCGTCTCTCTCACCATTCGGTGGTTCTACCATCAACTCGTTTATGACCACATTTGAATACCTATCTGGATCATTTGAGGCATTTTTTGTTCCCGAATAACCCGCATAAAAATCTCCAGAGCCATCTGGATAGGCCTGATAAAAATTTTGATTATTATTTAAATTAATAGAACTCGCACTCAAAACTGTATTAGCAGAATCAATCAAGAAAAGCCTCAGAGAATCACCTGAAATATTAAATTGCGTTGAAAAAGAACTAAACTTATTCGCCTGGATTGCAGCACCTAGTTCGATCTTATCAGAAAAATCTCTTCTAGTGGCGAGGAATAGTCCTTGAGTTGATATGACCGATTCACTGAGATTGTAAAGCTCAACCCAATCAATAGTTTCTTCCTCATTCAGATGTATTTCATTAATTTTTAACTTGAGACCAAGACCACTAGAACTCTCATTGGGCAAATCTCTTGTTGGAGAAGTAAATAAAAACCATGACCCTCCTCCGGCCGGTTTACGGCCCAGAGATCGACCATCCAAAGGCATCTGAGTGCTAACAGCACTGGCAACAGTAGTACCATCGGGCTTGGTGAGATAAATTGTGGTGGTAGAAGAAACGCTTAGCGAAGAGTCCCTGAAACCTACGGAAGCAAACTGCCCTGGTTCAATTGTTATGTTTCCAGATATTTTTTTCTTAGTTAGATTTGAGGCTCGATCACTGATATACCATTCACTGAGGTCAACGTTCTGATCAGTTGGATTATAAAATTCCACAAATCCAGTTTGATTATTTGCTGGCAAAATTTCATTGATCACTATTGAAGGTGCCACAGGTGCAGAAAGGCTTACTTTCGCACCAAAAATGAAATCGGAACTAGAATTGTTTGTTTGTCTACCAGCTGCAGCAATTACATTTTTGCCACTAACGAGCGGAGGGTTTGCAATTGAAATGACTCCTAATTCTTCCTCAGCATTTCCAACGACCCTATCTGCAGTGGTCGTATGACCTGCACCGCTAGAAGTGGCAACTCCTCCTATCCATTGCCCATTGAGCCAAAACCCACATCCATCATCATTAATCAAATCAACAGTGAGACGAACACCTGAAATAGGCCCACTGTAATTAAACTCTTTTCTAAAGTAATAACTTATATGGTTCGCTTCCGTTGAACTATTCAAAAGGGGAGTTCTCAAGCCTGGGGAAGGGAGCGCAGAACTTTCAAATCCATACAAACCACCAATATTGCTTGCAGCGTTTGCTCTGGTCCACCCAGGATGGGAATAGTTATAATTCGAATCTTTCCATCGCGTACCAAGGTTTACATTTTGATCATTAAAATCCCATGCATCAGAGTACTCTATGTATGGAATTCCAACACTCAGATCCACTTCAGGATTAGAATATGGTTCTTCTGCTGCTGCTGGTTCATTCGAACCGGGAGTTCCATTAATGGTTGAGCTTGCTTTCCACAAACGGTAATCATCGATTGCCCGAGTATTATCAAAAAGGACCAAACTATGGCCAGTGCCATCAGCTGCTACAGGCCAATTCCCTTTATTGGCATACCTAATAGTGCATCTATTAATTCCATTTTTATCCTTTAAATTGATACGCTCGCCGCTATTGCTTAAGTTGCCTTTCCAAGGTCCAAACACTCGCACTGCGGAAGGTAATCCATAAAAGGCTCTGAAAGTTCCTGGATCTGTATCGCATATAATAATTTTCTCAAAAGCTTTCAAAAAAGTGTTTCTAGCAGATGCCGAACTGAAGTCTGGAAATTCAAAGTCCACACCACCACTCAATCTCCAAAGAGCAATGTCAAAAGGAGTAGAGGTGAGGTTTTCAATTTCAACAAACTCATGACCACCTGTCTTGGGGTGATACATAATTTCACTTATGACGACCTGCTCGGCTTTAATATTTTGTGAAAGATTAATGAATAGCAGACAAAAAAGGGGGAGCGAGTATAAAGCTTTGATCATTCTTTATTGGAGTTTGGGAATTAACCTCTAAAACGAAGGTAATCTAAAGTTAATATCCTCTTCTAGTGATGACATTCACAAATTTTAAGGGTGTTCATTTTAAGTTAAAAAACAACCAAATCCGTACTTAAATTTNAANATNTTTTTATTNATATATCGCTAATTATGAANGNTTTACNNNCTNAAATGATTTTNAGGTCGNAAACCTCCATTTAAAAAAATTAATCCAATGAAATGNTTTTTATGACCAAATTTTCGCCAAAACAATTATCAACATGGCCAAAAGTGATTAAATATTTGGTTAATTGATTTTTTTACCTAATGGTTTGGAATAAATTTCCTCACATTTCACGAATGAAAAAATGCCTCATCGGGTTCGTGCTTTTTGCTTCTTGGCAATTACACTTTACCAATGCTTCGGAGCTCAAGCTAAGACAAAGCAAGCTCAAGGGTCTATTGGTGCAACCTTTGTCTAATGGAAATTTTGCAGGTAAAGCCTCCCAAATGAATGCAACTGCTACGCCTTTAGATAAGAGGGATAATCCAATTACTATTCGATTCAATCAAAGGGTCGGCAAGGCCATGGACAGTGCATTAAAAGAGGTAACAAAGTATNTACGTGTTAAACACGATACCTGGCCTTCTGGGTATGATATTGAAATAGCATTTGAAGATCGGTTTACCGCCAAGGATGGACCNTCTGCTGCAATTTGTTGTGCACTATTATTAGATTCATTAGTTACTGGTCATACGATAGACCCATTTTTTGCAGTGACCGGTGATATGAATGCAGATGGAAGCGTTCAACCAGTTGGAGGGGTGCCAGCAAAAGTTAGAGGAGCATTTAGCAAAAGTTGTAAGTATGTAGCCATTCCCNCAAAAAATGCCAGATCNCTTTCTGATCTAGTGTTGCTTAATGGGATTAATACTGTTTCTAGAATACAGGTCTTCACCATCGATGATTTCGATGAAGCAGCTAAAATNGCGTTCACTGATAAGNATCAAGACATCAAAACATCAATTGAAGAATTTAATAAAATTCAATCAGCTATTTTTCGACACAAAACTGGTGTTCTCAAAAACGCTAAAGTTCAAAAAAAACTTAGAGAAATTCTTGAATTAGCACCTAATCATTTATCAGCAAAACTTGCGCTACAAGTTGCAACAGGAAGGGCTCCAAAAACTCTTTCTCTTCAAGGCTCATTGGAGAAAACTGAAAACTCTGCATCTACGCTGCTCCAAGCCGCGCGTTCCAGCTCAGATCCAAATGATGCACTTGCTACAGATGATCTTGCAAAAGCCATTAGCGAACTCAAAGGAATCAGACTAAAACTCGACAAGCGGGTATGGTCATATGCTGATTCTATTCAAGATTTTGGCAAACTTGTCAGAGAATTTAAAACCTCTCCTCCACGCGGCAACTCATCAAAAAGAAAAAAATTAACTGAAATTCAAATTGCTGCAGAAAAAATTGAAAAAGAAGTCATGAAAATCCGCAATAGTAAGGAAATAATGGAGGAGCTTATTCAGGATTAATGATTCTTTTTAATGGCTGTTNGTTATTATCAAATTCCTCCAAACTAATTTCTTTTGTCCTCTTCTCTTGCCATAAGCCATAGAAGATCAGACAGCCTATTTAAAAAAATAACTATTGATTCGTTAGGGTCTTCATCGGCCTTTATGTACTCTCTCTCTGCTCTTCGGCAAACTACTCTAGCAGAATCTAAGTGGGCTGAAATAATTGATCCACTGGCACCAGGTAATGCCCAACCCGCGTAGTCAGTTTCTTTATCCTCAATAGTTTTTATCCATTCATCCAATACTTTTGTTCGTCCACCTTCGAACCTCTCAAAACCTTTTTCTTCATAAAGATTNAGATCCTCTTCAAGAGTGCTAATTTCCCCCATCAGAATAATTAATTCATTTTGAATATGCTCAATTTTCTTTATGAGANCCTNATCATCTTTGGATAAAACTCTGACTATCCCAAGATTAGAATTTAATTCATCAATGGCCCCTACGGCCATAATACGAGGATGATCNTTAGCAACACGCCTGCCAAACATTANATCAGTTTCACCACAATCTCCTCTTTTAGTNGTAATCGCCATTTAATAAATANTAGTNGGATTATTGTTATGANTCCTCAATCATGTTGTCAATTGTCACGACATCCTCCCATGGAATCCTACGTCGTTGATATTTATTGAATAAAACCTCNCGAAAAATCTTTAAATCTTCAATTTCCATTTTTTCATGAGNCGTCCATTCATCTTCAGATCTTTGAAGCTTTGACATAAATTTCCAGTTCCCTCCATGCTTTGTCGCTCTCCACAAGCGATTTTCTCCGGTATCAGTACGCTCTTTCCAATCATGAATTTTCATATAACTTATTTAATAATTAACATAGAATATGTCATCAAGGATCAATGAAATGTCATTTAAATAAAGAACACCATTTGTATGCTTAAGATTATTAAATCAGATGCTCTGAAGTTATTAGCTTGGTTCATAAGTTCTTTGATCCTTGGAGCAGCCCTGGCTCCATTCTTGTATCATGGTTGTAAGGCTCTAGTACAATTGAGGGTATTGGGAAGTTTTGGAGATATTGGTGTTTGGCTAGATAGTAAATTAGATAATGCACATTTCGGTCGCTACTTCAATCGGTCAATGCTTATCGGCGCTTTAATCTGTGCGTACCCATTAATTAAATCATTAAATTTAAATAAATCTCTTCTTGGGTTGGATAAAAATCCTAATCGCTTCAAGGACTTTGGCATTGGGTTTCTTTTATCAGCAGGTATTTTATTTGTTTTTGGGATTATTTATTTTTGGTTAGGTTTTTTTGAAAGAACAAATTCGCTAAACATAAGTGCCTTATCAAAATTCATGATTTCGGCCATCTCCGTGGCATTACTAGAAGAATTCATTTTCAGAGGCTTTTTATTTGGGGCGGTAAAGAGAACCACAAACACCTACGCAACTTTGTTGTTTATTTCTTTTTTCTTTGCCATTATTCATTTTCTCAAGCCTCCGCCACAATGCGCTAAACTCCTTGCAGAAGACATTCATTNNNTTGGGACTGGCTTTTGGACNGTTGGTCAAATTTTTATCCAATTTGAGAACCCTGTATTTATTGCTAAAGGATTTGCNACACTCTTTGCAGTAGGTCTTGTATTGGGTTGGGCAAGAATATACACTTCTTCTTTGTGGCTAAGTATTGGTCTACATGCAGGATGGGTTTTTTGTGTAAAGACGTATGATTATCACTCAAATATACCGCAAAANTTAAAAGAAAATTTTCTNCTGCCTTACATAGGATCTGACCTTAAGGAAGGCTTAATTCCTCTAGTGGGCGTAATTTTAACAGGTATAATTGCAATATTTTGGATAAAAATTAGGCGAAGGAAACAATCGATAACAGCTTGAAAGTTGACCCTTGAAGATAGTTGTCCTCAGATCATGAGTGCGTTAGATTGTTGAAATTAAATACAGCACTTTAGATANACTATAGAGTATGCCAATTTTCAAAAAGCCTCCCTTTCGTGGTAACGCCGACAAAAAGCGCGATATGCCTGAAGGACTGTGGCATAAATGTACAGGATGTGGAGAAGTCATACACGAGCTTGAGCTAAAAAAAAGTTTAAGAGTTTGTCCACACTGCAATTATCACTTCACTTTGAGTGCTCCTGAAAGAATTGAATCATTAACCGATCCTGGAACCTTCAAAGAGACCGACAAAGGGATGGCTAGTGTTGATGCTTTAAATTTTAAGGGCTACAAGGATAAGTTAACAAAGTATCAAAAGATCACAGGTCTCTCCGAAGCCATCATTACAGGAAAAGGTAAAGTCATTGGACATTCTGTGGTTCTAGCAGTGATGGATTTCAGATTCCTTGGAGCAAGTATGGGGTCAGTTGTTGGAGAAAAAATCACTAGAGCCATTGAACTTGCAACCAAAGAAAAAACTGCCGTAATCATCATTTCTGCATCTGGAGGTGCAAGAATGCACGAAGGGATTTTAAGTCTGATGCAAATGGCTAAGACGAGCGGAGCGCTCGCAGTTCATGACAGGGCAGGACTTCCCTTCATATCAGTTTTAACGCACCCGACCACTGGTGGAGTTACTGCTAGTTTTGCGACTCTAGGTGATATCATTCTTGCAGA
Organism: Verrucomicrobiales bacterium; assembly: GCA_002696885.1. Classification (GTDB taxonomy): domain Bacteria; phylum Verrucomicrobiota; class Verrucomicrobiia; order Verrucomicrobiales; family DEV007; genus EC70. Next base: position 4,924 of record NZSO01000083.1, on the reverse strand, counting down.
GCCTGGTTGTATGATTGGTTTTGCAGGCCCTAGGGTCATCAAAGAAACAACTCACCAAGAGCTTCCTGAAGGATTTCAAACTGCAGAATTTATGCATCAACATGGTTTGGTAGATATGATTGTCGAAAGAAGGGAAATGCGTGAAAAGTTGGCAAGCATTCTTGGATATTTGTTACCCTAATACCATCGGTTTATTTTTATAACTGATATAAAGATGGATTATGAAGAAGCCATAAACTGGTTATATGGTCGCCAACAACTAGGAATTAAACTCGGCCTTGATAATATAAAAAAACTCATCACTGAGATCCCTAAACCAGTTGATGAATTACCCATCATTCATGTTGCTGGGACAAACGGTAAAGGCTCAACTTGTGCATTTATCGATTCAATTCTCAGGCACTGTGGAAAGAAAACAGGCCTCTTTACATCACCTCACCTAATCTCTTTTTGTGAGCGTATTCGTATCAATGGCATTCAAATATCTGAAAAAGAGATCTCCAAAAGAATTAGCCAAATTAAAGTTCTTGTTGAAGGCTGGGATGAGGAACCTACCTTTTTTGAAATAACGACTGCCTTAGCCTTAGAATATTTTGTAGATGAAAAAGTAGACGTTGCTATTCTTGAGGTCGGACTTGGAGGAAGGTTAGATTCTACTAATATTGTAAATCCAAAAGTTTGTGTTATTACACCAATCAGTCTTGATCACCAACACATTCTCGGAGAAACCATTAGTGAAATAGCAAAGGAAAAAGCAGGAATCATTAAGGCTGGAGTACCCGTCGTGTCAGCCAAGCAAAAGATAGAAGCTAAATATATTCTTGAATCAAAAAGCGCTGAAATTAAGGCCCCTCTTTTATTTGTTAACGACTCTTCAGGCCTTGATAAAATCTCATTGAAAGGGAAACACCAACGTGAAAACGCATCGCTAGCTATTGGTGCAGTAAAAACGTTTTTGCCAGATATTAAAGATCAATGTTGTGTGGAAGGGATCGGCAAAACTATCTGGAGAGGACGTTTTGAGAAACTAACTCGGGACAACGAAAGTGACATAATCATAGACGGAGCGCATAACAAAGATGGAGCTTTTGCTTTGGTTTCAACTTGGATAGAAACTTACGGAAACGAAAAAGCCACAGTCATTTTTGCTGCTGCGGCAAATAAAGATTTAAAATCAATGGTAGAATCGATTGCGGAAATAGCCGCCGTTGTAATATTAACTGAAATAGATGCTACAAGAAAAATAGCAGATCATTCTGATATCAGTCGTTACATTACAAAGGATAAAGAGATTAAAAAAACAAAGTCCGTAAACGAAGCCATTGAACTAGCAAAAACTTTCAAAAGCAAAATACTTATTGCAGGTTCACTTTTTCTCGTTGGAGAAGCGCTTGCGATTCTAGACAATAAGAGCCAACTTTTTGAACCTAGCGACCAATGACCCAATAAATTTGTAAGGTGATTTATCTTGATAACAATGCTACTACAAAGGTTCACCCAGAAGTTTTTCTGGCGATGGAGCCATACCTTCGGGACGAATATGGAAATCCTTCAACGGGTTACGACCTTGGTAAAAGAAGTAATGACGCAATAAAAAATGCAAGAACTCAGGTTGCAGAGTTCCTAAATGCAAAAGAAGAAGAAATTGTTTTTACCTCATGCGGGACTGAATCAGACAATGCTGCAATATACTCGGCCCTCAATGCTGATCCAAAAAAGCGCCATATTATTACTACTTCTGTAGAGCACTCGGCAGTGATTTTGTTCGCAAAGTCAATGATGCCTAATATTGAAATAACTGAATTAAGCGTTAATGGCGATGGAGTTATTGATTTAAACGAGCTTGAAGGGCTCATACGTGAAGATACTGCACTTGTAACTATCATGTGGGCTAATAATGAAACTGGGATATGCCAACCCATTCAAGAAGCTGCTAAAATAACCAAAGAAAGAAATACCTTATTTCATACAGATGCAGTTAACGCAGCTGGCAAAATTAATATTGATTCAAACGAATGCCCCATAGATTTTCTCTCCATATCGGGGCATAAGTTTCATGCCCCGAAAGGTATAGGAGCCCTTTTTGTTCGTTCGGGTTCACCTTTTTCACCTTTTCTTATTGGAGGAGGGCAGGAAAATGGCAAACGAGCCGGCACAGAAGCCGTTGCACAAATTGTCGGTATGGGCAAAGCAACGGCGTTGGCAAAAAAAAGGCTACTCTCAAATGGAACCGAAAAACTTGCCGGTCTCAGAGATCGACTTGAAAAAAACATCTTTGAGAAAATTGAGGGTGTTCATCATAACGGATGCACAAAACGGAGACTTCCAAACACCTCTCACCTGAGTTTTGAAAACGTCGATGCTGGAGATTTACTGATTCTAACTAACGAAAAAGGTTTGTGCATTGCTAGTGGATCTGCATGCAGCACAGGTAAAAGAGAACCATCCAGAATCATGAAAGCAATGGGCTATTCTAACGAGAGGGCCTTGTCCAGTGTGCGATTATCTATTTCATCCATGAATACAGAAAAAGAAATAGATAAGGCGTCTGAAATCATCATCTCGAGTGTAGAAAAAATTAGATCTTTAAAGCCAAAAGACGGAGGCCCCGTTATTTTCGCATCCTGATTTAACTAATCCGGCTTAATCCATTTAGGGAGACCTTTATCATCAACAATCCAAGGCTTGGTTTTTGCTAAAGACATCAACATTTTCATGTCACCATATCGAGCAGCTCCTGGCAAAAAATCGGGATGTCTTATACTATTAACGTTAATGAACTCAAAACCTTCTGTCTCAATAACAACTTTACTAAGGTTTTTTGACAAAAAGTTTGCCGCAGCAGCCCAATGACCAGATCCTTTAAGAGCAATAAGATCAATATGATTTGCTTCATGATGATCCGAATCAATCATCTTGATTGTGGTTAAAATATCTCTAACACGCTTAACAAATAGACTATAATTATAACCATGGGTATAGGCTGCGGCTTCTCTCTTATTGGCCACGGTTCTTGTCACTTTATGAGCCTTGCCATCTTTCAAAAATTCACCTTGCATGAAAAGATCTATGCCACAAACTGCGATGCCTTGATCAAGAAGATGTAAGACCTCATCCTTGAGCTCAGACGGACTATCAACATTTTTATAAAGTCCACTCTTGCCTGTTTTGGTTAACCATATGACTACCCTTTTATTCCATGAATTCTTTGGATAAAGAAAAAGAGCTGGCACGCTTTCCTTGCTAGTTATGTTATTAATAAGGCCACACATTTCCACATAATTATCTTCCTTATTTTTAACTGTTAATTCCCACTCGACCTCGTTATTCCTCTCTGAATCCGAACCAAGAACAACTTCCCATCCTTTCTTCGCAACCTCAGGATCATTAAGGATTTTTTTAGTTATATCTTGAGTAAGATAACTTAGCAGTTTGGTCTCGAATCTTTCTCCTCCAGTTGGCATCGGATTGTCTTTGTCCCAAACGGTTAATTCTTCTTTTGTTAATCTTTTATGGGGTTTTTCTATTTCAGGTTTTTCATGACCAAGATTTAAATGCCTATTGAACCATCTATACATTGATTGTCTCGAAGGCAGATTATAGTTGTGGTCAAATTCTATGCGATTATGGAGCATGATATTTTGTGAATATCCTAGGACTTCATAAGTTTTTTTAAGCTCAGGAAAACCTTTCGTGATCATTTCCTTGGTCCAGTCATTCGCAGTAGTTAAGCCAAGAGGTTTGGGAGCAAACAAAGCAGCAAAAGCTACATTTCCTTCATTGATCCTTAGAAGTGAGGCATTTTCACATGTACAACCACCCTGCATCGCAGTAGAAACCATCACTGCAGGCATCGAAACTTTTACTCTAGGGTCAAGTGCTGACACCATAAACGTTTGAGTGCCGCCACCACTAGCACCAGTAACTGCTATCCTATCAGGATCAACATCTTCAAGCGCTTCAACAAAATCAATGGCCCTCATAGAATTCCAAGTTTGAAGCATTAGGATACTTTGAAGATGCGATTCAGCTTGAGGGCTATAGAGCCCCCACTCCTTATCAGTAATCAGTGCAGCCCGTTGACGAGCAAACCGATGAGTAATCTCATGAGAAATCTGGTTATTATCAGAATCACCCATCATATCATATTGAAAGACTGTACATCCAAGTCGGGCCAGACCTACACAGCGAGCTTGATAAGGATTCCTCGCACTATCTAAATTTTTTTCGGCTCCTATCTCAATCTCTTGCTTTGCTTTGGACTCCCCAGCATCGTAAAACCGGGCGTTTCTCCAGTGACCATGAGGACATAAAATACCAGGTCTTTTTCCTACATATTTTTTGGGCCTGTAAAGAGTTCCTGTAAGAAAAAATCCTGGTAGCGTTTCAATATAAACTTTTTCAATTGTATAATCTCCACAATCTTTTTTATCTCTAACTACCGCATTCAAAGGAGACCGAGTAGGCTCAGGATAAAGTCCAGCAGCTACCCTTAATTCATGTCTAATTTTGGATGATCTTCTATCCCAATCTTTTTTCGAAGAGGGAGGGGTAAACGGAAAATAACCATTTAAATCTTTCAACGGCAAGAGCCTCACATCATCAGGTAGTTGACCCTCATCAAGGGCACGCGGGGCCGCATTGATTTGAAAAGTTAATAAAAAAAGTGATGTGTAATATATTAAAACCTTTAGTGGCATCTTATCATTATGACACCTCTCATCATGAACTCACAAGAACGATGATTAAAGATATCTTTAGTTTTCTTGAATATTAACTAGGATAAGAGAAATTAACTGCTTATTACTTCGACCATTAATATATTTAATCCTTTAAAGAATGAGAAGACCCATTGCCTTGATCTCTTCACTCTTTAAACTTATTTTTCTTGGAAGTTTTTTAGTAGTTGTATGCACTTCAATTA
>NZSO01000082.1 GCA_002696885.1 Verrucomicrobiales bacterium | reverse complement strand
CCCTTTTAAGGGCTCCTCTTCAATTTAAAACTAACAATTGAAATCACACTCAGTATCACTAAGAAAAATATTCCGACGATCCAATTGATAGAAAATTGACCTAAAAGCCCTTCTTCAAGTTCTTTATTAAGATCGTTTCCATTATTCTTTGATACCGATGTCTCATCATTAGAGAACTGGTCAGATTCATCTGAATCTTCACTAACCAAATCAGCAACTCCAGTCAGAGGAGGCAAAACTTTATCAACAACAACTGAACTCCCAGCGATAATATCTTGCCAGGCCGCAGTCATGATGAGATCAATTCCGGGGTTTTCTCTCTTCACTTCACATGAACATGCCCCACATATATAGGAGCATGCCTTCATCATTATTTCTTCATTGATAATACTCGCAGGAATTGGGTTTAGAGTTCTCCCCCTTCCAAATACAGGATAAATGAGTGGATAATCTAAATTGCTATCATTTAACTCTGGTATGAACGAGGTCAATAATCTCGAAAATATTTTTTCATTGGGATCATTCCTGTCAATTCTAATCACATCAAAAGAAATTTTGAGTGGTATTGTTGACCTTAATACATCTTCGACATCAACCTCCCCACTTGCAACTCTATCAAGTTCTCCTGGCCCAACAACACCCTCAGGGATCTCTATTTTTTCAGCGATGCCTCTCAAAATATTTTTCAACTTATTCTCGACAAGTTTTTCTTTAACTTCATCGCCTGTTCCAAGGACGACCCAAACCGCAGACTCTCCTGATATGATTTTTTCTCTTATAGATTTTCTAGCCGGTGAATCAACAATTTGTTGGAGGCTTTCATGGTCCAATAAGCCTCTCCACACAGATTGATCTGAATTAATGAATGAATTTCCTCTACCTACGCTCCATGGATAATTTAACTGTGCTAAAATCTGCCCATCAGGTACAGCAATGTCTCCATACTTGGCAATTTCTGAGCCAGACATATTCCCTGCGTCAACTTTATGGATTTCGATATTTGCATTGATGTCTATTGAATTAACCAATGACTCTTGTTCTTCATTCAGAGAGCCATTAAAGAAGATGGCGAGCTCATATTTATCGCTGACCCAGCGCTCTAATGCATATCGAAAGACTGGAACCTGGCAGGCATGACTATAAATTAAAATGGCAAAAAAAATAAAACTACCAACGAGCACTTTATGATTTTTGACGCTATTTATCACCAATTTATTTTCTACAAAAAGATCGATAATAGCAATGATTTATGCTTGCAGTCTCATTTCAAAAAATGAGACTAAGCCTTTAGATGCTTGTTAAAAAAGTCTTTTGTTTTCTGCCACATTTCATCGGATAAAACGTGTCCAACTCCTCTATCAACAAAGGCACTAAAGTTTTCACTCGCTCGCATCTCAGCATAAACCTTAGATATTCTTTCGATGCCCTCTTCAACAAATGATATCGGGCTTCCTCGGTCCTCCTCCCCAAAATTTAAGTGTAAAGGCCTAGGTGCAATTAGAGATGCTATTTCTGGTGTATCCCCATGATCCATCCAGCCAGGAATAAAATTCGGAAAACAATGAAGTATTTTTGTATCATGAATGGCAGAATATGTTGGTAAACAACAGTTACCAACTAATGCTTTTAAGCGTGGCTCATGAGGTCCTACTAGCCATGTATGTGTTGATCCCATTGAGTGGCCATAACATCCAATCTTGTCATTATTGACCTCTGGTCTCGTTACTAAATAATCAACGGCTCTTCGCATATCTAAAATATTTTTCCACGCCATCGATTTTCCATGAACGACGTATTTTAAAAATTCAAACCGCTCATAATTGCCATTCTTGAGTTTTCCATCAGGATCTTGACGCTCTTCAAAACAAAGGGCATCTGGACAAAGGACGACGTAACCCTGTTTAGCCAAAGCAACACCCGTATGATGCATTGGAGAACCAGCCATTCCCGCAGGTTCACTTTTGCCAATATGATACTCTCCGTTATGCTGGTGCCATACGGTGACAGCAGGAGCAGGATTTTGTTCATTGACCCCGTCAGGAACAAGCAATATTGCCGGCACCCTATCATTTTCTTCTGCTCTATAACTTATGAATTCAATTCGATAACCATCCTTATTAATTATTTTTTTTGTTTTCGGCTCAAGGGAACAAGGCTTAGGCCAAGGACCACCCAGACAAGCAATCAAGGACTCCAGTAATTCTTTCTTATTAGCCATCGTTTCTATCTTTTTGGTGTCATTATAAGCATTGGAATAGTTCAAACCAGTGGCTACTAATCCAATGGATGAAGACTGAATAAAACCTCTTCTGAGCACAGGTGATGAGTCTTTATCAAACATGATTCCACTAATTTAAAGTGTAAGTGTTTTTGAACTTATTCACCTAAAATTAATGTCTTGGAGCGAAAGATGCGATACTTTTGAAGCATCATTTTACATAGATTCCTGTCTAGTATTTAAAAACCATACAACTTATACTTCAATTAAAAGCACCAAATTGATCATTTTTAGTTAAAGGACAACTTGGCAGAAAAATATTTAGGAGCTATAAGTAGTCATTGTATTTATCATTTAATGAATAAAACTCCCAATACTAGATACCAGTATTTATTCGTATCGATTTTTTCCGCAGTCTTTCTTTTCTTGGCAAAGGAATCGAATGCGCAGTTGATAGTCAGCATGAACTTATCAAAGACTAACTATATTACATACGAGCCAATCGTCGCAACCGTGACCGTCTACAACCGTGCTGGAAATGACATCGTTCTTGGAGGACCGAAAGGAAGAGGCTGGATGTCGTTTGATGTGTATCGAGACGGGCAACTTTTGTCACCTCGCTCAGTAGATGGTGGTTTTGAAACCATGCTCCTTAAAGCAGGTCGTAGCGTAACCAAAAAANTTGATATTAATCGACTCTACCCAGTCTCTGATTACGGAAGTTATACCATCAATGCATCAGTTTATTTTCCACCACGTCGCTCTTATTTTAGTTCCAAAAAAAGTAGAATTAATGTGACTGACGCTCGAGCNTTTTGGAAACAATCTTTTGGGTTCTCNCAAGGCCGAAACAAACTAGCAAGTTTCAGACAATTTTCTCTACACGAGCACCGTGAATCTGCAAATTCAGCACTTTATGTTCGACTCAGAGAAACTAAAGGAACAAAGGTTTACTGTACATTTTCTTTNGGCCGATTCATCAATGTACGGAAGCCACAGGCTACGATTGATGCCCAAAACCGACTTCATGTCATGCACATGATAAGCCCAAGAATTTACTCACACGCGAGAGTTAGCCCTGAAGGAGCTTTTCTTGGTAATGAATATTTCCGCGAAACTGCAGACACAAGACCTTCCCTAGTGATTGACGAGGGTGGCACCGTCAAAGTGGTAGGCGGAATCGCTTATGATCCNAATAAGCCTCCGGAGGCAGAACAACAACCACGTTCAGCCTCAGAACTGCCCCCAGGCCTTCAGTCCAATTAATTTAAAGTCATCAGCTACTCCGCTCACAAAGTGCTTAATTTCAATTTTTTCACTAATTTCAAAGCAATATTGCTTTCCTCTGTATTGATCTTTGCAATAAGCGACAACGCAAAAGCGATACCGTTTACTAAAGTGATATTAGATGCGGGTCACGGTGGCCATGATCTTGGAGGCACATTTGGGTTAACCTACGAAAAACATTTAGCTTTGGATGTCGTTCGGCGAGTTGATACCTACCTCAAGTCCCAAGGAATCGCCACCAAGCTTACTAGGGCCAGAGACGAATTTATTTCTCTTCAAAGAAGAGCACGAATCGCAAACGCAGAATCTGGCGCTATTTTTGTAAGCATTCATTTTAATCATGCNAGAAGCAGAAAGGCTGCAGGGATTGAAACTTTTTATCATACCAAAAATAAAAACAGTCTCAAACTGGCTCATATGATTCAATCGGCTTCCCTCTATAAAACAAGAGCCAACAATCGCGGAGTCAAAAAAGCNAACTTTCTTGTCCTCTCAAAAAACAACCGACCCGCAGTGCTGCTTGAATGCGCGTTCCTCACTAATTCATCGGATCGTTTTCGTGCCCTCGACCCAGAATACAGACAAAGAATCGCAGAAGCTGTGGCCATGGGAATAATCAAATTTCGCCAATCAAATTAAAACTTCTAAGAACAACTCTTTGGGAGCTNATTAGAGGAATGATATGATTCTGAACCCCAGCGAGATGATTGANNCCGAGAGGCAATTGTTTGAGAGCGGCATTAGTCCGGAGTCTTTGATGGATGAAGCTGGGTTAGGTATAGCGAATGCGATCTCACAATTTTATCCTGAACCGGGTAACCTGATTGTTTTTTTTGGTCATGGTCACAATGGAGGAGATGCTCTTGTTGCTGCAAGATTTTTAAAGATTCGAGGCTGGGTGATTCAGCTCAAAATGGTGACTTCTCTTGATAAACTAAAACCGCTCACCAAAAAGAAGCTTCAACAGTTTGATAAAGAAAAAAGCCCAGCCCTTTTGATAAAAGATGATGGAAAAAAACTTCCACTCGTTGTTATAGATGGTTTGTTAGGAATCGGGGCCATTGGAGATCTAAGACCTGGATACCTTGAAGCATCCAGGGAAATCAATCATCTTAGAAGCNATTACAACGCAGTNACCTTCTCATTAGATATTCCCTCTGGCGTTGACGGAACAACGGGACGAGCCTGTGAAGACGCAGTAATTGCAGATTTTACATTAACTATCGCTTTTCCGAAAAATGGACTCTTAGAAGATCATNCTATTAATCATGTTGGCAGANTGGCTGTCATTCATTTGCCTAATATNCATCCTCTTCCCGGACAAGGAGATGGAACCGCTTTTCTAATCAATCCGTTTANTTTAGAGGGAAAATTAAACAAAAAGACGCACGATTCTCACAAAAACCTCAACGGCCATGTCGGCATCATTGGAGGAAGCATTGGCATGACNGGNGCTCCCATTATATCTGGCTATTCTGCCTTAAAGGGTGGCGCTGGTTTAGTAACTTTAGTGGTTAGAGANGACATCTATCCATTAGTCGTATCCAATGCACCTCCAGAACTCATGGTTATCCCAGTGAAGGATTATCATGAAGTCGTTGATATGCCTTTTGATTCACTTGCNATTGGTCCAGGCCTGGGCAGAGGTGATTGGGAAAATGAAGTACTGGATTTATTGTTATCAGACATTCGACCAACCATCATTGATGCAGACGCCCTCAACTTAATTGCTAGAAAAGATCCGGCAGAACTCCAAACTGCNCCTGCACCCAGATTACTGACTCCACACCCTGGCGAAATGAAAAGACTTGATCCTGAGGGAGAGGAACATAGACGCCAAAGAGCAGAATCTTTTGCGAAGAAAACATCATCAACAGTTCTCCTTAAAGGGGCCAGAACGATTATCGCCTCGCCAAATTCAACACAACCGAGTGCCTATAATTCGACGGGAAATCTCGGAATGTCGACAGCGGGAGTGGGAGACGCTCTGACTGGATTATGTTCTGCACTCATCGCTGGTGGCATGAATACCTTTGATGCGGCGTGTGTCGGCTCCTGGATTAACGGAAGAGCTGCTGAAATTGCCATTTTTAATAAAGATGAGTCGATTGAGTCTCTTACCGCTGGTGATCTNCCCACCAATTACGGCCAAGCCTTTAAAGATCTCAAAAAGAGTGCTTTTTAAGATCTTTAAAATCTGTAAATTGACTCAGAAGGAATGACAGAAACGTTGAAAGCAAAGAGCTTATTTGAAATCTCTACGGTTTGCATAATAGCGACCCTTATTGGTCTGGCTGTTTTCTGGATCCTTAAAAGAATCAATCCGAGAAAGGAACAAGTTGAGAGCCCATCCTTGACGAGTGAAAACATCATCTCAACTAAGCAATCAATAAAAATTGATGTTTTTGATCTCATGATTGTCATTGGCATCATTTTATTTTTTTATGCGAATCAAGTTTTGGCATATCTAGCTCCCTTAAACAACTCGGATCAAGAAGCCCTAAGTGACTCAAAAACTGACGCAACAACAGGTATAGGAATTTTCGATATTTTACTTAGTAATATTATTTTCTTGATTGTTGGTGCCGTAATTTTTTCATTGGCGTCTTTCTCAAGAGGAAGACATCCTAATCATGTCTTTGGTTTAAAAAATCGATCACGAAAATATATTGTTATAACAACAATGATAGGAATGTTTGTGGCTTACATTGCTGTCTTTATTGGATCTGTTATTTCCAGCTTATTATTGTCTACCAGAGAGCCGAAAAAAGAAAACCTACAAGAAATTGTTCAAACCTTAATGGCAAACGATGATATTTCATTGAAGATTGCAATCGCTGTATCGGCCATCATTTTTGCTCCACTGATAGAAGAGGTAATTTTTAGAGGATACATATATCCTGTAATTAAACGATTTTCTCATCCTGTTTTCTCCTGTGTAATTACCTCTCTTCTCTTTGCAGTCATCCACTCAAATATAGAAGGGCTTATGCCATTATTCTTATTGGCCATTGTCTTAACCATATTTTATGAAGTAAGTAAATCAATATGGGTCCCTATCTTGATGCATGCTTGCTTTAATGGAGTGAATACCATTTCAATCTTATTGATAAAAGATGCCTTATAAAAAAAATCTGAAAGTTTCAGACCTTGGAGAAGACTATTTTATCGAGAAGGTCACAAAGGGGCTCATTGCTTATAAGGACGTTGTCATTGGTGCGGGAGACGATTGCGCGGTCATCAAAACAAGTGATAAAAAAAAATTTCAGCTATTAAAAACTGATTCCGTAGTCGAGGGTGTCCATTATTTATCATCAGATTCACCAATTGCCGTTGGTTACAAGGCAATGGCAAGAGCGATGAGTGATATTGCTGCCATGGGTGGAACACCACACCATGCGCTGGTCACATTAATCATCAACCCAAGCTCTAAATTATCTTACATTAAGTCTTTGTATAAAGGCTTATCAAAGGCAGCGGCTTTATGTGAAATAAGTATCGTGGGTGGAGAGACTGCAACCGCGGGTAAAAATTCAAAAAATTCCATCACGATATCATTGACCGGATCAGTTCAAAAAAATCAGTGCTGTTACAGGAGTAAGGGAAAACCAGGCCACAAATTATATGTCACAGGGAAAATGGGTGGTTCGATCAAAGGGAAACATCTTAAATTTACACCTAGAATTACTGAAGCTAGGTGGTTAGCTAGTAAATTTACCCCTAGTGCCATGATGGATTTAAGTGACGGCCTCGCAAGTGACCTGCCCAAGTTGGCAAGAGCCAGTCGTTGTGGTTATGAAATCGATGTTGAATCTATACCCAGGTCTCGTGGATCAAGTATCAAAGAAGCCCTTACTGACGGAGAAGATTACGAATTGTTGTTTGCTATATCCCCAAAAAAAGCGGCGACATTAGAATCAGATTGGAACAATTTATTTAGTGATCTCAATTTAACCTGTATTGGAAAACTCCAAGCACTAGGTATCCGAAAACCCAAGCTCGACGGAGGCTGGCAACATTTTTAACTATTGATGGAAAGTATTATTATTGAATCAGAATCAGAAATGATGGCTTTTGGTAAGCAAATTGGATTGAGCGCCAATCCAGGAGATATTTTTGGTCTTATTGGTGATTTGGGCGCAGGCAAGACCCATTTCACAAAAGGTTTTGTCCTTGGAAATCATTGCGATAAGCCCGTAACCAGTCCCACCTTTTCATTGATTCATGAATATGAAGGCGGCTCTTCGCCTATTTTTCACTTTGATCTGTATCGTTTAGAAAGCGCCTCCGAACTCTTAGAGATCGGCTGGGAGGATTATCTGGAAATGGGCGGAATATGTATTGTGGAATGGGCTGATAAATTTACCGAATTAATGCCAGAAAAAATCAAGTGGTTAAAAATTGAATTATTAGACGATCAAAAGAGATTGATTAAAGAG
>NZSO01000081.1 GCA_002696885.1 Verrucomicrobiales bacterium | reverse complement strand
GCGATAGAAAATGTATTATTTGGCATGAAAGAATGGAGGACGCATTATCAGAATGCTCAGGAAATACGTTAATCATATCTAACGAGCTCGTAGATGCATTTCCAGTCGAGTTAATTCAATGGAGCAAAGATGAGAATAAATGGCATAAGCTGATGGTTCAATTACAAAATGAATCGTGGACAATCACTCGAGGCGATGAATATAAAATAAAAAATAATTCATCAATCTCTGATTTTAAGAATTTCAACGATGGCCAAATTATTGAACGACATGATGAATTTATTTCATGGTTTAACAGTTGGAGTAACTTTTGGAACTTAGGTCATATGCTCACCATTGATTACGGTGAATTGTTCCCTCTTTTATATTACCGCCGATCAAAGGGCACTCTGAGGTCATATTTTTTCCAACAAAGACATGAAAATATGGGAGATATATTAAGCAAGCCTGGCCTTCAGGACATAACGTCTGATGTGGATTTCACTGATATTAGGGCACGAATCAAAACTGATACCATTGAGGAAATTAAATACGTCAATCAATCTGCTTTCATCAATGAGCACATCACACAATTACCACCGTGGGATCCAAGTATTTCTGAGGATGGTGCGGGCTCAGCTTTTAAAATTCTTTGGCATAAAAAAAATAGAAACCAATAACGTTTTGATAAAAAGTGATATCACTAAGGAGATTAATCTTTATATATTTGCATAAAAATCAAAATTATTGATATGAACCGAAAAAAATTTATTGCCGCACTCTCTCTAGCATCCACTGCACATTTATCGAGCGCCTCCGGTCAAAGGTTTATCAAAAGACAACAACCGTCATCTAAAAAATCAAAGTTAGGTTCCTCTGGATTTAGGTTAGCTCACGTTACAGACCCTCATATATCCTCTAGAAACAATGCTCCTGAAAAAATTGCTGCCGCTTTTAGGCATATACATGATCAAAAAAAATCTCCAATAGGAATCTTGAGTGGTGGAGATTCAATAATGGATGCATTGAGAGAATCCAAGAAAAACACAAAAGAGCAATGGCGATTATGGAATGACGTCGTTAACTCAGAAGTTAATCTACCCCTATACCCCTGCATAGGAAATCATGACGTCTGGGGTTGGGGAATGAAAGAAGGACAAAAAGATGGAGGTTCTTATGGAAAAAAATGGGCAATGGATGAATTAAAACTTCAAGACAGGTATTATTCATTCAGTATCCAAAACTGGGAATTCATTGTGTTGGACAGCGTTCATCCATCCTTTGATACTGGAAGTGGCTATACTGCCCGATTGGACGAAGAACAGTTTCAATGGTTGGAAAACAAACTCAACAACACTTCTAAAGAAAAGCATATTTGTATTCTTTCCCATATACCGATCATAAGTTTTTGCCCTTTTTTCGATGGACCGAACGAAGAGAAAGGCAAACCTAATGGTTGGCTTGTTCCTCACGAATGGATGCACATTGATGCAAGAAGAATAAAAAATCTTTTCAAAAGGCATGATAATATTCGTTCCTGCATCAGCGGTCATATTCATCTTCAGGACAGCGTTGAATATCTCGGGATTAAATACTTTTGTAATGGGGCTCTTTCTGGCAACTGGTGGAATTCCCAACAACCAGCCTATCAGGAATTTAAACCTGCTTATGCAATGCTCGATTTTTCCTCAAACGGAGAGATTAAGCGCACAATGATTCCTTACGATGAATAAATAGGAATAATAGCTATCTAACCTTGACAGTTTAGGTTGATGATAAGATGTCTAAATAATCATGAAATTTGCTTTATGTAACGAAACTTATGGCGGTTGGGATTTTAAAGCCACATGCGACCACATCTCTGGGAGCGGCTATGATGGAATAGAAATAGCGCCATTCACTCTAAAGGAAGATCCTCGGGAAATAACTGAAAAGGAAGCCGAGGAAATCGGCAAAGTAGCAGCGTCCTCTGGTTTAGAGGTTGTTGGTCTACACTGGTTACTAGTTAAGCCGTCTTGGTTGCATTTAACCACTGATGACCCATTACTCCGCAAGGATACAATAAATTTCGGCAAGCATCTTGTCAGAATTTGTGCCTCAATGGGGGGTAATGTTATGGTCTGGGGAAGCCCTCAACAAAGGAATATATTACCTGAATGGAATAGGGATGAGGCAACAAAAAGAGCCGCTGATACCTTGTCTAAAATATCTGAAGTCGCTCAAGAATTAGGTGTCACAATTGCTATGGAACCTCTAGCAAGAAAAGAGACAAATTTTCTGAACACGGCAGAAGAAACAATTTCTCTAATTGATGAAGTTAGCAATCCATTTTGCCAACTCCACTTGGATGTTAAAGCGATGAGCGACGAATCAAAGCCAATACCTCAAATNATCAAAGAAAGTCATAATTACATAGCNCACTTCCATGCAAATGANCCAAACCTAAGAGGCCCTGGAACTGGAGACGTCAATTATGATCCNATCGTGGANGCGTTNCGTTCAATCGATTACNATAAGTATNTCTCGGTGGANGTGTTTGATTACACTCCNGATCCAGAGACTATCGCCACTGAGAGCATTAATTTTCTTAAAGAGGTTTTTTCTAAATAAAAAAGGCAGTCACCCGCAAAGAGTAACTGCCTTCAAAATAAATAATGAAGAGATTAAGGAATCATTATTCTCTCACCAATTCGTATCAGACTTCCGTTAATACCGTTTGCCTGCCTAAGGGCGGCCACAGTGGTCCCATAATTTCTTGAAATGCTATAAAGGGTATCACCTTTAGAAACTGTGTGAACACTTTTGGAAGGAGGTGGTGTATAAGTTGGTTGTGGAGAGTAACTAGTTGCTGGGGAAGGAGGCTCAATCCCAAAGTCCCCACCGGTTGGTGGAACATAAGGATCCCCAACTGGCTGATTATAAAAATCATTAGAGGAGGCATAGGGGTCTCCATAGGGTTGACCTTTGTCTTGATAAACACTGACTCCGGTCTTTTTGTTTCCTACACAAGAAACGCCAAGCAATGAAATTAGTAATAAAGTAATAGAGCTAATAGAATTCTTCATATTTGGATTAAATCTTAGATCGTCAGATATTTTACATATCTTAATTAAAAGTCAAGGTTAGACCTTTAAACCTTACAAAAAGTTAATCTTCTAGGGTATTAGGCAGCCTATTTTGCCAAATTACCCGAAACTGTTGATTAACGTCTATTGAACAGCTCTCTAATCTGATTTAAATCGACGCCCTCAGGGATACTGCCACGGCCTCCATTTCTACCTCCACCAATATTTAAACCCTCCAGAGCTTTTCTGGCCTCATCAAGATTAGTATTACCTAAAGCGTTAGATGAATTAGATGCTTTTGACTCTTTCTGTGCAACTTCTGCGGCTTTTCTCCTCTTCTCAGCTTCTTCAAAAGTTCCTGGGTCAACTTCTCCTGAAATGTAGCCCTCCAAGTCCTCGAGCCACTCATCTATATTTTCATGGTCTGGATTCGCTCTGACGAGAGCCACCATGGATGTTAAGGCTTCCCTACTTTGTCCTGCTCTTAATAAATCCATGTATTTAAACCACTTTAATTTAGGAAGAGTTTTATTTTTAAAATTGGCTTCCGCCTCACTACTATTTTCTGAAGCAACAATTTTTATCTCTTGCGACATTCTTTTATCCCAGGCCTGCATCAGCTCTTTGACCGTTTCCGTTGTTCGGTATCTCGGCATGATTGTTGATTCGTAAATACCACTGACATCCATTGGCGATCTCGGCCAATTTTTAAGTCCGACAAGAGTGGACTGAAGATCGTATACTTGTGCAAAAGTGGAACCAGTCGCTCCTGAACTCAAAATTCTTTTTGATTTACCGATATAAGGATAAGCAGAAATACAATTGTCCATCAAAGTAATCAGCTCAGGAATAAGAGAATCTCGTTCTTTCTCTTCAAGATTGGCCGCTCTGATGGTTAAGATAAGAAATTGAAGTTGTAGTCTTCGCGCTGTCGAATGCTCTCTTGAACTAAGGTAATCTTTATTTTTTGCTTTCCAATCACGATACTCAGACTCTTTGGCACCTTTTCTGGTGAAATTCATTTCCTTGTAACACTTAAGATAAAAATCATAAGCTGATGTATTGGACGAAGCCGCCGCCCTGTATGCAGTGAGAGCAGCACTATTAACACCAGAACGCCCCTTGATAACTCCCGTTTTAATTTTTTTGATAGTATCCAACATCTGCTTTTTCTCGGTTGGAGTAAGCGGCTGGTTTTGAGCCATCAACGAACTGAAAGGAACCGCAAGTATGATGACGAGAGAGCAAAGTTTTGTTAGGTTCATAAACTATAAATTAAAGCTTCTGAAAGAAAAAATCAACTATCTTCCCTGATGATGAGTTAGTATTAACTATGCTAGTTATTTGTAACCTTTTGTTCATCTAACATACTATATTCTCTTTTTTATTGGAAAACTTGTTCTGGGAAATCACTTCAAGTGTCTCATACACCTCCATAACGGTTTCTTTGAGTGTCGATGTGCCAGCCGTGAGTCCAACATTGTAATAACCCTCAAGCCAACAAGGGTCGATGTCAGAGGCCCTTTGTATGTGGATAGGGTGACTCCCAAATTCTTTAATCGTGTTAACTAGTTGAATGGTGTTGTTACTATTGGTTCCTCCCACTACAAAAACCAGATCACAACGCTTTGATAACTCTTGCGCAGAAGTTTGTCTGTTTTTAGTAGGCGCACAAACTGTATCAACGAATTTAACATCAGAGTCTTTTCTAAAGGATCGAATGCTCTCAACGATCAATTCTACCTTATCTATTCTCTGAGTAGTCTGTGAAACTATGCCGATCTTTTTTTTATCTGGGACATTCGGAATATCCGCATCAGTCTGAACCACTAGAGACCGTGGAAAATCTCCAATTAATCCTTTAACCTCGGCATGATCTTTTTTTCCAATGACGACAGGAAAATAACCAGAAGCCACTAACTGGTTTAAGGCTTGATGGGCTTTATGAACTAATGGGCAAGTAGTATCAATTATCTTTCTATCATTTGATTCCCAAGCTTTCTTGTCTTTTGTCGAAGCTCCGTGAGCAGTTATTACAACTGTTCCTTTAATTTCATTAGCGGGCTTTTGAAGATCAGCTTTTTGAACACCGTTCCTATTTAATTCCTCACTAACTATAGGATTATGAACCAGCTGACCTAGAATTGTTAGACCTTTAACACCAAAACTATCACGTGTTTTTATAATAGCATCCCTAACGCCGAAGCACATTCCAAAGTGAGATGCTAGATGAATTTTAAAATCATATTTCTTCATGGTATAATTTCTGTTATTTTATATACTTTGTATTACAAAGTATTCTTTCAAAAAATTTTATTTTTCTTTTTGGTTAACGATTTGTTCTAAAATTTTTAGATATTTATTGAACTCCTTTTTCCCCGAACTAGTTAAGAAATAGTTTGTAACCTTTCTGCCCTTGAGTTCTTTTTTCTTATTCAAGTATCCTGCATTCTGTAAAGACCTTAGATGTGTAATTAAATTACCATCACTCATTTTTAGTTGATCTTTCATGTCCTGAAAATTCCATGATCCTCGAGAAGCAAGGAGAGTCATGATCGAGAGCCTTCCTTTCTCGTGAATGATTTTGTCAATTTTATCAAAATCTATCATCAAGAATATAACATATATTAATTTTTCCCCTTTCGGATCAAAACACCTATTCCGTGACCTATATGAAGTATTCCAAATGTAGCAATCATCATAATTGAAGCCGAACCAAGGTAACCAATTCCTAAGACTGGCGACAGAGCAGCCTTAAACTTCATCCAAATTAAAAAGAAAACGGTACCAAAAACAATGAATGACCACCCTAATCTCTTGAGAGAACGTGGCGCCACTTCTCCCATAGCTAGAAGAGCGGCCCCATAACAGAGAATCCATACCAAAGTGCATAATTCAATATCATTCTTTGCAGCTTCAAATGAAATGATAGCGCCTGCAATAGCGGCAGGGGCAGTACGCAAGATGGTTAATTTGACACCCGATGAAATGAATTTTGAGCCTTCTCTTTTTGCTCTTTTAAAAAGCAACAATGCGTTAAAGCTATCTGCAATTATTAAGGCTACTACCCAGGTCCAAAAATAATGAGCTCCATCAACAAATTCTCCATTCTTATCCTGAAGCAAAAAATAAAGACCAAGAAGAACCGCCAAAAGACCGCCAAATATAGCGGCAGGGGCAGACAGCGCCCTGTAAACGGTTGCTTTTTCCATCATTTCCCTAATCAAGTTGAGTTGATTAAGAGCTTTTTCTGAGTCATTCATTAATTTACTTTGTATTACAAAGTTTTAATTACAAGCATTATTTGAAACTAATTGTGTCCTCCGTCACCGAATCAAAACCCACTCCCCTTTTGGCGACTTTCATTATCATTGTTTTTATCAATTTTAGAGTGTAAAACCAATTTTATTCTGAATAAAATTAAAAAGAACGAACAACTAATAACGGAAAAAGACACTCACAAATTCGGTAATCAATGAAAAATATAAATCCATTTGAGGATTCAATTTTTTCACCATCAAGCAGCCAGAAAAGACTTGATGGGTGTGTTCTATATCCAAAACGTTTACAAGATCTAACCGAGAAAATTTGTCATCAAAAGAATGGTGAAGATCTGAACAACAAGATCATCATGGTGAGTTCAGCAGAAGCTGGATATGGTAAGAGTCATTTAATTTACAAAGCGGTTAATAATGCTTCAGCTAGTAGTCGAAGTCTTAATTTAAAAATCGATAACTTACAGGATTTTAGTTTTGGAGATATTTTCAAAGCTGCCCTTAGATCTCTTTATGAGGGAGATTCCATTCGCTACAAGGTTAGGGAGCTATTCAGCAAACTTATATGCGATTTAATTGATAAAGGAGTTGTTCCAGTTGCTAATAAGGACACAGCCTGCAGAGCATTACAAAATCATTACATCAACATGCTCGACACAAAAGATGAGCACTCATTAATTGCGAAATGGTTCAATTCAAATATCAATGCATTATTCCCTCATCTTGTTAGATCACTAAGCAACTTCAAGGAACTTACTGAAGATTCATGCAAATTTTGGATACAGTTGCTCTACGAATGTGAATTAAATTCCCATCATCATGCGATTAAGAACTTAGAAGAATATAGTGATACTCAATTCAATTTATTTTTAAAAGACTATCAAAATTTATTTTTAAAAGATCAATCTTTGATCATTATCTTTGATAACATTGATAACATTTTCTTCGATCGGGAAAAAGGCCCTAGAATCGCCAATCTTTTAATCAAATTGAGTGAGTCCGATTTTTCATCAACCTCAATTCTATCAATTAATGACGATCTATGGACATCCTCTTTTAAAGGTCTTATACCGAGCGCTTTAAAAGACAGAATAAACGAATCAAATTTAAGACTTGATGGGTTAGATCAGGAAATGGCTGAGCTATTTATCGCCGAACGCATGACATCGTTAAATTATGGGAAGAACATAATCAACGGTGTTTTAGAGGGCGTTAATTTCCGAGAATTATTTTCACTGGCGCTGGAAGAAAGAAAACCATCACCAAGAAAAATATTACGAATAGCCTCTAAACAATGGGAAGAAATGGAATCCCAGAGAGCTCAGTTAAACAAAGATAGCGATCAAAACAATGTCGATACTTTAGATGAATCTTCAGTGACGGTTCAATCAATCAAGAAAATGATGCGAGCAGTCAATGACAGAAACAAGGAGGAAATCCAGAGAACTTCTCCCTCAGAATTACCAATAGAAATTGAGCCCGTATTTAAAGAAATTGAAAACAATGCCCCAGACTGCGTTAAAGATTTTGCCCAGCACAGAGATGAGTTATATTTCGGAAAACAAAGTTTATTCGATATAGAGGCCCTAAAATACACGCTAAAAGTTGCTGGTAATAGATCACCAATAATTGATTTTAAAGAATTTAAAACTGGAGAAAATCTTATCGCTAGCTCGTGGCATTCTAATGAAATTGAATTTATTTTCGGGTTCGAACAACCCGAAAAAACTAGCTATTGGATAGAGCTTCTTAAGCAGTCACAGAAATCTAATGCCAAGACTTCTAAAATAATTTCATTCTCTCCATCTGAATCTGACAATTATGAGACCTCTGATTTTGATGAGATTATCCAAGATCAGATCAACATCATTCAACTTCCTAGAGAAGATCTAGCATCCTTGGCCGCTGGTAATACCGTGATTCAAGAATCGGATGACGAGGGGAAAATATTTTCTCAGATAGCTCCAGAGCTCGACGCCATCTGGAAGAAAATAACGAAAACAGCCTAANTAAAATTTTAATTTAGTTCAGGTCGCTCAGGAAAAGACGCCAGCATTTTATAGTAAGGGCCCATAGATGATAATAGCTCTTTCCAAAGATGTTCATCGGCGTCAAGACTAGCTGCAATCGGTACAGCTTTTCGAGTGATCCATGATTGCTGCTTTAACTCATGTTCTAGCTGTCCCTCTGCCCATCCAGAATAGCCAACAAATGCCCTGATAAAAAATCCCTCTCTATGTCTGTGAAGAGCTTCTTCTGATGATAAATGTGTATCAAATCCAAGCTCTTCATCTTTCGCATCCCAATTAATTGATGCAAAGGTAAGTTGATCTGAGCTTACTGGACCACCTAAAAAAACTGGAAGATCACCCAACTCTCTCATTTCATCAATCTGAATAAGATCAGAGACTTTTTTACCCATCGGTTTGTTGAGAATAAATCCTGCTGCCCCGTCCTCCTCTTGATGATTTGTTAAAAGTAAAACACTTCTCTCAAAACCAGGGTCTTTGAGAGACGGATCGGCTAAGATCAATGACCCCTTGAGGCATAATTGTTTGGGTTCTTCAAAACTCACTTTTTTATATCCTATATGAAAACAAATTGATCAAATATTTCAAATCGAATTTCATTAATAATAGCTAATTTTTATCTAGGATCAGCCACGGTATTTGTTATAAGTTCTGTGTTATGCGTGAACTTGTAGATATTCTTAATTCTGGAACCGAATTAAATGATTCCCAATTGGAATTAGCAGCAAGCCAACTGCTCGATGAAAATGAGGAAGTTAATTTAAAGACTGAGTTTTTAAAATCTCTAGCTAATAAGGGAGAGACTCCTTCTGAAATCGCAGGTTTTGTCAGCAGTTTTCTCAAGCATGCAGTTGATCCAAAATTCACTCCTAATGATTGTCAGGGCCCAACCATTGATGTTTGTGGCACTGGAGGTGATAAACTTGATCTTTTTAATATTTCAACTGCCTCTGTCTTTGTACTCGCTGCCGGTGGTGCAACAGTCGTAAAACATGGAAACCGAGGAATTACCTCAAAAAGTGGAGGTGCAGATGTCCTTGAGGAGCTTGGAGTTCGCATCGATCTTCCAGTAGAAGATCTTCGTCGATGCGTTCTAAAAGAAGGAGCTGGATTCTTATTTGCCCCTTTGTACCACCCTGCCTTCAAGGCTGTTGTTCCTGTTCGACAAGAATTGGCCAAGGAAGGAATAAGAACTGTATTCAACTTGATCGGCCCACTTCTTAACCCGGTTAGACCTGAGTATCAATTAGTCGGTGTATTTGACGAAAAATTGACGACAACTTTCGCTGAAATATTAGGAAAGCTAGGCAGAAAAAAGGCTTGGGCCGTTCACGGTAAAGGGCCAAACAACGAGGGTATGGACGAAATGTCTCTTTGTTCTGAAACAATCGTTTCTGAGTGGAATCAAGATAAGGTTAATCAAACTAGCTTCAAACCCGAAGACTTCGGTCTAACCGCTTGTAATCTTGCAGATTTACGGGGCGGAGATCCTAAAGAAAATGCATCTATCATTACCTCCATTTTTAACAATGAAGATCAAGGCCCTAAGAGGGACATTGTTGCACTCAATGCAGCGGCAGGGTTTGTAATAAGCGGGATTGCTGATGACATCGGTCATGGACTGGAAATAGCACTGCGCACAATTACCGATGGAATAGCCATGACTAAGCTTAATTCATTAAGAGAATTCAAATAGTTATTCTGAATTCTCTTGGTCGTAACTCCACCTCTCTTTATTTTTTTTGCGTTGAGCTGGTCTTGGTTTCTTTGAGGCCCTCTCATATATACGAGGAGTCTCAGAAACTTCATTGTTAACCACTCTAGAATCCATACCTCGACATTCTTCACAATATTCTTCACCGCTTGCTGAAACCCTGAAAATAAGCTCATCATCATCTTGTTCAGTTTTACCACAACTCGCACAGAGATGAAGCGTTTCATTTTGACTCATCTTGGCTTTTTCAAATTGATTTCTTCGACTAGCTACTTGTGCCTTAACTTGAATTGTTTTTTTCATTCCCGGAACAAACACAACAAAAAAGTTCATAAGTGAAATGAGGATTAACCCAGCAGCAGTGAGGCTTTGAACAGCATCAATAAAAAGTAGAGCTGAACCAAAGAGCGCTATCCAAAATAGACGGATAGGAATGATACCAAAAAGGTGAATCGTATAGTTTGGGTTATAAACCGCACAGGCAAATAAGATACTCTCAATGATCAAGTAGGTTGGGTTGACATTGTTTGAAAAGCCAATTGCGAATTCTGCAATAACTACCCCAATGATACCTCCTAATAAATAAAGAGTTAGCCTGAAACTACCCCATATTTGCTCTAACATGTTGCCCAGAAATATGGTGAAAATCACAGCAAACAACATAAATATTGGCTGATTAGCTGCCACAGGAGGAATTAGAATAAAGCTAATTACTCTCCATACTTGTCCGCTTAGAATTAAATCCTTGTCTAAGAAAAGTAACAAATGAAAAGCTAGATCGTTCTCACGAAAAATGTTCAACAACCAGATCAGAGCCTGGAAGGCCACAATAATCTTCACCACTCCAG
>NZSO01000080.1 GCA_002696885.1 Verrucomicrobiales bacterium | reverse complement strand
TGAGTCGTTCTGTTGTCCATATTTTCGTGGTACTCACCCGACCAATAAAAACTATCTCCTTCGCTTTTTTCAATTCCCTCTATGCAGATTCCTCGATTTGTAAGAGTGTCTATGTGCTCTTTTGGAAAATCTTTGCCAATAATTCCAACAATTTCAGTTGAGGCAAAAAAACTTGAAGCCATCGCTGCGTAAGAAGCAGAACCTCCCATTAGTCCTTTCCTCTCCTCTTTTGGAGTTTTGATATCGTCAATGGCAACTGTGCCGGCTACAACTACTTTCATAAATTTTTTTCTTTTGCTTTTTTTGCGGATTCTTTTATTCGCGCTACATAAGATCCAATATCATCACTTTTCAAGAGGTCAGAAACAATCACCACATTCGTTGCTCCTGCCGCTATTACTTCAGTGATGCTGGTTTCATTAACTCCTCCAATACAATAAATTGGTCCATTAAATTCTTGATGAGCTTGAACGATATCACTTAATCCGATGGCGGGCCTTCCCGGTTTTGTAGCGGTTGCATAAAGTGGACCAAAGCCAATGTAGTCGGCTCCCTCTTTTTGAGCCTCCCGCACCTGACTAATGCTATGAGTTGATCTTCCTACAATTCTACAACTCTTATACAATTTTCTGACATTCTCTATTGTTCCATCATCCTGTCCAATGTGGACTCCATCTGCATTCACTTCAGCTGCGATTATTGGATGATCATTAATGATTAAGGGGACACCGTAATCATTACATATTGGCTTGATTATTCTGGCTAATTCTAGAGTTTTTTTTTGCTCAATAGACTTTGCTCTCAATTGTAGCATCACTACTCCGCTCTTACATATTGACTTGGCGCAGTCGACAACTTCACCTTCTTGTACATACCCAAGGTCGAGTATTGAGTAGAGTTTCACTACTATTTGAGATCATTCAAGAATTCTTCAACCCATCCAATATTGTAGTTTCCACTACGAAAATCTGAGTTTTTTATGATGGCATCTTGAAAAGGGATAGTAGTTTTGATGCCCTCAATCAGAAACTCATTGAGTGCCCTCTGTGTGCGGTCGATAGCAATCTCTCTGGTTGCGCCTGTAACTATGAGTTTAGCGATCATTGAGTCGTAATAGGGTGGGACTTGATAGCCAGAGTAAACATGCGTATCCACTCTTACACCTCTACCACCAGGCTGAAACCAGAAATTAATCTTACCTGGGCTGGGCATAAAATTATTATAAGGATCCTCTGCATTAATTCTGCACTCAATGGAGTGTTGTCGTGGAGTACTGTTTTGAACATGTTCACTAAGCTTTTCACCAGCCGCGATTCTTATTTGTTCTTTGATTAGATCACATCCATTAATTTCCTCGGTGATCGGATGTTCAACTTGAATCCTTGTGTTCATCTCCATAAAATAAAAATCGCCACTCTCGTCGACCAGATATTCAATGGTTCCACAGTTTTCATAACCGATTTCTTTCACCAAGCGAACTGAAGCATCTCCCATTTTTTTTCGGAGTCTCTTATTCTTGTTTAGTAAAGGAGATGGGGCTTCTTCAATGATTTTCTGGTTCCTTCTTTGAAGAGAGCAGTCTCTTTCACCAAGATGAACAACGTTACCATGTGAATCAGCTACTACCTGAAACTCAATGTGGTGAGGGTTTAGGATTAATTTTTCAATATAAACTTCACCATTTCCAAAAGCTTTCTCAGCTTCATTTCTAGCATTCTGAAAACTCGATTCCAGATTGGCCTCATTAAAACAAGGTCTCATACCTTTACCGCCGCCACCTGCAGAGGCCTTAATCATTACGGGATATCCAATTTTTTCAGCTTCCTCCTTTGCTTCAGCAATCGTATCTACTGTTCCGTCGGTACCTGGTGTGACAGGCACCTTGTATTTTTTTGCGGTTGCTCTGGCCTCGTTCTTATCACCCATTATGGAGATAACTTTGGCAGATGGTCCAATGAATTTGATTTTACAACTTTCACA
The DNA here is from genome assembly GCA_002696885.1 of Verrucomicrobiales bacterium. Taxonomy (GTDB): domain Bacteria; phylum Verrucomicrobiota; class Verrucomicrobiia; order Verrucomicrobiales; family DEV007; genus EC70. The sequence continues at coordinate 13,337 of NZSO01000080.1, read as the reverse complement.
GATTTCGGCGAAATCTGCGTTCTCAGACAAGAAGCCGTAACCGGGGTGTATGGCATCTACGTTGGCGACTTCAGCTGCGCTTATGATTCTGTTGGCTTTAAGGTAACTCTCTGAACTAGGGCCGGGTCCAATGCAGATTGCCTCATCAGCCAGCTGCACATGCATTGAATCAACGTCTGCTTCTGAGTATACGGCTACGCTTCGGATGCCTAATTCTCTGCAAGCACGAATGATGCGCAGTGCAATTTCTCCACGGTTAGCAACTAGAACCTTTTTAAACATTATTAGTTTGCAGTCTAAGCAATTTATCTACGCAATGACAAAGAGTCCTTGGCCAAACTCAACAGGACTTGCATCTTCTACAAGAATGCGTTGTATGACCCCTGATTTCTCTGCCTTGATCTGATTCATAACCTTCATCGCCTCAATGATGCAAACGACGGTCCCTTCATCAACAGCATCTCCAACTTTTACAAATGCATCTGCGTCTGGTGAAGGAGACTTGTAAAAAGTTCCCACCATTGGAGCTGATATTTCCTCGGTATCTTCTGCAACAATTTTTTCAGGAGTTGTTTCCTCTACGGCTACTGGTTGAGGTGCAGCGATAACCTGTTCCTTAGCTCCTCCTTTTTCTAACCTGACTTTGAAGCCTGCATCCTCTAACTCGAAAGCCGTTAGATCATGATCTTCCATGAGTTTGATGAGACCTTTGATTTTGTCCAAGTCCATTTTTGGAGTCTCTGGTGATTCGTCTTCAGATTTTCGATTTCTTCTTGTTACTGGCATTGGCCTTATTTCAGAATTAATATTTAAACTTCTATACTAAATCATACTTTTATGTTCCCTAGTCAAGCCCTTCAAGGACATACCTTTGCTAAAACTTCCAACGCCTGGTCAATTTCTCTCTCAGTATTGTAAAAATGTGGGCTAAAACGCAAAAATTCCTCACCTTCTCGATTTTTTCGACAAGATGAAACAATGCCTGCATTGTTAAGTTTTTCGAAAATTACTGAGGCTTTTTCTTTTTCGTGGTTGAATGTGGTGATTGAGGAGGCACTACCTCCAGCTCTTGGGCCATGAATTTTATATCCCAGAGAGTCCAGCTTATTAACCAAATTTGATTTTAGTGATAGAAGCCTGTCTGAAATCTCTTTTAATCCAATCTCTTTAATCATCAATAAAACTTCTTTCAGGCCAACGATACCTGAAGCATTCAGTACACCTGGTTCGTATCTCCTTGCAGAATTATAAAAAGCAATACTCTCTTGAGTGATGTAATCAGGTGACCGAACGTTCCAAGCACCCAGTAAGGCTGGTCTTAGGATGTCGAAGTTTTTCTTTTTTACGTATACGATACCAATAGCCATCGGACCTAGAAGCCATTTATGAGCATCTGCGCTCATGAAATCTACATGCTCAATGTTTGTTGGGAATGCTCCGCAGGTTTGAATTCCATCCAAAGCAAAAAGAATATTTTTCTCTCCTAACATTTTACCTATTGTATCAATATCAATGCGGTAACCCGTTAAATAATTACAACTAGCTAATGCCACTAGTCGCGTTTTTTCACTGATACTTGATTCGATGAGTTCTGGAGTAATTTCTCCTGGCTGATCTGGTTTTAAATATTTAATTTTGACTCCAACTCTTTCAAGTTCCATCCAGGGATAAACATTTGCTGGATAGTCATCCATATAGCAAATGACCTCATCATCGCGGTTCCAACTAATTCCTTTGGCAAAAAGACTCAATCCTAGTGATGTGGGGCCCAGAAGAGCGATTTCAGAAAAGTCTGCGCCAATTAAATCAGCTGAAAGTCGGCGAGTCTCATTCATCGTCTCCATGAACTCCGGAAATTCTTGATGATCTTTACAAGAAGAATAGGCATAGTCTGCCATTGCTTGCGCTGCGCAATGCGGTAATGCTGTGACTGCCGCATGTGAGAAGAATATCTTTTCTCTGGCTATTGGAAACCTAGCAAGACGACTTTCCTCATTATTTATAATATCCTCTAGGTTCATCTTTCAAATTTCCTTTGGTTTATAATTAAATTTTTTGTGCTTTTTCTCCCTCTTCAATAAGCTTCCAAAAGTTTTTTGACTCACTTAATGCTTTGTCTTCTGAAAGTGGTAAATTTGATCTATATAGAAAATCCTTAAGGGTATTTTTGTGAAGTACTCTGTGAACGACAACATTTTTGTCAGTGACTTCAAAGTAGATTCTATAGTCTTTTGATTTGTATCTATACAATTTCAATTTACCACCATCCCTGTCAATGGTTCCAAATGCGTTCTCATCCCCGGCCTGTTCAAGATCTTCATGGCTAACTTTGAATTGGTTTAGTAATTCTAGCTGATCAATCGTGCTAAGGCTTGATATTTCAGCTGCACTAATTTCGTTGAAAATAATTTGGAGCACGGTCTTTTATTTTAGGGAGTAATTGTAATACAGATTTTGATTCTATCTATTATTCTTTGTTGCTAGGACAGGTCACTCTTTCTACCCGCGGTGAAATTCCTGTAAGTATTTCCCAGGGAATTGTATCGGCTTTGGTCGCCAGCTCAGTTGAACTGATATATTCATTCCCAGATTTTCCTATCAGAGTTGCCTCTTCACCCATTTCGATTGGTTGAGGTAGAGATGTTACATCAACCATAATCATGTCCATTGTGACTCGTCCAAGTATTTTACACCTCTCTCCTTTAATGATTACTTCGGCGCCCTTTCCTGATAAAGATCTTGGGTATCCATCTCCGTATCCAACGGCGACCGTTGCTACGATTGTCTCCCTTTCAGTTATAAATGTTCTGCCATAACTAATACTGGAGCCTTTAGGTAGAGTTCTTATTTGACTGATTCTTGCTTTCCATTCAAGAGCTGGCTGTAGTCTTGAATCGTTATCCTCAGTTGGTGATATTCCATATATCATAAGACCCGGTCGAATCATATTACCACCTGAGTTTCCTTTTTTTAGAGTGGCTGCACTATTAGCTAGGTGAATCCATTTAGGGTTCAGATTAAATTCAGAGTTTTTGAGTAATGAAGTGAATTTTTTGATTTGATGTTCGGTGAATTCATCGTTTTGATCCGAACATGGAAAGTGCGTTGCGATCCCAACAACACTAATATTTTTTAAAGCCATTATTATTTCCCAATCTCTGAGGAGAGCGTCCTCAGAGAACCCCAAACGGCCCATGCCTGTATCTAAGACGATATGGGTTTGTACCTTTGTTTGAATATCTTCCCCCAATTCATTATATTCTTTGGCTTCATCTAGACTTGAAATAGTAACGTTAATGTTATTTTTGATCGCAGTCTCTCTTTCATCTGGTAATAACGCACCAAGGATCAGCACCATTTTAGCCTCACCTATCATTTGAATAATGGTTAAGGCCTCTTTAAGAGTCGCTACCCCAAAAGCATCAATTAAAGGTTCTAAAACTTTGACCGTTTGAATGAGTCCGTGGCCGTATGCATCAGCCTTTACTACCGCCATGACCTCCGCCTCAGGGGCGATTTCTTTACACAACTCAAGATTGTGAGCTAAAGCCATTGGATTGATTTCAACCCAAGTTCTCTTTGCTAATGGGGTCTCCATTATTTTGTTTTTCGAGCTAACTGTCGCTCCTCTGGAAGTAGTGGGAAGAGTTTACTTGGAACATGAGCTTCGCTCATAATGGTTTCAATTTTTTTGATGATTTCAGGATGCTTATTAGCAATATTTTCACTTTCACCCGGATCATTTTTTAGGTCATAAAGTTCTGTATTAAGTTCACTAGATTTTTTAGCTTTTGACATTTTTTGTCGAATACCTTTCCAATTTCCCATCCTTACGGCCTGTTGAACACCATAGGAGGGAAATTCCCAATAAAGGTAATCATGTTGTTTTTGTTTTAACCCTTTCATACTTGGTAGCATGGAAATACCATCTACATTGTTAGGTATTTTACCCCCAGCGACTTCGCCGAGAGTTGGAAGCCAGTCCCAAAATGCACTAATATGACTGGAAGTGGTTCCTGGTTTAATTTTTCCTGGCCATTTGGCGACGGTGGGTACACGTATCCCTCCCTCATAAAGACTTCCTTTAAGCCCTTTGAATGGACCTGCACTTTTAAAAAAGTCCGAATCTGAACCTCCCAATCGCCTGAAAGTTGGTCCATTGTCAGAGGTGAATATGATCAGTGTGTCATTACTTAATCCAAGTTTTTCTACCAAAGAAACAATCTGTCCAACCGAGTCATCCATCTGAGTGACCATTGCTGCATACCCGGCCCTTGGGAATGGATGTTGCAAGTATCCACGATGAACATAATCCTCCTCAGGTATAATTTTTTTATACATATTTAACCACTTTTCAGTGGTTTGAATGCTTAGGTGAGGAATTGCATAAGGAAGGTACAAGAAAAAAGGATCTTCATGATTTTCTTCAATAAAGCTTAAGGCTTCTTCGGTGAAAGCATCTTGAGAATGTATCTGACCATCAAGTTTTCTCTCGTTTCCTTCTTGAACAATCTTTTTTCCGTTCCTCCACAAAAATTTTGGATAATGATTGTGAGCGTGTCTTTGGCAATTGTAACCAAAGAATAAATCAAAGCCTTGTTTGTTAGGGTCACCGCTGGTTCCCCAATGACCTAGTCCCCATTTACCAATGGCAGCAGTTTTGTATCCTTCCTCTTTGAGAATTTCGGCGATTGTAATTTCACTATCAGGGATAGGGTTTTGTCCTGGGAATGGAAAATCTTTTGTAGAACCATCTTTTGGATCGCCATTATCCCTTATGTAGGCGTGTCCGGAATGTTTTCCCGTCATCAAAATACATCTGCAAGGGGCACAGACAGCTTGTCCCGAGTAATGTTGAGTGAATTTGATTCCTTCCTCTGCAAGTTTATCAATGTGAGGAGTTTTAATCCATTTTTGACCAAAACATCCTAATTCGTTATAGCCAAGATCATCAGCTAGAACAAAAATGATATTTGGTTTACGAGCAGAGGATATGGAAATGCTAAACAATAATAAAAATAGGGTGATGACAGTATTTTTTCGCATGTTCTAGATGATGATCGTCAATTCTCGATGTTCAAGAGTATTCATAATTAAATTATTTTTATTCTCCTCAACCTTAATAATAAAAACATGCTTTGCTTGACCAGATTTCCTTACTTGTGCAAAAAATAGAGCATGAGCAATGTAGTTAGTATTCACCCTTATTTTAAGATTCATCCGGGAAAGATGGATGAGTTTTTAGACCTTTGTGAAAAATTTGCCGAGGCAACATCCACTGAGTCAGGTTGCCTATGGTATGATTTTACAAAGTCAGGTGACATCATTCATTGTCGGGAAGCCTACAACGGAGCGGAAGGTCTACTCGCTCATGCAGAAAATGTGAATTCAATTATTGGTGATGCTTTGAGTATATCTGATCTGATTCGTCTCGAAATTCATGCGAGTGCTGATGAAATTGTAAAACTCAAAGAACCTTTTGCAGATCTAAATCCTGAATATTACGAATTTCAGATGGGAATTGGAAAGCCAGTTTAGCCAATGAAGATAAAAGTTGGTCTATTTGGGGCGGGGGACATTGCTGACCTTCATGCATCGGGAATAAAAAATTGTTCCTCGGCTGAGCTTGTTGGTCTGTTTGATATTGATTATCAAAAGGCTCAACAAAAATCAGACAATTTTAATTGTCGTCTCTATGATTCAGCTGAATCAATGCTCTCTGATCCAGCAATTGATGCTGTTTTTATTTTAACTCCACTTGAGGAGCATTTTGAATGTTCCATCAAGGCACTTCAGGCAGGAAAGCATGTGCTTGTTGAAAAGCCTGTTTCATCAACTGTAGCTGAAATTCAACAGATCCACGAGGCTGCTGACAAAGCAGGCAAACTTTGTGTGCCGGTTCATAATTACCTTTATGAAGACAGTATCATAAGAACTAAAGAGCTTATCGATTCCGGTAAGTTAGGGGACATTGTTACAATTTATATTCTCTACAACATTCACCACCCCGAGACTGTGGCCCAAAGATATCCTGGTGTTATTAGGCAAATCCTAACTCATCACTCATACATTACGTGTTTTCTAGGAGGACCTCCAAAAAGTGCAATGGCCATGTCCTCTACCATTAACGACGGTAGCGTGGAAAAAGAGAATCTAGCAATGTCCATCCTAGAGTTAGAAAATGGTGGATTGGCTCATTTTCAGGCAAGTTTTGCTGCAGATGACCATGCCAGTGATAATTGGACGTTTACTATTAAAGTTATAGGAACCAAGGGTTCAACAAGATTCAGTCATGCCGATTGGGTGCAAAATCAACGAGCTATCGTTCACTCTCATACCTATTCTGCATACCATTATTCTATTCAGAACACTTCACGGTATTTTATTGAGGAATGTCTTGGTAATGGAAAAGCCCCACTATCCAACCTTCAGGATGCTATCATTTCGCAAAGAACGATTGAAGCGATTGAGCAATCAATCCAGACAGGCTCTTTGCAACAGATAGCTAATCTAAGTTGAGTTCGCCATCAGACTGAGCGGCTTTATTTGGGGCTGCGATACCTAATTTTTCATATGATCTTCGCATTGCAATCCTGCCCCTCGGAGTTCGGCTAATCATGCCTTGCATAACAAGATAGGGTTCGTATACCTCCTCTATCGTTGAAGCATCCTCTCCCACTGCAACGGCGAGTGAGCTTAAACCCACCGGGCCTCCATCAAATTTGTAAATCATCGACTCCAGTATTCTTTTATCCATTTCATCTAACCCATCATCATCGATATCAATCATCTTTAATGCATCATCAGCAACCTTTTCAGTAATTATACCATCTGCTCGAACTTGGGCAAAGTCGCGTACCCATCTTAATAATGAATTGGCTACTCTTGGAGTTCCTCTAGATCTGGAGGCTATTTCAAGTGCACCCTCTTTTTCAATACTGACTCCCAGTAGACCAGATGAACGCGTGACAATTTGTGTCAATTCATCCGCTGTGTAGTAGTCAAGCCGGTTCGTCATTGTAAACCTCGATCGTAATGGAGCAGTCAGCATACCGGCTCTGGTAGTTGCTCCAACCAAGGTAAATCTTGGTAAGCTTAATTCTATTGTGCGAGCATTCGGCCCCTGATCAATAATGATGTCTAGACGATAGTCTTCCATTGCGGGATAAAGATATTCCTCTATCGCTGGATGGAGTCTATGAATCTCATCAATGAACAGAACGTCACCTCTTTTTAGGTTTGTAAGTATACCAGCGAGGTCCCCTGCTTTTTCAATTTGAGGACCACTAGTTGAGTGAAGTTGTGATTCAGTAGCGCCAGCAATGATGTTGGCTAGTGTTGTCTTACCAAGACCAGGAGGGCCGGATAAAAGAATGTGGGCCAAGACATCATCCCTTTTTTGGGCAGCTTCAATCATTAGGGAAATGCGCTCTTTTACTTTTGACTGGCCGTAAAAATCTGATAATTCAGGAGGACGTAGTGATATATCAAAATCACTGGTCGGCGCTTCTGTAGCTTCTGTGTAATAATTATCTTTCACAATTAAAAAGGGATTTTCCTGCGAATAACACTTGAAGCCAACAAAATTTAATTAATATTAAAGATTTTTTATAAACTTTATTAATGCTCTGTATAGATATTAAAATATAAGAGAAGTGGCAATTTAATGTAAGTTGTTAATTATTAAATAAATACAACATATTAAATTGAACTCATAGACTATTCCAACAACTTGCAAATTATAAAAAAATAAAATTTAAGATTTATTGAGTAATGAATTAAAGGCTTGAACCTCAATAAATTATCAAATCATAATGAATTTCTTAACTCTCAAGCAAAACTCCACCATAATGATAGACACATTTAGGTTAAATCTAATCACCCTGTTTTCGGTTATTTTTCTTTGCACCGGAATTGTTCAGAGTCATGCCGAGAAAATCACGGACATCTCGATTCAATACATGGGTGCCGAGTCCGTTGATCGATCAGCAATTATGGCTCAGATTAGAAGTAAAGCGGGTTCAGAACTCGACGCACAGATCGTTGAAGAGGATATAAAAAACTTATATTCAAGTGGGCTTGTTGAAAGTGTAAGGGTGCTTACCGAGCCAAGTGGTGATGGTTCGAAAGTAATNTTTCTNGTTCAAACNAGAGCCACGTTGGGTGAGATNTCATTNATAGGTAATTCNATTTCNAGTAGCAAATTGCGCAAAGATACTGAGCTTGAAATNGGTGATTCATTNGATGATTCNTCNTTAGAGAAAGCTCGAGTCAGTTTAGAAGCNACATACAAGAAAAAAGGTTATTCTAATGTTGGNATAACCTACAAGGTTGATGGTGCTCAAAGGCCTGGCTTTTCTCGAGTTACATTTGTAATTGATGAAGGTGCCNTGGAGCGTCTGAAAAAAGTAAAATTCTATGGTAATGAATCTTTTTCCGATAAGGTTTTATCTGCTCAGATGATGGTTAAAGCAGGTCGTGCCTATAACCCGTTTAAGAAAAATCTTGGAATTGATTCTGCAGAGCTTGAAGAAGATATTATTAGAATTGAAGAGTTCTACCGAGATAATGGATACCTGAATGCAAGAGTCTCGGATGTTCAACGTGAGCCGGATGGAGATAAGGTTAATCTAATCATTCAGGTTACTGAAGGTAAAAAATTTACTATCAACAAAGTTAGCGTTTCAGGAATTAAAGCCATTTCTGTCTCTGATGTCCTGCCGCTATTAGCGATGAAGAATGGTAAGGTTTATTCATCCAAAGGTATACAGTCCGATCTTTCAGGACTAAGAAAATATTACGCTGATAATGGATATTCTAACGTCAGGGTTAGCCCAAGAATTGATAGTGCTAGTGAAACTACCGTCAACATCGAATATTCCGTCTCTGAAGGCGTTCAAAGCACGGTTGAGCTTATCAATATAAGTGGAAACGACCAGACTCTAGATAAAGTTATCCGGCGCGAGCTAGCTATCGCACCTGGTGATGTTTTTAGCGAAACACGTCTTGATGTCAGTAGAAACCGTTTGATGGGGTTAGGCTTTTTTGATGGAGTTAGCATTACACCATCAGACTCTGCGACTCCTGATCATACAGATGTAAATATTGAGGTTAGAGAGAAGTCCACTGGAACCATTAACTTCGGTGCAGGTTTCAGCTCAATTGATAATTTAGTTGGATTTATGGACATCGTTCAGACCAACTTCAGGCTTTTTGGTAAGCCTCACCGAGGCGGAGGCGAAAAAATTAGATTGGGCGTATCTTATGGTAGTCGAAGGAAAGACCTTCAGTTTGATTATACTCAGCCCTGGTTGTTTGATAAGAAGCTGGCTTTCAGTACTGGTCTTTATTACAGAGACCTACTTTATTTGTCTGACAAATATGATCAGACTATTGCTGGTGGGTACATGAGTTTGAGAAAACCTCTCGGTGAATATACATCATTGTCTTTCAAGGGGAGTTTGGAAAATTACGAAATTGACGTAGATGACGATTCAAGTGATACCCTTAAAAAGGAGCAAGGTGATTATAACAGAGCTCTTTTTGCCGCCAATTATGTTCTTGATACTAGAGACAGTCAGTATTTAACAAGGCGAGGCCATAGACTATCTCTCGGTACTGATTTCTCCGTGGGTGACGTTCAAACTTACGGGGTACAGCTTTCAGGGTCTAAGTATTTCTTGTTACCATTTGACACTATATTTAGCGTGAGTGGTAAATACCGAAGTGTGGATGGTAGTGGTGATATTCCTATCTTTGAGCGAGAGTTTCTTGGAGGAGCCAGTAGTCTAAGAGGATATGAGTATCGAGAGGCAAGTAGCGCATTATTAAGAGATGAACAGGGGGAGCCGCTTGGAGGAAAGACAGCTGCTTATTTTACAGCAGAGTACAGTTTTCCACTGCTTAATCTCAAAAAGTTTAGAGGTCACATTTTCTACGATGGAGGTATTCTCTCCAATCAATCATGGGACTTCGGTGGTGAATATCTTTCTGACTTTGGTGTTGGTCTTGACCTTTTCCTCCCCATGGGCCCAATCAGGCTAGATATCGCTTGGCCGCTCAGTACAGATGAGTGGGTAGACGATAAAGCACGTTTTCAGTTTAACATGGGTTATCAATTCCGCTAAAATCGGTACAAGTTGACAAAAAATGCTGATCAATGGTTTATCTATTTCTCTTGAAAAAGAGATCATTGTGAGAGATTTTGAAACAACAGCTTCAATTTAATAATATAAAAGCCTCAAGCCCTAATCATTATGACTCATTTTGTTCCAAAACTATTTATAGCAGTGCTCAGTTTCGCTATGTTACTTTGCTTTTCTTCAGCGCAAAGCCTCAAAGTTGGTATCGTAGACATGAACAGGGTGTTTGCTGAGTACTACAAAACTAAAGATGCAGACAAGGTCGTTAACGAGCAGAAAGAAGCAGCAAAAAAAGAGCTCGAGAGCATCAATAATGATTACAAGAAACTTTTGGACAGTTATCAGAATTTGGCCAAGGAACTCAAGGATCCAGCTATTGGTGAGGCGTTGAGAAAGAAAAAGACTGAAGAGGCACAGCAAGTTGCTTCAAAGGCTAGGGCACTGGAAAGAGAGAAAAAAGAGCTCACAGACAGACGACAAAGAATGTTGCTTACTGAGGTTGATCGAAAGAGAAAAGCTCTCATTGAGGAAATTCAAGATGTTGTCTCTGACATGGCTAAGAAGAAAAACTATGATGTGGTTTTTGATAAATCAGGCTTAGGTACTAGAGGCATTCCATTTCTTCTTCACTCCAAGGATGGTGTTGATTTTAGTGAGGAGCTAATTGGGGAATTAAACAAGGGTGCCACCACTCCGTGATTCAGCAGAGTAGTATACATCGTTGATACATAGTTTTATCGTGTGCAGATTAAAATTTCTGAAATAGCCTCAAGATTAGAGGCTGAAATCGTTAACCCTCCAAGCGATGAAGCTTTCATTGTTGGTGTTGCTTCTTTGGCTGAGGCTACTAGCGAGGATTTATCTTTTTTTCATCATGAAAAATATCTTAACGACTTGAGGTCTACTAAGGCCGGAGCTGTTTTGGTTCCAAGCGGATTTAATGAAAAAATTGAAGATGTCCCTTTATTGAAGGTAAAAAGCCCATCTCTCGCCTTCAACGAAATAGCTAATGAGTTATACTCTACCGATCAAACTCAAGAGAATACTGGGATTCATGAAACGGCTGTTATTGGAGAGGGAGTCAAGCTGAATCCTGAATCAGTCAGTATTGGAGCCTATGCTGTCATTGGTTCTGATACAGAAATCGGTGAAGGTGTGACAATTTCAGCTGGAGTGAGCATAGGTCGACAAGTTAAGATCGGTAGTAATTCTTTGGTCTACCCGAACGTAGTGATTTATGATAAATCTATACTAGGAAAAGATGTGATCGTGCATGGTGGAACTGTAATCGGATCTGATGGCTTTGGTTACGAATTTGATGGATCCAAGCATCAGAAAATTATTCATTTTGGATATGTCAAAATAGAAGATGATGTGGAGATTGGAGCGAACTGCACGATTGATCGAGGCCGTTTCGGTAAGACTCAAATTGGTCAGGGTACTAAAATTGATAACTTGTGTCAGGTGGGTCATAACGTAGTCATTGGGCAACATTGTATCATCGTTGCTGATACCGCCATTGGAGGTAGTAGCGATATTGGCGATTTTGTCACGATGGCAGCTCAGGTTGGAGTTGCAGGACATCTCGAAATTGGTCCTTACAGTGTTCTGGTTGCAAGGACTGGAGTCACTAAGAGTTTGCCTGGTGGTGAACCCAATAAACCTGCCTTTTATTCTGGATTTCCAGTAGGGCCACATGAAGAGAAACGCAAAGAGATGGTTTATCCTCGGAAGATACCTAAAATATTATCAAGATTGAAGGCTCTAGAAAAGGGTATTTCTGAATCAGAAGAATAATATTCCTCGATATTATAATTCTATTTCATCTTGAGGCTGAGGTACGTGTATCTCTGCGTCAGGTAATCTTTGTTCAATATTGTTCTTCATCCATTCAATCGAACTTTTATCGCCGTGGACAAGGATTATCTTGCTTGGGTTTGTGCGTTCAGCGTAATCTAAAAGTGCTTCTCTGGGAGCGTGCCCACTAAAGTCAAAGCTTGCAACTGAGCATTCTCTTTTAACGGAATCGTAATTTGAGTCTAGTTCAATACTCTGGCCTATTTCGGAATTTAGCACTTTGGCCAAAGGAGATTCCGGATCAGCATAACCCACGCTAGCAATTAAATTTCTTGGGTTTGTTATAAAATGTCTAGCTAGTCGATTCGATAATGTTTTTTCAGTCATCATTCCACTTGATAACGTGTATACGTTGCCCTTCTCGATTTTAGGAATCTCTCCTCTTGTATTGGGAGTTGATAATAACCCTTTTTCCCGCATCAGTTTCATGCCTAAATGATTTCTTCTGACAGAACTAGAAAATCGGTCATAGATTTTCGTCATTTTGATACTTAGACCACCAATTAAAAATGAAAGCCGACGAAGTTTTTTAGCCCTTTGAAGCTCATATAACATGGTAACGGTTTCTTGAGTTTTTCCCATGGCAAATAATGGAATCATTACCGACCCACCTTGGTCCAAACAGTTTTCGATTGAGCTGGCAAGTTTTTCAGCTTCCGAGAGTCTAGTGTAATCAGGAGATCTTGGAGACGAACCCCTTGTACATTCTAGAATTAAAATATCAATATTTTCTGTCGGAAAGTCAGCCCCCTTGATAATACTTTGGTCTTCAAAGTGAACGTCGCCAGTATAAAATAATTTCTTTCCCTTGTATTCAATCAGAGCGCCGATCGCTCCTAAAACATGGCCTGCATCATAAAATGTGCACTCAATTTCACCTTCATTATCAAGATCAAATTTTCTTTCTGTTCTTCTATGACACCACTGTTTACTAATTTTGTGTATTTCTCGGTGGGAAAAAAAAGGATATTCATCTAGACCAAGCTCATTTCTTTTAGAGGTCATTACGTTCACTGAATTATGAAGTAGGGCTTGAGAGAGCGCCGAAGTCGATTCGGTCATCATTACTGGCATTTCAGGGTAATGCCGCTGCAGTATGGGTAAAGAGCCAGAATGATCAAGATGGGCATGAGAAAGAATTGCAGAATCTATGTCATGATCATAAAGACTTGAAAAGTCCGGCAAAGAATCTTTCCCTTCCTCTTTCGGATGCATCCCAGAGTCTATGATGATTCTTTTATTTCCAAATTGAAGTAGATAGCAATTAGCTCCGATTTCTATTTGGCGAGTGAGGCTTTTAAAACTGATCATTGATAGTGAAGACTAATATCTAAGCGT
>NZSO01000079.1 GCA_002696885.1 Verrucomicrobiales bacterium | reverse complement strand
ATACTGGGTTCATCAAGAACATATAATACCCCTGAGAGGCCGGAACCTATTTGTGTAGCAAGTCTTATTCTTTGTGCCTCGCCACCTGAGAGAGTGGAACTTTCACGATCTAGACTAAGGTATGAAAGACCTACATTGGAAAGAAATTTTAATCTTTTTGATAATTCGTTTACGACATCTCTAATTATTTCTAAATTTGGCTCATTAGTATTTATTCCTTCAATAAATTCTAAGGCGTCTTTTATATTTAAACTAGTGAATTGATCAATCGATAAATCGCCAAATTCCTTATGATTGATTGTTATACTAGATATTTTCTTTTGAAGACGATTCCCATTACAAACCGGGCAATCTTTTGGTAACATGAAACGGCGAACATTCCTTTTTGTGCTTTCACTTTTACTCGTGCTGTAAAGACGTTCAGCCTGAATACAAAGACCTTCATAATCGAAGACTTTTTTTAATTCATCATTTTTTGATGTCCCATAAAAAAGGCAGTCAATAAAATCATTGCTTAATTCTGAGTATTTGGTTTGGACTGAAATTTCAAAAACTTTAGCAAGTGCATTAATCTGCTTATCATGAATAGCTTTAAGTTTCTTATTTCTATTCCACCATGATTTTACAGCTCCATCAGCCAATGAAAGAGTCTCATCGCTTATAAATAAACTTTTCTCGGCCTGGAGAACAGAACCAACACCATGACATTTCTTACATGCACCCAAGTGACTGTTAAATGAAAAATGTCTAGGCGTTAATTCCGGAAGAGAAAAACCTGTTTTTGGGTTCGAATATGTTGTTGTAAAAGTTTCCTCGACCCAATCACCCTCATTTTTTTGAATTAAAACATCTACTCTTTGATTGCCCCATTTTAAGGCTGTCTCAATTGAACTATAAAGTCTAGATCTGATCCCATCCTTTACAATAATTCTATCAACAACTGCCTGAATGTTTGGTTTTTTTGTTTTTGGAAAATTTAGAAACTCCTCATCAATCTGAATGATTTTTTTATTAATCCTAGCTCGAATAAAACCATTTCTTCTTAGTCTTTCGATCGTCGTTCTTGTTGAAGCGTCGTTATGTGTTTGATATGGACTTAGGATGATTAACTTTGTTTTATCCTGAAGCAATAAGAGCTTATCTACTATTTCTCCAGTCGACATTTTTTTAATTACCTCACCAGTATCTGGATCATGTGGAACCCCTATGGCAGAATATAATACTCTGAGGTAATCATAGATTTCCGTAGAGGTGGCTACAGTTGAGCGAGGATTTAATGATGAGCTCCTTTGCTCAATAGCCAGGGCAGGCGACAGTCCATCTATCGAATCAACATCAGGTTTCTCAAGTTGGTCAAGAAATTGTCGAGCATATGATGACAAGCTTTCGACGTATTTTCTTTGTCCTTCGGCGTATATAGTGTTAAAAGCTAAAGAAGACTTACCTGACCCGCTGGTGCCTGTTATTACAACAAATTTGTAACGCGGTATTTCAACATCTATATTTTTGAGATTATGTTGTCTAGCCCCACGAATTGAAATTATGTCTGTATTTTTTCTTTGTTTCAATTCTATTACAAATTTGAATTTAAGCAGCAATTCGTCCTATACTTAACTATTATCCATCTATGAACTCGAATCAATCAAATCAGTCAAAGAGTTCTCATCGTATTCTTGCGTCACATCCAGACACTGGAACACTTCGTTTGGTTAGGGATTCTATTACAAATTTGTTGGATATCGAAATTGATACATCTCCATCTCCAGAATATGCATTTGAGTTATCAATCAAGCGACCATATTCGCTTTTCATTTTCGGAATCAATATGCCAAACTTAAAAGGCCCATTATTATATGATATGCTTTGTCTAGTTTATTCTAAAGTACATGACAAAGAACCTCAATTCCCACCTGTAATCTTTATCGGAGATGAAAGCGACAATAACAAAACTGAAGAATTGAAAAAAGATGCCCGAGTCAAATCTGTTCTTTACAGACCTCTCTCAATAGAAAGATTAATTAGCGTTGCTAAGGAGGCAATGCACTTACAATAAAACCCCTATGGTTCCAGACTTGGTAAAAACTGGCAGAGTCGGCATTAAGATCTGTGGTATTCGAACCCTTGATGACGCCATTCGTTGTATTGATTTAGGCGCAGATGCTATTGGCTTGAATTTTTGGAATAAATCCAAACGATTTGTATCCCGTGAAACTGTTGAATCTTGGGTTGATAAATTGGATCCCAATGTTGAGAGGATTGGTGTCTTTGTAAATGAGAGTTATGATGTGATAACTTCACTCGTTAAGGATGGTATAATTCATGCCATTCAACTTCATGGTGAGGAAGATGATTCATTTTGCAGAAAATTCTCAGACGAATATAAAATCATCAGAGCTACTGGAATTAAAGATGACAATTCGGTTAAACGCGCAAAAAATATATTAATCGAAACCGTTTTGTTAGATGCATATTGTGGGAATGATTTTGGTGGTTTGGGGCATACCTTTGAATGGGAGTATGCAAAAATGTTTAAATTAGAAAATCCTGAAAGACCCATTATTCTTGCCGGAGGATTGTGCCCCTCGAATGTTTCTAGAGCAATAAATGATGTTAAACCCTCTGCTGTTGATGTAGCAAGCGGAGTAGAAAATGAAAGTGGCTATAAGGACTTTGAGCTCTTAGAAAAATTTATCAATTCAGTCAGGAACTTTTAAATCTGAATTTTTAATTATCTAAGATCCCTAGTTGCATTTTTTCAACTATGATTGATCCTCAAAGTGAAATGAGTGTCAAAAATTATAATATTTCTATACTATCCGGCGATGGAATCGGACCGGAGGTCATGGACGAAGCGATAAGGGTACTTGATTCTGTTTCGGGCAAACATGAATTCAACTTAACTTTAGACAATCAATTAGTTGGCGGAATCGCAATTGATGAAAAATCAACACCCTTACCTGAGGAAACTGTAAAATCATGTGAAGAATCAGATGCCATACTTTTTGGTTCCGTGGGAGGACCTAAGTGGGAATCTTTGCCGCCTGATCAACAACCTGAACGAGGAGCATTACTGCCTCTCCGTAAACACTTTGGTCTTTTTGCCAACCTTCGTCCCAGTCTCTGTTTCCCCTCATTGGTTGGAGCATCTCCAGTCAGAACTGACATTATTGAGGGAGGTTTTGATGTTTTGTGTGTACGAGAATTGACCGGTGGAATTTATTTTGGTGAACCCAAATCAATTAATGAAATTGATGGCGAAAAAACGGCTATTGATACAATGGTTTACAGAGAATCTGAGATTGAACGAATTGCACATGTTGCTTTCAATGCGGCAAAAGGAAGATCAAATAAATTAACATCTATAGACAAAGCTAATGTATTAAGAAATGGCATTTTATGGAGAGAAACTGTAGAGAAAATTTCTCAACAATATCCAGAAGTGACATTGGATCATTTATATGTCGATAACGCCGCAATGCAGTTAATCAGGCGACCAAAAGAATTTGATGTTGTTTTGGCGCCAAACTTATTTGGTGACATTTTGAGTGATGAGATGGCGATGATAGCTGGTTCACTTGGCATGTTAGCTAGTGCCAGCTTAGGTGAATCAAAAGGTGACGGCTTATATTTTGGGATGTATGAGCCTAGTGGAGGATCTGCACCAGACATCGCAGGACAAGGCATTGCTAATCCATGTGCACAAATACTATCTGCCTCATTGATGCTTCGTTATTCATTAGGCCTCAATGAAGCTGCTGACAGCATTGATAACGCTGTGAGAAGAACAATAGATGACGGTTTCCGCACTGGTGATATTTTCACGGATGAACCTAATACCATTCAAGTTAATACATCAGAAATGGGAAATAAGATTATAGAGAATCTTTCCTAGGATTTGATATGTTTTGATTGATCAAAAAACTACCAGTTTGGTTAGAAAATAAAGTTGATCCTGTCGAATTGTTATTTCGCCTTATCATAGGAGGTATTTTCATTTATGCAGGAATTTTAAAGGTCATTGACATCAATACTTTTGAGTTATCTATAAGAAATTATAAGATATTGAATGATCCTTGGGTTGCCATTGTTGCATTAACGCTTCCACCATTAGAGATAATCACAGGCACCTGTATAGTGTTTAAATTTCTTTATCAGGGTGCTTTAGCCGTTATCTGTTCCATTTTGATAATATTTATCACTGCGTTGACCTCATTACTTTTTAGAAACATTGATATAAATTGTGGTTGCTTAGGTTTGAACACGACCATACACATGCAAATCTTGATAGACGTAACAATCCTTACTGCTTGTATATTTCTACTGAAAGTAGAGAAAAAACAAACAAAGGAACTTTAAGAGCTCAATTCGAGCATCTTTTGAATTGGTCGCTCAGCCCTTATTCTGATGTCTTCTGAAAGAATAACTTCAGGACTCATGGATTGTAGGCAATCCCTTAATTTTTCAAGTGTATTCATTTTCATGTATCGACACTCTGAACAGGCACAATTTTGTGTAGGTGCAGGAATAAAGTTTTTTTCTGGCACTTCTTTTCTCAATCTGTGCAACATTCCATTTTCTGTAGCGATTATAATATTTTTTGCATCTGATTGTTTTGCGTATCCAATCATTTTTTCTGTAGAACAGACTTCATCAGATAGCATTCTGACGGCATATGTGCATTCTGGATGAGAAACTAGTTCGGCATCCGGATATTGTTCACGAATTTTCAATATACTTTCTCTCGTATATTCGACGTGGACGTAGCATGAACCTTGCCACAGGTCCATTTTTCTACCTGTTTGCTCCATCACCCACGAACCAAGGTTTTGGTCTGGTACAAAAAGAATTGGTCTATCCTCAGGAGCAGATTCTACAATTTTCACGGCGTTACCACTTGTACAAATACAATCGGATAAAGACTTTACGTGGGCACTGCAATTGATGTAAGCAACCACATAGTAATTCTTCTCTTCATTTTCTTTAAGAAAGGATTCCAACTGATGACCATCACATGATTGTTCAAGTGAGCATCCAGCATCTTTGTCTGGTAGTATGACAGTTTTATTTGGGTTTATAATTTTCGCAGTCTCCGCCATAAAGTGCACTCCACAAAATACAATTGTGTCTGCATCAGTACTTTTAGCCTGGTATGCGAGTCCAAGCGAGTCACCGACGTAATCTGCAATATCTTGAATTTCCCCAATCTGGTAATTATGAACAAGCAGGATCGCATTCCTTTGCTCTTTGAGTTCCAAAATTTGGTCTTTAATATTGCTAGAATTGATTGTTGTAACCATTTTCTAGAATTTAATCGCACAATTGTCTGCTGCAACCTTGATAACCTATCAAATGAGTGCCTCTAATTATTTAAATATTTGTATTTATTAATTAATTAATATTGGTGTTTCGCAGCATTATTTTTAACCCATTTTTAGTTAAACAGTGATTAAAAAATGAAATAATAATCATGATATTATTCCAATAGTTATAACGTGTTTATAATGTTGCCATTATATAAGTTATTAAACTTTAAAAAACATGATTAAATAGCGTCTAAAGTATTGCTAATTTATATAGATTTGGGCTAGAATAAAAGGTCTATTCATCGCTTTATTTAACCCCCAACAAAAACTAAGAATTTAATAATAATTAAATGTCTGAAGACGAAACAAATAACGAACTGGAAGAAGCCGAGGTAACCGCGGGAGGCCAGCAATACGATGCCGCTCAAATCGATAAATTAGAGGGCCTTGAGGCAGTTAGAAAAAGACCAGGCATGTACATTGGTGATCCTGATGAAAGAGGATTACACCATTGTGTTTTCGAGGTTTTGGACAACTCAATAGATGAGCATTTAGCAGGCTTCTGTAAGAAAATTATAATTTCATTGCATGTCGATGGATCAATTTCCATTGATGATGACGGAAGAGGTATTCCTGTTGATATGCACCCGAAGTTTGGTGTCCCAGCTGTAGAATTAGTTCTAACCAATCTTCATGCTGGTGGTAAATTTGGTCAAGGTGCTTACAAATATTCGGGTGGACTTCACGGAGTTGGTGCAAAATGTGTAAACGCTTTGTCAGATTGGTTTAAAGCTGAAGTTCGCCGTGATGGTAAATTACACGCCATAATGTTTGAAAGAGGTAAGACTGTCAAACCTCTTGAAGTTGTTGGCAGCATCCCTGAACAACCCACTGGTACAAAAGTTACGTTTTTTCCAGATGCCACAATTTTTACTGAAACCATAGTTTTCCAAACTGAGAGGTTGGCTAAAAGAATGAGAGAGCTTTCATTCCTCAATCCTGGATTAACCATTGAACTCATCGACGAGCGTCCAGAGACTGAATCGACCCAAACCTTTTACTATGCCAAAGGGATTGAAGAGTATGTAGGGCAGCTTGGAGAAAATAAGAACCTTGTTCATTCAGAGCCAATTGTTGTTAAAGGTAAACGACAAGTAGAAATTGATTATGACGGAAAAGTTACTGAGGACGATGTTTATGCTGATATTGTTTTTCAATACAACGATTCATACAATGATCACATTCTTTGCTTTGCAAACTCAATCCCTAACCCAGACGGAGGAACTCACTTGTCGGGTTTTAGAGGCGCACTAACGAGAGCGATAAATCAGTATGCAAAAAATAATAAGTTATTAAAGGATAAGGATCCTGCATTATCTGGAGACGATGTAAGGGAAGGTATTGTTTGTGTCATTAGCGTAAAAATGCCAAACCCGAGATTTAATTCTCAAACCAAATCTAAATTAGTAAATACTGAAATTGAAGGGGTCGTTGGATCAGTTGTATATGAAGGATTACAAAAATACTTCGATGAAAACCCTTCGACGGCTAAAGTCATCATTGAGAAAGCAGTTAATGCAGCTCGTGCACGAGAGGCGGCCAGAAAAGCTAGAGAAACTGTAAGAAAATCCGTTCTCTCAGGTGGAGGATTGCCAGGAAAACTTGCTGATTGTTCTGAGCGAGATCCGGCAAAATCAGAGCTATTTATTGTTGAGGGTGATTCAGCAGGAGGCTCTGCAAAAGCAGGCAGAAATAGAACTACTCAAGCCATATTGCCACTAAGGGGTAAAGTTATTAATGTCGAAAAAGCCCGACTCCACAAAGCCCTTCAAAATAAAGAAATTCAAGCAATGATTACAGCGATTGGTGCTGGTATTGGTGAAAGCTCTGGAGAAGAAGAACAAGAAGGTGCATTTAAAATCGACAAAGTCAGATACCATAAGGTTGTCATAATGACTGATGCTGATGTTGATGGATCACACATTAGAACGCTTCTTTTAACGTTTTTTTGTCGTCACATGCCCGAGCTAGTTAAAACTGGCTACCTATACATTGCTCAACCTCCATTATACAAGGTGACGAGAAAGAAGAGAGAGGAATATGTTGCCGATGATATAGAGTTAAACAAAATTTTAATCTCTTTGGGTTCTGAAGAAGTGAAATTAAGAAAAGCTGGTTCTGAGGATTATATTGAGACAGATCTTTTAAGGGGCGTTTTGGATTCGTTATCTCAACTAACACGTTTTGTCCGCACACTTGAAGGTCACGGAGGTAACTTCAAAGATATCTTAGAGCAATCAGAGGGTGAGAGTCTTCCTGAATATATGGTGAGAGTTAGAATAGGAAATGACGAAGAGATATCCTATTTTAGCGATGAAAAAGACCTTTTAGAATTTAGCAACAAGAACCGAGACCTAAGGCTCTTTAATGAGGAATTAACTGAAGAGGAGATTGAATCTTATTCAAATAAGAACGATGGAGTCCAGCGAAGGGGAATTAAATATGAACTTCATGAATGCTTAGCCATTTCAAAGATTTTACAACGTCTTGAAGAACTTGGACTAACAACAAAGCCATTCTATTCAGAAGATAAACCTATCTATGAATTGGTTGAGGGTGAGGGGGATCAAATGATTGTTGACCCTGTCTTTAATCTTTTTGAAATACTTGATAGAATACTTGAGATAGGAAAAAGGGGCATGCGGATTCAACGCTTCAAGGGGTTGGGGGAGATGAATGCTAAAGAGCTTTATTCAACAACAATGGACCCTGAAAAAAGAAAATTATTAAGAGTGCAGTTCGATCATGAAAACTATGAAGAGGCCAGTAAAATGTTTGATGTACTCATGGGTGACATTGTTGAGCCACGAAAACGTTTTATAGAGGACAATGCTCTGAACGTTCAAAACCTGGATGTATAATTATTAAATTTAAATTAGATGTCAGACGAATCTATAAAGCAAATCAATGTAGCAGACGAGATGTCCAAATCCTTTTTGGACTACTCGATGTCAGTGATCGTTTCACGTGCCTTACCTGACGCAAGAGACGGATTAAAACCATCTCAACGTCGCCTTCTTTACGCAATGCACCATGATCTGTCGTTGTCACAATCCAAACCTCACCTCAAGTGCGCTAGAATTGTTGGTGAAACTATGGGTAAATACCATCCACATGGCGATGGCGCCATCTATCCAACAATGGTTAACATGGCCCAACCTTGGACCATGAGGGAAACGCTAGTAGATGGTCAAGGTAACTTTGGGTCGGTTGAGGGTGATGCTCCCGCTGCAATGAGGTATACAGAGGCCAGACTCACATTTTTAGGTTCATCAATGATGACTGATCTTGAAAAGAGAACAGTTGATCACCATGAAACATATGATGGTAATTCTGTTGAACCTGAAGTTCTTCCCGCGTCCATTCCTAACTTATTAGTAAATGGAGGAACAGGTATAGCCGTTGGTATGGCAACCAACATTCCTTCACATAATTTAGGCGAAGTGATTGATGGTATTTGCGCAAAGATTGACAACCCGCAGATTACAGTAGAAGAAATAAAAGAACACATTAAAGGACCTGATTTTGCAGGGGCTTGTGAGATAAGAGGTTATAAAGGAATTGATAATTATTTCAGAACCGGTCGCGGGAGTGTGAAAATTCGAGGTGTGATGGATGTTCAGGAAACTGCTTCAGGAACCTCACAAATAATTATTAAACAGGTTCCTCATGGAGTAAACAGAGCAACTCTACAACAGAGAATTGCTGAATTGGTTAGAGAAAAAATTCTCAATGATATTTCTGGCATGAGAGATCTCTCCGATGAGGAAACTTGCATAGAAATAACTTTAAAGAGAGACGCGCGCCCACAAGTTGTAGTCAATCAATTATACAAATTGACGTCCATGGAGACCTCCTTTGGCGTAAACATGCTTGCTATTCATGAGCGTAGACCAAAGCAGTTATCAATAATTGAAGCATTAGATGCATTCATAGAACATCGTAGAGAAGTTGTAATTAGAAGGACAAAGTTCCTTTTAGAAAAAGCTGAAGATAGAGCAGAAAACCTTGAAGCGTTTTTACTCGCTCTAGGACACCTTGATGATTTCATTCAAATAATTAGGGACTCAAAAAATAGAGATGAAGCAAGGGAAAGACTAAAAGAATATAAATTCAGCACCAAAACTGCAGAGGCTTTAGGGGTGCTAATTAGAGATCAACCAAGCATTCAGGGCGATCAGTATGTTTTCACCGACAGACAAGTAAATTCTATTCTTGAATTACGCCTTTACCAACTCACTGCAATGGAGCGTGATAAAATTAAGGCTGACTACGATAAAGTTATCGATGAAATTAAAGATCTACTCGATATTTTGGATAAAGAATCAAGAGTTTTAGATATCATTAAAACTGATCTTCTTGAAATTAAAGAAAATCATGCAACCCCAAGAAGATGCCCAATACTTCCTGATGAAGGGGAAATAGGAATTGAAGATCTCATCGCCAATGAAGGCATGATTGTGACCCTTAGTCATCGAGGATACGTTAAAAGAACAGCCTCCTCTGAATATAGGGTACAGGCAAGAGGAGGAAAAGGTGTTCGGGGAATGGAGACAAGAACTAAGGATGATTCCGAACAGGACTTTGTTCAGCATTTATTTACAGCACAGGCACATGATTATCTCATGTTTTTCACTAATACTGGCAGAGTTTATGTTGAAAGAGTTTATGAGCTACCTGAAGCGTCAAGAGCCTCGAGAGGAAGAAGTATTAAAAATGTACTCAATCTACAAACTGATGAATCAATAGCTGCAGTACTAAGACTTGTTTACATTACCGATGATGATGGAAATGATATAACATTCTCAAATGATTCTGGCTTCATTCTTTTTGCAACAAAGAGTGGAAAAATAAAGAAAACTGCTGTTAATGATTTTAGGAACTACCGAAAAGACGGTATTATTGCCATTAAATTAGACGAGGGTAATGAGTTGATTGATGTACGATTAACAAGTGGAACAGACGACGTGGTTCTCGTTACAAAAAGTGGCCTTAGTTTAAGGTTTAACGAAGAACAAGCACGTTCTCAAGGAAGAGCTACGTCTGGAGTTTTTGGAATAAGACCACGTGATGAAGATCGTGTTGTTGGTCTTGCTTTAGTATCAGATGATCAGAAGCTTCTTGTAGCTTCAGAAAACGGTATCGGCAAAAGAACATCCTTTGATGATTATCGTCAGCAGTCTCGAGGTGGCAAGGGGGTCATTACAATGAAATGCACCGAGAAGACTGGCAATGTTGTCGGAGCTGCAGCAGTGGCAGATGAAGACGAATTAATGCTGATGACGACAGGGGGGCAAAGTATAAGAATTAGAGTTTCTGATGTGCGTGAAACTGGAAGAAATGCCCAGGGTGTTAAACTAGTGACACTCAGTGGCGATGAAAAACTTCAAGACATAGCACCAGTAAGAGAAAGCACAACCGAGGAGGAGTCTGAAATATCTGATATAGAGGAGACCAGCGGTGAAGAATAAAATAATTATTTAAAATAATTCCTTTGTTTTTCACTTATCTTCATATCTAGAAACTCCATTGCCAATAACATATCTTCCCATACAAGCCTCTTATCACTATTAGGATTCTTACTTCTTAATAAGAAGGAAGGATGATACGTGACAATAGCATTCATGTTATCAACTTGATGAATTTTACCCCTTAGATTTGAAATTGGATTGTCTAAATTTAAAAGACCCTTTGTGGCTGTACCTCCAAGAGCAATGATCAACTTGGGTCTAATAATATTGATTTCCTGAAGAAGATACTTAATTGATGACTTCATTTCATCGTTGTTCGGTTTTCTATTCGAGTGACCCTGACGACCGTCTCCAATCTTAGGTCTGTATTTAACTATATTTGTAATATAGATTTCACATCTTTGGAGTCCCATAGCTGAAATTATCTTGTCCAGCAATTGTCCTGAAGGCCCAACAAATGGTTTTTTATTTTTTTCTTCTTCATATCCTGGAGCTTCCCCAACAAACATCAATTGAGATTCTGCATCACCATCAGAGAAAACTAACGTGTCTCTAAGAGATTCAATGGAACGNAGATTTTGATCGTTTTTCGCCGNAANAGATAANTNTTTTATTTGTTTATTCTTATCTAAAGAAGAACTGGTTTCATTAATATCAGAGGTAAAATTTGATAACNTTTGATTTAAATCTTGAAGTTTTAATAAGGATCCTGAATCAACATTTATATGATTCTGCTGTGACTGAGAGAGATGATCTCTTAACAGTTGAAGGCAACAAAATACATTATCTCTGTTTAAAATATCCTCAGATCCATTCTTCATCACTTATCAACCTCTCATAAAGTCATCATAATAATGTGCCTTCTTTTTATGATCATCTTTTATTGCTATCAAACCTTTTTTAGACCGTAAATAATTTCTGTGCTCATGAGAATAAAATTCACAGGAATCTGGAAAAAACTTTCCACTCAAAATAAAGACAAAGGGAAAAGAAATTGTAAAAGTAACCCCAAGGCCAAATAAAATATAATCAAGGTAAGAAAGAAGAATAAATCCTGCAGAAACAATTACACTGAAAATAACTCTCAGAATAAAACTTCTGTAGATGGCTTTGTGTTCTTTATCTTCCATAATTATATTAACGCTAGAGCACTCCCAACTTTCCTGGTGAGGGTAATGCATTAGCAGGAACACCAGGGAAATTTTCGTTAATAAAATCCTCCCACACACCCTGAGTTTTTGATGAAATTAATGAATTCGTTTTTTCCATACATGAAGAGCAAATAATAAAGCCATCAATCATGTTTTTTCCCTGACACATCGCTCCAATTGAATACTCCTTATCTTCAAATTTTAATCTTTCCATTGAACATAACCCACAACCGTTCAAACCTAAACTAGGGTTCATATTCTCGAGGTAAAAGTTCTCTAGTGCCTGTCTTGATTCGGAAGAGAATTCAGCAACCATTCCCGAATGACAGGTGAAACAAAGAGCATATTCAAAAACTGCTTCTCTGTTTTTGATTATTTTCGCTACATGATAGCCCTCTAAATAGTCTAGCAATGTTTCACCACATCTTGTGCATGTATGGAATGGCCTTTCTTCATACTCAGAATATAATTCGAATGGTATCTTTTCTGGGCTTTTACTAGTGAAATCATCCATTGTATTATGTTATATTGGTAAGGTTGCGATGAATCTATAATACAGTATCTGTATATATGCTTAAATATCTGAGTAAATTGAAACAAAAAATATATCCTCTAGTTTTATTTATAGGATGTTTTTTTATAACTCACTCTGCATCTGGAGATTGGAACTTTTTCCGAGGATCTCCTGATATGAGAGGAATTGCTAAAAACAATCTAAAGTTACCATTAAAACTCAATTGGGATGTAAAAATAGGGAGAAGTGTTTTCGCAACACCGGTTATATCTGGGGAAAAAATATTTGTAGGAAACGAAGAGGGTAGATTTGTTTGCATGGATTTAAATACCGGAAAAATTTTATGGGAACACAACACCGATGATATCATTGAAGGGACAGCATGTACCGTTTCAGACTATGTCATATTTGGTTCAGGTGATGGTTTTCTGTATTGCATGAATCAATCTGATGGTAAAATTAAATGGAAATACGAGACTGATGGAGAGATTTTAGGTGGAGTAAATCTATTCAAGAGCAACAAGGACAATAAACTATATGTGCTGGCTGGTAGTTATGATAATTACATGCATTGTGTTTCCTTGGATGATGGAAAGTTAAAATGGAAATACGAAACTCAAAATTATGTCAATGGGGCCCCAGGAATAGCAGATGGTAAAATTTATTTCGGTGGTTGTGATGCGCAAATTTATGGCATTAAAACCGAAGACGGAAAAGTTCACACAACTATGGACGCTGAAAATTATATTGCGAATTCCATAGTAGTAGTGGATTCAGTTGCCTATGTAGCTCATCACGGCAATAGAGTTGCTGCATTCGATTTAAAAACAAAGAAACAAATATGGGAATTTGGAGAACGTGACTTCCCATATTTTTCATCGCCAGCAGTTACCATGGATTCAGTTATCGCTGCAGGTAGAGATAAAAGATTGTATAAAATAAATAGAAAATCAGGGCAAGGTATATGGGAATTTAAAACAGGAGGTGGAATTGAAAGTTCTCCAGTCGTATCAGGTAGCAACGTATTTGTCGGTTCAGGCGATGGCTCATTATATGCTGTAGATATAGAATCAGGGGATGAGAAATGGAGCTTCGAGCTTGGTGATAATATACGCTCTTCTCCAGCTATTGTTAACGGCAAGCTAGTGATTGGTTGTGATGATGGTAAAATTTACTGTTTTGACGATTCGACCAAAGGTTAAAAGATATTTACACCTATCCAACTATGATTGATTCAAAGACATCTGAAGAAACAGGTGTAGGCAACTACTTCATATCAAATTATCCACAATATTCATTTTGGAAGCCTGATTTAGTTAATCATGTTCACGATGTATTGAACTCATCCTGTCCTTCCGATCCTTTACCGTTGGGAATTTATTTTCATATTCCGTTTTGTAGAAAACGATGTCATTTTTGTTATTTTCGTGTCTACACTGATAAAAAAGCATCTGAAATCAAGGCATACATCGATTCGGGCATTAAAGAAATTGAGAAGTACGGATCGACTCCTTATTTAAAAGGTAGAAAACCCAAATTTATCTACTTTGGTGGTGGAACACCTTCATATTTATCAGTATCCCAATTAACCGATCTTACTGAACGCATGAAGGCTGTATTTCCTTGGGACGAAGCTGAAGAGGTTGCCTTCGAATGTGAACCTGGAACCTTAACGGAAAAAAAATTAGATGCCATCAGGAAGTTAGGTGTTACTAGGCTAAGCCTTGGAGTTGAAAACTTTGATGATCATATTCTTGAGATTAACGGCCGAGCGCATCGGAGTATGGAAATTAAACGTGCATACGACTACGCACGAAATATTGGGTTTCCACAAATCAACATCGACTTAATCGCAGGAATGATTGATGAGACCGAGGAAAATTGGAAAGATTGTGTAAAACAAGCAATCGCTTTGGAACCTGAATGTGTAACCATTTATCAGATGGAAATCCCTTACAATACAACCATCTACAAAGAAATGCAGGAGTCAGGCAAACTCACTGCTCCTGTTGCAGATTGGCCGACAAAGAGAAGGTGGGTCAGTGAAGCCTTTGATATGTTTGTTGAGGCCGGATATACCGTAACAAGTGCGTACACTGTCGTAAAAGATCCCGAGAAGGTTAAATTCGTATACAGAGATGCTTTATGGGGTGGGGCAGACATGCTAGGAACAGGGGTTGCATCATTTGGTCATATTGGTGGTGTTCATGTTCAAAATGAACACGATATTGGGACTTACCTTAAGCGAGTGACTGATAATGAATTTCCTATTTATAGGGCTTACCCAATCAATGATGATGAGACCATCATTAGAGAGTTCATTCTGCAGCTCAAACTTGGAAAAGTAGATCTGTCTTATTTTAAAAATAAATTTGATGTAGACCTTTCAAGTAAATTTTCATCTACTCTCAATCAGCTTCGAGACAGGAATTTTTTAACATTTGATGAGACCACAATTGAAATGACCAGAGATGGGCTATTGCAGGTTGACTGGTTGTTACATGAGTTCTTTTTGAATGAACATCAGAATGCTAGATATGCATAGTCAACTTACAAATGAGTTCAGATCATTTTTAATGCCTTTGGAATTTTTTTATTCTAAAAAGAACTCAAGCTTGCCGGACATAACTCCTGCTCTTGATTCAGCTATTCCAGAAACTGAAAGATCTTTATTGGCTCACGATAAAGACATGACCTCCACCTTATCAAATCATCACAATAGCGATTTATATATTGAGGTACTACATAGTGAAGTTAATGAAGATTACCTATTAAGAATGGTTGTTCTCAAAACGTTGTCTAGCAACAAACCAGTAGAATTTGGGGCTATCGGAATAGATATTGCTAAGTTGAATGATGAAATGGTAATGGAAATCAAAGAAGGGTTTAAACCATTGGGTAAATTATTAGAAATTTATAACGTTAATTATATTAGTAATCCTAGAGGATATTTTCAGATAAAGTTTGATGATTACATATCAGAGGTTTTAGATGCACCACTTGGAGGAATTTCGTACGGAAGGTGCAACGAAATCACTGATAGTGAAGGATTTACAATTGCTGACATCGTGGAAGTTTTACCTTAAAAAATTGAATAAAACATTCGAAACCAAAGTAATTATTTTGTCGTTTAAATTTTATGCAGGATGAATTTGATACCATAGTTGTAGGGGCAGGGCCCGCAGGGTCAACAACTGCTGCTCTACTAGCAGAAAAAGGACATAGCGTAGCCCTCATTGAAAAAGATAAGTTTCCAAGATATCACGTTGGCGAATCATTAATGCCATTTTGCTACTTCACACTCGAACGTTTAGGGCTGGCTGATAAAATGGATGAAATTGGATTCACCAAAAAGTTTAGTGTTCAATTTGTCACTGAAGATGGTTCTCAATCAAAACCCTTTTATTTTTTCCAACACTATGATCATCCATCCTCAACAACCTGGCAGGTTTTGAGATCCGAATTCGATAAGATGATTATGGATAAAGCCATCAGTAATGGTGCAATGCTGAAGGAGTTAACAAAAGCCCAATCATTGATTGAAAAAGATGGCCAGGTCACTGGTGTCAATGTGAAAGACAACAGTGGTCACTCCTACCAACTTCACGCACCAATGGTTGTAGATGCGTCTGGCAGAGATACCTTTGCACAAAACAAAAGAAAATGGAAAAAACGCGATCCAAAACTTAATAAAATCGCACTTTGGACATATTATAAAGGCGCACTTAGAGATCCCGGTTTAGACGCTGGCTCAACTACTGTTGCATATCTACCAGGAAAAGGTTGGTTCTGGTACATTCCTCTAGAGGGTGATATTGTTAGCGTTGGCATTGTTGGTGAGAAGGATTACCTTTACAGAGAAGGTAATGATATTTCTGAAATATTTGCTCGTGAAATAGAAAACAATTTGTGGATCAAAGAACATCTATCTTGTGGTAAACAATTTGGTAAATTTTGGTCGACTGGTGAGTACTCTTACCGTTCTGAATTCTGCGCTGGTGATGGTTTGTTGTTAGCAGGAGATGCATTTGCATTTTTGGATCCAGTATTTTCTTCAGGTGTATTTCTCGCTCTCAAGAGTGGAGAAATGGCTGCCGATGCTGTATCAAATGCTTTAAAAACCGGCAATTTTTCTGCAGGTCAGTTTGAAAGCTATGGAAGAGAACTTTGCCACGGTATTGAATCAATGCGTGCTCTAGTTTATGCATTCTATGATGAGAGCTTCAGTTTCGGTGATTTAATCAAAGCTCATCCTGGTATGAGATCTGATCTCACTGATTGTCTCATCGGGGATGTTTTCAAAGATTTTTCAGAACTTTTCCAGGCGGTATCTGATTTTGCCAACGTTCCAACTAAACTCAAACATGGTTTAGTCGCGTAGGCTGCTTAAGCCGTTAATTTTCATATAACNGCATTAGTTTATAGAAAAATATGNGTTAATATATTTAACGCATATATATATTTTATTAATTGGCCTAATAGCCATTACTAATAGTCGGATGAATCAACATTTTGAGCAAATAAGACAACCCTCTTTTTCTGAAACGGANCTTGCAGGAATCGTTCACTTTGCNTCATTTTTTCCTTANATGGAGGATTGTGAACATGAATTCTATAGGTCATTGGGTCTGTCTGTTAATGCTATGACAGATACAGAGGGNGTGAAAATAGGTTGGCCTCGCGTCAATGCTGAATGTAATTACAAAAAACCTCTACATTTCGAGGAAGAATTTAAAATTTCNCTTTCTATCAACAAGATATCTTCGAAAACTATTACATACTCCTTTTTNTTCAGATCTTTGGATGATCAGTTNGTTTATGCAGAGGGATCATTAGTTGTAGTATGTGTGAAATTCCTTGAATCAGGNATGGCATCAACTGAAATACCTGATAAAATCCTNAATTTATTACCAGCTCCATTGAATTAGCTGCTGTAATTTATCAATGAANANAGAAACTATAAATAAACCAAAAAAGAAAAGTATGGCTTGGTTATTCTTCGCGTTAATGACAGTTGCATCCTGGGGAGTATATGGAATTTTTTTACACAAGGGTGCAGTTGGGATGGGTGATCCTGAAAATGGGAGATATAAAGCGTTTCTTTGGGTTGGAATTGCTTATTTTGTTACTGCCGTCGCAGCACCTATNATAGTTTTACTCGTTAAAGACGCCAGTTGGTCAATGTCAGGTAAGGGCATGGCTTGGTCATTTATTGCAGGCATAGTTGGTGCTATAGGTGCCTTTGGTGTGTTACTTGCATTCGGAGCCAAAGGTCATCCTGCGGTTGTCATGGCGATAATTTTTGCCGGAGCCCCAGTCGTAAATGCCCTNATATCCCTGTCAACAGATCCCCCTGAAGGTGGAATAGCTTCAGTNCCAAAGCTTTTTTGGATTGGAGTNGCAATGGCAGCTATCGGTGGCTGTATTGTGACTAAGTATAAGCCTCAAGGGTCAAAAGCACACGGACCTCCACCTGCTATTAAAACTGATTAATAACTTCGTTGTATTATTATTCATATGATGNTTATCACTCATGCAGGCTGATGAAGATATAAACTCTCTTAAGTTANTCTTAAACAATCAACTTAAGAAGGAATCTTCGTTAAATTGTAAGAAGTTAAAGTCNGGGGGCATTCACGGTGTCGATGAAATAACATTTAAATTATTTACATCGAATTGCCCATTTACAACTAAGGAAGAAATTGTNNAAGATCGTATTAAACATCCACCATATGGTTCAAACCTTATAAAAGATACATCTAATTATATAAAGTTTTCAAAAACTAGCGGCACATCTTCAGATCCATTGCTCTGGCTAGATACAACTAAGGATTGGAATCATATGCTTGAAGCATGGGAAATAATTTTTAACCATGCTGGGCTAAACCCCAAACACGACAAACTATTTTTTGCCTTTTCATTTGGTCCATTCCTAGGGTTTTGGACAGCTTATGATGCTGCTGCAAAAATGAATTTTATGACAATTCCCGGAGGGGGATTGAATTCAAATGCACGACTGAAGCTTTTAGAGGACACCTCAGCAAATGTACTTTTATGCACTCCTACATATGCATTAAGATTAGGAAAATCCCTACNTAAGAACCATAAACATTCTGTAAATAAAATCATTGTTGCTGGTGAAGCAGGGGGAAGTATACCAGAGATCAAGGATAGGATTAGCCAACTATGGGGAAACGTTGATGTCATAGATCATCACGGGATGACTGAAGTCGGACCTGTNACATATCAAGATCCAAATAGACCGTCATATTTGAATATTTTACCGGGTTTTCATTTTGCAGAGGTCATATCTCCAGACTCTAATTGTGAAGTCAACGATGGGGAAAAGGGAGAACTTGTTTTAACCACCTTAAAAAGATGCGACAATGCCTTACTCCGATACAAAACAGGAGATATTGTAGNAANATCAACAATCAATGTTGATGGGCATCAAAGGCTATCTTTTAAACATGGTATTTTGGGAAGAACCGATGACATGCATATCATTAGAGGTGTGAATGTTTTTCCCAGTACCATTGATGCGATAATTCAAAAATACAATCACATTGGAGAATACAGAGTAATCTCATCGACAATAAATTCCATGGAGGAAATTATGCTTAATGTTGAGTTGAATGATCATACGGTTGAATCGAAAATAATAAATTCATTAACTGATGATTTAAGCTCTAGCCTAAATTTAAGAATACCTATAACAGTCGTTCCTGAAGGAACGTATGAAAAATTTGAATTCAAATCTAAAAGATGGATCAAAGAATGATTGTTAAGCTAAAAGATATTTCAAAAAGTTACGCTGAAGGCACTGATAGTCCCAGAAGAACCATTTTAAAATCATTCAACCTTTCAATTGATTTTCATGAGTCCATTTCGATTGTTGGCCCATCAGGTTGTGGTAAAACAACCCTACTTAATATTCTGGGGACACTCGATAAGCCTGACTCAGGAGAGGTTTTATTCAATGATCAAAACGTCATTAACTTAACTGATGATCAATTATCAATATTAAGAGCCCAAAAAATTGGCTTTATTTTTCAATCGCATTATTTATTGCCACAAATATCAGTTTTAGAAAATATTTTCCTACCAACTATAGCTGTTGAGAAAGATGAGCAAGACACTCCCTCTATTGAGGACGTAAAAAGACTTCTTGAAAAAGTAGGTTTGGAAAAACATGGAAACAAGCTTCCCTCACAACTTTCTGGTGGAGAGAAACAAAGAGTCGCAATAGTAAGAGCATTAATAAACAAACCAAACCTTGTTCTTGCTGATGAACCAACTGGATCACTTGATAAAGCCAGAGGGAACGAGATAATTAATTTACTTAAGGATCTATGTGTTAACGATCAAACCTCATTAGTTGTTGTGACTCATGATATCGATGTCGCTTCACAAATGCAAAAGCGTTTATCCTATAAAAATTGTGATTTCATTGAATGCTAATGAATATTCTTCGACTGTCATATAAAGGATTTATATATAATTGGCGTCTTTCATTTTGCCTTTTATTGGGAACTCTTCTTGCCTCCTCAATACTAACTGGTTCTCTCTTGGTCGGTGATTCAGTAAAAAAGACATTAAAATCCAATGCTTTCGAAAGAATAGGAAAAATTCATACGGCGTTGTCATGTGGAGATAGATTTATCACTGACGATTATGTTGAAACGTTGTCACAAACATTTAACGACTCCACAATCTCAGGAATATTGAAATTCCCAGGAACTCTGAGCACACCTGATAAAACAAAAAGATCAAACTCTATAAGTATTAATGGTGTTGATTCTCAATTTTGGAAATTCTTCGAAAACCAATTTGTCAAAAATGATTACATCGCAATTAATGAGACGTTAGCAAAACAAAAAAATCTCAATATAGGAGATAGAGTAATTATTAAATATGAATTACCTGGTCATGTCTCCAAAGATGCACCTTTATCAGGAGACACAGAAAAAATTGGATCAATATCCGGAAAAATAACAGACATTATTAAAAGTAACCAAGGCGGTCAGTTTAATATTCTTGCTGAACAAAAATCCACTCTAAATATTTTTGTACCTTTAAACTATCTTCAAGAAGAGTCTGATAAAGTTGGCAAATGTAACCTTTTATTAACAAGCAAACTTGATAATTTTAATGCAGCAATTAACAGCCATTGGACCATTGATGATCTTGAACTTAATTTCAGAGACACCCATAAAGGCTTCACAGAATTAATAAGTCAAAGAGTATTTATTAGTGAGGTCATTGAAGATACTGTCAGAAAAATTCATAAAGAATCAGAGCCCATTATTTCTTACCTTGTTAATGATATTAAACATAAGGGATATGGTGTTCCATATTCCGTAGGTACAGGAATTGGAAAAATTGGTTCCAGGTTATTGGGTGTAACAACCCCATTAGAAGATGAAATCATACTAAATAATTGGCTTGCAGATAAAACCGAAAACGGTGGGATAGATGTTAAAATTGGTGACGTTGTAAATTTAACCTATTATGCAGTTACCGATTCGCGCGAATTTAAAATTATTGGTGATGGTCTAAATGAGCAAAAAGAAAATGACCCTAACGACATTTTAACATTCAAAGTAAAAGACTTCATTGATAAGGAAAATGAAGTCCTCACTAAAAAGTGGGTCCCAGATTTTCCTGGATTAGAAACAGCGACAACTTTAGCAAGTTGGGAGAGCGGAATGCCCTTGGATACAAAAAAAATTCGTGATTCAGATGAGCTTTATTGGGAGAAGTATAGATCAACACCAAAAGTATTTATCAATTCAAATTACGCACGGATGATATGGGGCAATCGGTTTGGTAAATGCACATCAATATTGATAAATGATAGTAATTTCGATCAATCGAAATTCACTCAGTCCCTGAGATCTAACATTGAATTGACTGATCTTGGAATGAACAAATTTAATGTCTTTGACAATGCAGTTACCTCCTATGAAAACTCGCTAGATTTCGGTTCACTATTTGCATCATTGAGTGGGTTTTTGATTTTGTCTTCCTTTCTTATATGTTTTGTTTTATCCACATTTGCAGTTGAATCCAAGTCCGTCCAGTTAGGTGCATTAAGATCGTTTGGATTCACCATAAAAAAAATTCGAACCATTTTAACAATTGAATTACTTCTGCCTTTATTTATTGGGGCTTTTCTAGGTTTATTGGGGGGAACCTTTTACACCAAAATGGCATTAATTGGATTTTCTAGTATTTGGTCTGACGCTGCCGTGGGAGTTGATTTTGTATACGGTTATGAATTTTCATCATTTGTCATTGCTTTCACATCAATCGTCTTTTTTAGCTACATTGTAACTAGAATTGCAATCAATAAGACAACCAAAATAACACCAAAAAACCTTCTGAATTCATCTGCAGAAGACAATAATATTGAGCCGAACTTCAAGTCACCAGTTACCCAATTTATTTTAGTCATTGTTTGTTTTGCTATTGGTTTAATCCTTATCTATTCCACTAAGTTTCTGCAGGGAGAAAAACTTGCTGGTGCTTTTTTTGGATCAGGATTCTTAATCCTTCTTGGTTTTATCATAACTTTTTCAATCTACTTAAAAAAATCAAATAAACTTAATGTAACACCATCATTAAACTTATTTAAAATTGGGTCGACCAATGCATCTAGGAAAAGGGGAAGATCATTGTCAATAATCTCAACAGTTTCACTAGGTATATTTTTAGTATTATCTGTCAACGCATTCAGACTTGGTGATGAACCAACGGATTCAAATGTTTCAGGTACTGGAGGGTTCGAGTTTTATGCAACTTCAACTCTTCCTATCTACGAAAATCTCAATGATCCTAAAGTTAGAGATAAATTTGGCCTCGAGGATTATTCTCTTAATGATCTAAAATTCTATCCATTAAGAACTTTAGCTAATTCAGAGGAGGCAAGTTGTCAAAATCTTAGCCACGCGAGTAATCCTAGAATATTAGGTGTTAATCCATCAGATCTTTCGGAGAGAAATTCTTTTAGGTTTTCATCAACACATAATCAGTTAGAAAAAAATACAGATTCTCCGTGGAGTCTTTTAGAGTCGAAGTTTTCAGAAAATTTAATCCCTGCAATAGGTGATAAGGCTTCCGTCATGTGGGCAATGAAAAAAAATATTGGTGATACAGTTCCAATAATAGATGGTAATGGTAACGAACAATTACTTTTGCTTGTAGGTTTAATAGAAAATTCAATCCTTCAGGGGAGCCTAGCCATTTCGGAAGATCATTTCCTAAGATTGTACCCTAATGCTGGTGGTTTTAATACCTTTTTAATTGAATCAACTTTTAAGAATGAAACGGAGATTGCTGAGGATCTAACCAAAGCTTTAGAGCTTAGGGGGTTTGACCTAATAAATTCAAATTTGCGCTTACAACAATATTCAAATGTCCAAAATACCTACATATCAATATTTAGTGTTTTGGGAGGATTAGGAGTCCTTGTTGGTACTCTTGGAGTAGGAATAATTATTGTCAGAGGTGTTTTTGAAAGACAAAAGGAACTTTCTGTCATGAGAGCGATTGGATTTAACAAATCAAAAGTTAAGAAAATTGTTTTGTATGAACATTTATTTTTGGTTTCAATTGGTTCGATAATCGGCATAGTTTCGGCACTAATCACCATCTCTCCCTCATCTTTATCAGCGTCACAACATATACCCATCAAACTATTATCATCAATTACTATAATTATTGTGTTAGGTAGTTTTTTATTTTGCTACCTTGCTACAACCCTCACAATAAAAGGAAAACTTTTAAAAGGAATCAGAACAGAATGAAACTAATTCAAATATCATTTTTAATCTTCATATCTCTAAGTATTACAAATGCTGATCAAACTTATAAGAACAGTTTCGAAGGATATGAAATAAATTCTTTTCCAGATGACATGATGGAAATCGATGGTGTTTTTAAAGTTGTATCTAATGATGAGGGAAAAAAACATCTTCAAATGGCATCTGAGCCTTTGACTGAAAACGCTGTAATCTTTGGCCCATCAATAAAAAATTCAGCAACGTTAGAAGTAAAAGTAAAAGGATTCAAAAAAAGGAGAAGCTTTCCAAGGTTTGGCATAGGGCTTCACGGCATTTCCGGATTTAGATTAAGGGTTGTTCCATCAAAAAAAATGATTGAATTAGTAAAAAATGAAGAACCAGTAAAAACAGTTTCTTTCGATTGGAACCCTGACAAATGGTCAATACTCAAACTTAAAATTGATTACATTAATGAAAAATCAATAATTCAAGGTTGGGTCTGGAATGAAGGTTCTACCGCCCCAAAGGAACCTAATATTAAATACATTCATGACGGAACTCCCGGACAAGGAAAGGCTTCCATATGGGGCACGGCATATTCAGGCAAGGTAATTTTGTTTGATGAACTTTCTTTAGAGTATAAGAAAAGTAGTTAATCTCTAAATTTACCTCATTACTACTGGACTGTATCCAAATCAGTGTCATATAAATACTGATTCTTACACCTCATCAATTTACTCTATAATATTTAACCAGACACATCAATTTACCCTCATGAAAATTGCCTCAATTATCCTTTCATTAATAATTTCAAATATATTAGTTAATGCTCAGGTCAGTGATGAATTGGATAATACCGACATTTATGGAGATCTTAGTAAGTATTTATCATGGCCAATGAGCGCCACAGCATTTAGTGGGGACGATTTGAGAATGCTAAATAGATTTGATGATCGTCAATTAGCTGATCTTATTCCTAACTTTTCAAAAACTGATACAGGAATAGGCTCATTCGGTGACGTTATTTCAATAAGAGGATTAACTAATACACCTTTTTTCAGTTCACCTTCAGTCGTACAATATGTTGATGACGTTCCTTCTGGAAACGTATACTCACATACAGCATCATTTTACGGCACTGAAAAAGTTGAAATCCTTAGAGGCGCTCAAAGTACTTTATTTGGAGTTAACTCATACGGAGGTGTCATTAATATTGAATCAAAGCGCCCGAGTGATAGGCTAGAATCTTCTATCACCTCCAGCATTGCTGATTACGACACATTTTCAGTTGATGGCAGTTTAATGGGACCATTAAATGATGAAAACACTATTTCTTACAGACTTGGAATAAGCCATTACGAGAGGGATGGAGTTTTAAATAATCCTTTTCTAAATATATCACCGGATTTTCAAGACCATTTATCCTACGGTGGTTCATTATATTGGAATCCTAACGACAATCTCGAAATATCCTTATCTGCATCATTCGACGATTTCAATGATGGTGCTCATAGATTAACTCCACTAGGCCAAGATCCCTTTACATTAAATTCAGATATAGTTGGATCCTCAATCCAAGAGTCCGAATCCATGTCACTAAGAATAAAAAATTCAGGCGAATCCTTTGATTTTCTCTCAGTTACATATGGAAGAAATTGGAAACTCAATCCCTATCATTTTGATTTAGACTTCAGCCCTAATCCTGGTAGTGAATCAAAAATCTTCCAAACTCAAGAGTCTAGAGGCCAAGAATTTCGCTTTTCATCAATTGAAGGTGGTACTTGGGACTGGGCCGCTGGCGCATCATACGCAGACATTGATGTCACTGGAAATACTACAAGAAGTTTTTTCATCCCACTTCCTCCTGAGTTTGGAGGTGGTTTCGCTCCTGTGACTACTACCACTGATTATTCTTTAAATGAGGAAAGTTATGGTTTATTTGGTCAAGTTTCTTATAATGGAATTGAAAACGTTGGAGTTCATTTGGGTCTCAGAGGTGATCAATACGACAAATCAATAAATCGTTCAGCTTTTGGTTTATCTGGACCAGTTCCTAACATTGATGAA
>NZSO01000078.1 GCA_002696885.1 Verrucomicrobiales bacterium | reverse complement strand
AAGTTTAATGCTGATTTTGCCTGGTCGAGTTTTTTTACTCTCATTGATCCAGAGCTATCGATTACAAATATTACGTCCTTTGGTACCAATTTGTCTGACTTCCAATTCCCTGGCGTGATTAGCATGGCGAAATATCCTTTTTCTTCTCCTTTCTCTTTGTGGGTGATAAAATCAAAACCGATTGATGATTCTTTTTCATGTTTCAATGAGAAGAGTATTTCTAAATTAGTTTCAGGTATTGCCTTCTTCTCTTCATATGTTAGGAGTGCACTGTTTTTGTTTTCTCTATTGATATCAATTTTATGGCTAGGTGAATAAATTGAATTAATTCCATTTTCTGAATCAATTGAGATCTTTAGTGATATTTCATCTACTTGTTTAGTTAAAAATTTTTCGGCTCTAAGAGGAAATTTATATGAGGTCATGCTGCTGTCCGTTCTTAGCAATTCCTTATATTTAATTTTTATCGTTTTATCTTTTTTTGGTTCGATTGGGAATACACGAATTTTAAAAATTCCCTGATTTGTATATTCTAAAAGCGCGGGATCTCTAGATTCCCTTACTATCTTTTCATAAATGCTCTTTGCTTTTTTTGAATCAAGTATTTCCCCTTTTGTCATCTTCCCATTTATCTCCATTTGGAAAGATTCGATTTCTGCATTTTTTGGTATTGGAAATATATATGAACCCTCAATTCTTTGATTTGAAGGATTATAAAAGGTTTGCTCTAGAGTGGTTTGAGCAATTTGATCTGCAATTTTGGCGGTAACTTGAACCTTCTTTAATTCTAAGGGCAGATATTTATGGATTGGCCTTGGAGGGACTGGGTAAGGTGGAAAAGGTGGACGAGGTGGCCTAGGTGGATGGAAATGAGGTTTTTCAACTATGCAAAATCCATGAGAGTGAGCTTTTTCTTTTGTCGTCTGCAAAAAGGAGATGATGCAAACGGCTAAAAGCAGTGCCTTCGTATAGAAATTATTCATCATTCTAATAACTGAACGTTCTACTCCCTCAGTTTATTAGAATTTTTTATTATCAGCCATCAAACTATCCAACTATGAAGGTGCTATTAAGTTCAAATCCTCAGGAAAAGTAACCTTCGGATTAATCCATTCATTTTGCACAATTTTAACTGGTTTTCCAAAATATGTTACGGCTGATACTTCATCAGTGACCTCAATATTTTTTTTAAGTATTTCATCATAAGCTTGAGTTATGATTTCTCGATCAAAGATTTGAGGTGTTTCCATTGCCCACACGTTTTCACGAGAGATGCTTTCGGAAACAATGTTGTTATTGTCACATTTTTTAATCGTATCTGTTAGAGGTCTGCCACTGGCTGCAGCTCCAATTTTTTTTGCTTCTTGTAGTACCCTTTGTATTTGCCTCGGATTTATCCACGGTCTAGCACCGTCATGTATTGCAACAAAATCACAGCTTTGGTCTAATTTTTTTAAGCCATTATTAACTGAGTTTTTTCTCGTCTCCCCTCCAAGAACAATTTTTATTTCTATGTCTGTTTTCATAGAGACAATAAGCTCATCCAGTTGAGTGGCTGTATTTTCATTAATGACCAGAATTATGTCATTGATAAAGTCGCAGTTTAAGAAGGCGCATATTGAATGTTCAATTACAGATTTATCACCAAGCTTAGCGAAAATTTTATCAAAGCCCATTCTGGTGCTTGAGCCACCCGCCACTATTATAGCGGATACATTTTTATTTAGATCTTGTTTCACTCAAGATAGGCGTTCCATAACTCCGGAGGAGAGAGTTTTGTTATCGACTCTTCCCTCTGTTCTGCTTTGGAGTAGCTTCATGACTTGACCCATTTCTTTTCTTGAGCTAGCTCCAGTTTCCTGGATCGCCTCATTGATCAAATCTGAAATTTCATCTTCACTTAACGCGGCTGGCAAATACTCTTCTAAGATGCTCGCTTCGAGCTTCTCATTTTCTGCGAGCTCATTTCTTCCTGCTTCTTCAAATTTCTCAATTGAATCCTGTCTCTGTTTAATAGCGGTACGCACAACTCCAATTTCCTCACCGGTTTCAAGTTTACCATCGGCACCATGTTTTTCTATTGTGTAATTAGTAAGCGCCGTTTTGAGAGATCTTAGGACGGCAAGTTTTGTCGAGTCCTTAGCCCGCATGGCGTCTTTTATGTCGGAGGTAATTTTATCAGATAATGACATTAGTTAATTTTCTTATTAATTATTAGATTCCTATTAATAATAAATAATTAACCTGATAGCAAATAAGTCTTTTTTCATAAGACAATCGTTGGTTTTTTATGTTTAATTACATTTTGAATTAATGAGTAAAAGTGAACCAAATAGTCTAGCTGCATTCGTAGGAACTGTTTTGTTTGGATTATCGATTGTTTTTCTCGGTTTAATTTTCGTTTATGTTCTTTTGGTTGCCTATGGAAGAGCAAAAGAAACAAGATCTTGGGATAGGGTGCCTGCCAAAATGCTAAAGGTAGAAATAGTTGAATCTCGACCAACCCCTAACAGTCCTTTTCAATACACACCTGTTGTGGAATACCAATATCGGTACCAAAATAAAAATTACTTAGGAACATTGATCAAACGAGTAGATGGCCCAAGTTCTGATAAAGGAAGAGCAGAAAAAAAAATTAAATCATACTCTAAAGATGAAACAGTTGATTGTTGGGTTAATCCCCAAGCCCCGAACATAGCCATATTAAAGCATGGAACCTTGGCGCCTCTTTATACAATATGGTTTCCTGGTCTTTTTGTAGTGGCAGGGTTGGGTATCATTTTTAATGGTATTAAACGATTTAATTTCAAGGGTCAGGTAAGTTAAGCTTAAGCAAATTCTTTACATTTGGTCGTTTAGAAGTGTTATTCTATGACCAATTATGAAGGTTTCTTTTTTAAGATCAGCCTACGCATTTTGTTTTTCCAATTTTCATGGAATTTCGGTGATCGCTTC
Organism: Verrucomicrobiales bacterium; assembly: GCA_002696885.1. Lineage (GTDB taxonomy): Bacteria > Verrucomicrobiota > Verrucomicrobiia > Verrucomicrobiales > DEV007 > EC70. Next base: position 8,738 of record NZSO01000078.1, on the reverse strand, counting down.
AATGGTTTTTTTGTCAGGTTGTTCGGATCAGGAAAAAGTTTCAAAATTGTCAGACGAAAAACATGATAAGATCATCGAAGGAATGATTGTTGCTCCTGGGCTTGAGAACCGAAAAGTTATAGCTCCTCTACAAGACGCCTGGAGAAGAATTGACCCGAAAGAGGATGGTTGGGATTCAGAAGTGCTTAATGAGCTAGCTACGAAGAAACTTAAGGAGCTTGCCTCAATGATGATAGGTAAATCTTCCATTCAAGAAAGTGACCTAAAGGGTGTCGGTGCAAATGATTATAAAGGTACTTTATTGAGGTCTGATGTCTTACGCCAAATTTACAAAAATGATGAATTTATTGTCAAGAGTGGTGGTTCTAGTGATTTAAAGGTGTCATCTCTAAAAGATGCTATTGATAATTTACTTTTATTTTTCTCTAAAGGACCAGAAAAGGTTGCTCTTAAACTTTATAAAATTGATCAATTAGATTCATCCGGAAAAAAATCTGACAATGCATTTAAAGGAAGGGTGTTGGTTAATATTTCTGGTGATTCAAATGGAAAATTTTGCCAAATTAACTCTGAATGGGAAACTATATGGACTCTTTCATATGATTCACCAAAACTAATTGGAATTAACCTTTTATCATATGAGGAGATTAGTCGAGGAGGGGAAGTTAATCAAAAATTGTTTGTTGATGTCACGCGTTCTATTTTTAAAGATGATTATGCTTACAAAAATCAGTTCTTGAAGTCCACTGACCATTGGAGGTCTCGTATTACCCGTGATTACGGTCTTGATGTGGTTGCTAATCATGGCATTGCTCTAGGTGATGTTAATGGTGATGGTCTTGATGACTTATACGTTTGTCAGCAAGGCGGATTACCAAACCGTTTGTTTTTGAGACAGTCTGATGGGTCTTTAAAAGATATTACGAAATTAAGTAATACTGGTTGGCTGGATTACTGCGCTAGCGCATTAATTCTTGATTTCGATAACGATGGAGACAAAGACATCGCAATCTCACAAAACTTTAAAATCTTGTTCATGGATAATATTGGAAATATGAAGTTTGAGTTGGCTTTGGGCTTAGGGACACATGCTCAGACGTTTTCCATAAGTTCTGCTGATTTTGATAATGATGGTGACCTTGATGTTTTTCTATGTGGTTACAATCCTCCCTCTGGTCCTGAAGGTGAATCTGGTGTCATGGGAGAGCCAATGCCTTATCACGATGCAAAGAACGGTGGAAAGAATAAGATGCTTAGGAACGATGGTAAGTGGAATTTTACTGAAATCACTGAGGAGTGTGGCTTAAACCAAAATAACGACCGATTTAGTTTTGCTTCTAGTTGGCATGACTATGATCAAGACGGCGACTTAGATTTGTACGTGGCTAATGATTATGGAAGAAATAACCTTTATCAAAATAATGATGGTCAGTTTGTGGACGTGGCTAAAGAGTTAGGGGTAGAGGATATGTCGGCAGGAATGTCAGTGAGTTGGGGTGATTATGATAGGGATGGAATTTCTGACTTGTATGTGAGCAACATGTTTTCTTCTGCAGGGAACAGAATCACATATCAAAGACAATTTAAGTCAGATGCTAATATTGATTTGATAAATAATTATCGTAGACATGCCCGTGGTAATTCTTTATTTCAAGGTGTTTCGGGTAAACCCTTTAAGGATGTTAGCCAAGTCGCAAATGTTACCATGGGGCGTTGGGCTTGGGGTTCTCGATTTGCCGATATTGATAACGATGGCTGGCTTGATATTCTAGTTGCAAATGGATTTATTACGGCTCCTGATACAGGTGACTTGTGAAGCGTTTATTGGCGACAGGTCGTGTCGCAATCCCCTAATAGTGTTGATGTTAGTGAAAAAAAATCATTAAAATATAAACAAGGGTGGAGAGCTCTAAATCGTCTTTTGCATCAGGATAAGTCTTTTAGTGGAAGAGAGCGGAACTGTGCTTTTATTAATTGTAAAGGTCAGGGTTTTGCTGATAACTCTTCAATTTCTGGATTTGACTTTCCAGATGATGCTAGAGCTCTTATAACAACTGATTGGGATTTTGATGGAGATCTTGATGTCTGGGTGAGTTGTCGTAATGCTCCTAGAATAAGGTTACTTGAGAATCGCTCCATGAAGAAAGCTGATTGGTTGGGTATCAAACTAGAGGGGGATGGTGTGAGCGTGAACAAAGATGCTATTGGCACAGAAGTTCATGTTATGACTGATTTATCATCCAAGCCAATTATTCGTACAGTTTATGCTGGAGATGGTTTTCTTTCTCAGTCAGGAACATACTTGCATTTCGGATTAGGAAGCATTGGTAAGCTAAACAAAGTGTTGGTTGTTTGGCCTGATGGGAAAAGGTCCGAAGTCAAAGAGATCAAGAAATCTGGATTCTACAGAATTAAATACGGTGATGATATAGCATACCCCGTGCAATCGCCAAAATTAGATCCAACGACAAAATCTAACCAAAATATTCCTCCTGAAGAAGAGGAAGCGAGAATAGTGCTTCCCTCTAAACTTCCATTGCCAGCTATCAAAGAGTTGCCGAAAATAAAAAAACCGATGTTAATTAACTTATGGTCGGCCCTTTGTCAGCCGTGTCTTGAAGAACTTGAGGAGTGGTCCAAGAATATTAAGAAAATAAAAGAATCAGATCTTCACGTTCATTTGTTTAACGTCGATGAGAAATACTCGATGCCCTCGGAATACCCTTTTAGTCATTCCTCAATTTCTACCGAAGGTATTCGTGCTTTGGATCTTTTTCAAAAGGGTGTACTAGATCGATGGACAGATTTACCTGTGCCATCAAGTTTCTTGATTGATGAATTTGGGGAGGTGGCTGTTATTTATAAAGGTAAGGTTTCAATTGATCAGATTTTATCAGATTTAAAGTTGCTTGACGTTAATGCGGAGCAAAGAAGAGCTTTGGCTCTTCCTTTTGAGGGTTTGTTTATCAGCCCCTTACCCAAACCTGACCCTAGATTGATTAGTTCACGATTTTTGGATGCTGACCAACCTAAAGAAGCTTTAGCATACCTGCAGAATTTTAATAATAGATATCCCAATGACCCAGACGTCATGAGAATGATTATGATCATTAAAGGAGGGCTTGGAATGCCGATAGATGAGGCATCGAAAATGTTGGCGACAGCTAATGCTTACCGAGATTCGGGTGATACAAGACGGGCCATTGAAGGCTACAAAAAGACACTTAGTCGTTTTCCTAAAACTCTAAAGGCTGCATACAATCTTGCATACATATTAGCTACCGATAAAGATTCGACTGTTAGAAAACCGCAAGAAGCCAGAGCTCTTGCAAAAAGGTTATGCCTAATGACAAACAATAAAAATCCATATTACTTGGACCTATTATCGATTGCAGAGGCAAGCTGTGGAAATTTTGATATTGCTGTATCTATTGTTTCAGACGCTATAAAATTATACGGAAACGACATAGAACTAAAATCTGCCGAATTACGGCTTCAGTTATACAAATCTAAAAAATCTTTTACCCAATAAAAAATAATCTTTGTATTTGGCTTAAGGATTTAGTTTGTTAATGTTAATCATCTGATTAATTGAATGAGGCCACTGATTTTAATTCTTTTTTTTACTTTTTTGGTGGGTGATTTGGCTTTGGCTAAATTAAAGAGTTCTACTAATAAGGATGGATCTGAAAAATTATGGTCATTTATAGAACCTCAAAAATGTGCCCCTCCCGAAGTCATTAGCTCTGATTGGGTAAAAGGAGACATCGATCGATTTATTCTTTTTGAGATTGAAAAAAATGGTCTCAAGCCTGAGCAAGAAGCAACTTCAAAAATTTTGATCAGAAGATTATTTTTTGACCTTATTGGAATTCCTCCATCCTTTGATGAGGTTGAACGGTACAAAAATATTAATGATCAAAAAGAATATGAAAAGCTAATCGATCACCTCCTCCAACGTCCCGAATTTGGAGAAAAGATGGCAAGTTATTGGATGAATGTTGCTCGCTATGCGGAAGATCAAGCTCATCAGGTTGGAAATGATAAAAAGTTTTTCTACCCTCACGCTCACAAGTTTAGACATTGGGTGATTAAAGCTTTTAATGATGACTTACCATATGATGAATTTATTAGAATGCAGCTCGCTGCTGATCAGATTGATGGAGTTGAGGAAAAAGATCTCGCTGCTCTAGGGTTTCTTGGATTGGGTCCTCAGTATTATGATCGCGGTCGGCTTGAGGTGAAGGCTGAAGAATGGGAAGATAGTGTTGATGTTGTTAGTCGTGGATTTATGGCTCTGACCGTTGCATGTGCGCGTTGTCACGACCACAAGTATGACCCAATAAGTGCTGCTGATTACTATGCGTTTGCAGGTGTGTTTGCTAGCACGAAAATACATAAACGTGAAATTTTAAACAATAATGGTGACAAGACCTACATACATGTTGTTGCTGATGGTAAGATTCAAGACCTGCCAATTTTTAATAGAGGTGACGTTACTGATAAGGGGGATGTAATTCCAAGAGGTTTCCTTGAGATTTTATCGAATAGCAAATCCAAAAAATTTAGTAATGGAAGTGGTAGGTTGGAGCTTGCTAACGCGATAGCGAATCCAAAAAATCCTTTAACTGCGAGGGTAGCTGTGAATAGGGTTTGGCAACTGCTATTTGGTAAAGGTCTTGTTAGGACTACTAGTAATTTTGGAAATCTAGGGGCATTACCTTCTCACCCCGAGTTACTAGATTATTTAGCAGTCACTTTTATGGAAGAAGAATGGTCTGTTAAAAATTTAATTAAGCAGATCTTATTGTCATCAACTTACAAGCAGAGTTCTTTTGCGGCTTCACAAAAACGTCTAAAAGACGAGGAGAACAAATTTTACTCTTATTTTCCTAGAAGAAGGCTTTCTGCGGAAATGCTTCGTGATTCAATGTTGTACGTTTCCGGTGAATTAGAAAATGGTGACAGCGGAAGTGAGTCCCTAGAATTAATTAACAAAAAAAATTTTAGACGNACTATTTATTCNAGAATAAGTCGTAAAGAATTAGATCATTATTTAGCCNTNTTTGATTATCCCGNTCCNAATGTTCATAGTTCGTCTCGCGATGAAACAATTACTCCTGCNCAAAAACTNTATTTTATTAATAGTGAATTNGTTTTGGAAAGATCAAAAAAAATATCAACNACTGTAGCTATTTCCGATTTAAATGAATCAATTGCTAAGTTATATAAAAAAATCTTATCTCGATATCCCTCACCGGAGGAGTTATCAAAATCAATCTCGTACATAGGGCTAAATCTGGAAACACAACAAGAACGGTGGCAAAGGCTTGCTCAAAATTTACTCATTTCAAACGAATTTATTTTCCGTGATTAATTTGCAAAATCAAAACTCTATAAATCGTCGAGCAATGCTCAGTCAGTCTGCTATGGGTTTTGGTGCTATTGGTTTGGCGAATCTTCTTGGAACTAATTTGGCTGCAAAAAATAATCAAATTAGCCTTCCAAGTAGAAATGTTGCACCTAGGGCAAAACGAGTCATTTTTTTATTCCTNAATGGAGCCCCATCACACATTGATACTTTTGATCCGAAGCCAGATCTATTAAAACATGAAGGGAAAAAGCCCGAGGGAAAATTATATAAAGCAACTAAGGCTGGATTTTTACCCTCACCACTAAAGTTCACTCAATGTGGTCAATCTGGTCTGAGTATTAGTGAATCGCTACCCAATTTATCTATGATTGCCGATGACCTTTGTGTGATCAGGTCAATGCATTGTGANGTTCCAAATCACGAACCTGCCNTATTGCAAATGCATACAGGTGTNTTACAGCCGACTAGGCCATCAATTGGAGCTTGGACGATTTATGGTCTTGGAACGGAAAANGAAAATTTGCCGGGTTACGTTGTATTAAGGCCAAGCCCCAAAACTGTAGTAGGTCCAGCTTTGTGGAGTGCTGGTTTTTTGCCAGCACAATATCAAGCCTCAAGTGTCATTACCAAAGACATGTCTTTGGACAAACTGCTTGCAAACATTAAGAGTCCTGGTTCAGCAAAAAGCGAACAACGAAGGCAGCTTGAGTTGCTTGCTCAGATGAATCAACTGCATAATCAATCGGGCAGAGATGATTCTATTCTAGAATCTCATATTTCGACTATGGAAACNGCATATCGAATGCAAATCGAGGCTACTGATGCATTTGATATTTCATCAGAGACGGCTAAAACAAAAGAGAGTTATGGCTCTTCGAAATTTGCTCAATCATGCCTTCTTGCTAGGAGATTAGCTGAGAGGGGAGTGAGATTTACAACAGTCTACTATACTAAAGATTCTAGNAATCAACCNTGGGATACCCATNAAAATCATTATGAATCTCATGCCAATCTTTGTGCCGATGCGGATAAAGCTGCTGCAGCATTAATCAATGATCTGAAATCCAGAGGGCTACTTGAAGATACTTTGGTGGTTTTTGGAGGTGAATTTGGTAGAACTCCATACGCCCAAAACCATGATAAAAAGAAACCTGGCCGTGATCATCACCACACNGCNTTTTCAATGATGTTGGCAGGAGCTGGTCTTAAGGGAGGCTTTGCTTATGGTCAATCCGATGAGCTNGGTATGAATGCGGTTGAAAACCCTGTTCACGTGCATGATTTGCATGCGACAATTCTGTATCTTCTCGGAATTGATCATGAAAAACTTACTTATCGATACGCTGGCAGGGATTTTCGCCTTACTGATGTTTATGGCCGTGTTGTTCATGAATTAATGTCATAGATTTTATCCTTGTCCCTTGGCCAAGGAGGTGTTTGTTATTCCACTTATGTCAACAGAGGAAAATAAGAGCACCGAAGAAGAACTTATCGCGGTTCGGCGTGAAAAGTTAAATAGATTAAAAGAACTAGGTGTAAACCCTTACGGGGAAAAATTTTTAATCGACAGTGAAATTGATGAGCTATGCTCATCATTTACTGAAGGCTCAAAAGTTATCATTGCGGGTAGAATTACCGCGCACAGAGACATGGGTAAGAGTCATTTTTTCGATATTTCTGATTTCAAAGGTCGTATACAATGTTACCTCAATGCAAAGGCTGTTGGCGAACAAGACTTTGAAATCTTTAAACAATTAGATTTAGGAGATTGGATTGGAATTGANGGGGAAACGTTTAAAACTAAAGTTGGTGAAGCAACTGTAAAAGTTGAATCCTTCAAAGTGCTTTCTAAATCTCTAAGGCCTTTACCTGACAAGTACCATGGGCTATCTGACAAAGAAACCCGTTACAGGCAGAGGTATTTAGATTTGGTTTCGAATGAGGCCAGTAGAAGTATCTTTCTCAAACGTTCATTAATTGTGAGAGAAATAAGAGACTTTCTTCAAGATCGTGGATTTATCGAAGTGGAAACCCCAATGCTTCAAGATGTTCCAGGAGGAGCCGCTGCAAGGCCCTTCGAGACTCATCATAACGCATTAAATATGCCCCTTTATATGAGAATAGCTCCAGAGCTCTTTTTAAAGAGGTTATTAGTTGGTGGAATGACCAAAGTTTTTGAGTTGAATCGAAATTTTAGAAATGAAGGGATAAGTAGGAGGCATAACCCTGAGTTTACAATGCTTGAGGCTTATTGGGCATTTGCAGATTTTGAAGCAATGGCAGATCTCGTTGAGGAAATGGTATGTACCGTTGCAGAAAAATATTGTGGGGGACTAAACATTGAAACTAAAGATGAGGAGGGAAATGTNATNAAAAATATTAATNTTAGCAGGCCATGGAAAAGGGCTCCTTACAAAGAACTTATTAAGGGCGTTGCTGGACAAGATTGGTTTGACATTAGTGCTGATCAAAGACGTGAGAAATGTGCTGAGCTTGGAGTTGAAATATCCGAGCTAATGGAGGATTACGAGGTAACTCAGCAGGTATTTGAAAAACTTGTGGAGGAAAAAACATTTGATCCACTCTATGTCACTCATGTTCCAAAAGAGCTAGTTCCTTTGGCGAAACAAAATACTAATGATGATTCATTGGTTGACGTTTATGAACTTATCATCAATGGCCAAGAAATATCTCCTGGTTACTCAGAATTAAATGACCCTGATATTCAAAGGCAAAGACTCATGGATCAAGCAGGAGAGGAAACTCAAAAAGTTGACGAAGAGTTTCTCACAGCTCTAGAACATGGAATGCCTCCTGCTGGAGGTATTGGGGTTGGAATTGATAGGCTTGTTATAATGCTTACTGGCGCTGAATCAATCAGAGATGTGGTGCTTTTTCCACAATTGAAAAAAAGTGGAGACACAGACAATTTATGATTTTGCTGATCATAAAATTTAGATGAATCCAATGTTCAAATCTAGTGATTAAGAATTTCAGTCTTTTTTTGGCTTTAAGATATTTAAAGCCAAAGCGAACTTATGTTTCGATAATAACGCTTATTTCGATCATTGGGGTTGCTTTGGGTGTTGGGGTCTTAATCGTTGTCATTGCAGTCATGACAGGTTTTGAGAAACGGCTTGAGGATTTGATATTAGGCTTTGAGCCTCATCTTAGGGTGGAACAATACGGCTTTAACAACACTGAGAATCCAAATTCTGATGAGTCGCGGTGGGATAATTTGATGGTTAAAATTAAAACTATTGAAGAAGTTAAATCAGTTGCTCCGTATGTTATGGGGCAAGTTCTTCTTCAGTTTGGTAGTGGAGCATCCCGTCGCCAATCAGCTCTAATGATGATGGGAGTT
>NZSO01000077.1 GCA_002696885.1 Verrucomicrobiales bacterium | reverse complement strand
GTAACAAAATTGCTTGGCATGAAACCTTGGGTGGAGGTGCTAAGGACAGCGATGGTGACGGAGTCAATGATGATGAAGATGCGTTTCCAGACGACCCAAATGAAACAGCTGACACTGACAAAGATGGGGTTGGAGATAATGCTGATGTATTTCCGAATGACCCTACTGAAACCGCTGATTGTGACAACGATGGAGTCGGTGATAATGAGGACAGAAGATCCCCTGAAATCATTGCTAATTTAGAGTCTCAAATCACAGCGCTACAAAGTCAAATTGCGCAATTGTCTCAGAGACCAACAATTGAACAGCTACAAGATGCTAGAGCAGGATCCGTAATCATCAATTCTGATAATGGAAATGTTACCGTATCGCTATCTGTCGAGGAAAGCGATGATCTAGTCCTTTGGAAAAAGACAGGAGAGAGCATCTCCAAAACAATTCCATTAAAAGTTGGTAAGAAATTTTACCGCTTCTCGATTGAAAAATAGGAATGCCCTTAGAAATAATTTACTAAGATTTGTTGTTATTCCAAAATGCTTTGATTAGCTAGATACTGTAACAACTTCAACTTTGCGTAATATGGTTGGTTTTCCTTTGCCACCATTTTTGCAAATGTATCCAGGATTGGAAATAGACTTAATATTTATAGGTTTACGCCCCTTATTTGGACCACTTAAGATATTGACCTGATCTTTCTCTAATTCCTTAATGGAGGAGCCCTCCATAGGGTTTAATATTTCAACATCATTATCAGAAAGAATCTGAGTCAAAGAAGTTTTGATCACTCTTAGTGAATCGCTACATTTAAAATCTTTATCATTTTCAGACGATAAGATTAATGCATTAACCCTATCCAATTCGTTAATGATCGAGAGGCTTAACGTGTGAATAGTTCCCCATTCTGGAGTTATGGCTTTCGCTAAGAGATCTTTTTTCTTACTAAGATTAACCGAATCAGCCTCAACTTGGTCTCTTTCTTTAAGGAGTTGAGTAAGTTCAGATTCAACTTTTTTAAGTTTGGTTTGATTTGCACTTAACTCTCCTGCACGAGATTCCAACTTTTCAACTTCTACTCGATACGTATGATACTTTTGAGATTTAACTTCCAAATCATTAGTCTCTTCTCTGAGACGGGAGGAAAGTTTTTCTAATTTTTCAATGTCAGCGGTTAACTTATCGGATTGTTTATTCTTCGCTAAAATGTCTTCAGATATTTTAGCGTTTTCCTCTTTAATTTGATTCAGCTTACGAGACTCGTTAGCAAAGCTTCGCAGTTCATTTTGAATCCTTTGAAGTTCACGCTTTTTCTCTTCAAGCGAAACACGCTCTTTTCTCTCATCCAGTTTAATTTGGCTATAGGCTTCTCGAGCTTCTTCGAGCTTTGCCTTAGCATTTTGATGCTGTAAATTGTATTGAGTGATTTCTTCTCGTTGAGAGGATAAATCTTTTACCTCAGCCAGAATTTCATCTCGCTTAGCTTTCTGATCAGCCAGATCCAAAACTTCAGCTTTGAGGCTCTCCTCTTGATCTTGGAAGCTTATGATTCTTTTTTCAATTTCTGAAAGACCGTCCTTGCTGATTTTTAATTTGGAGCTGACCTGATTGAGTTCATCAACCTTATTCTCGATTTCATTTTTCTTACTGGTCAACTGTTGGGTGCTCGCCTCTAAATCCTTAGAGATGTTGACTAAATCGATTTTCTTTTGATCAAGTTCGCTGGTTTCAGTCTTAAGAATTTCAATGTGACTTACCAGGTCATCATTGATTTGATTATTTTTAGTAATCTCATCCTCTAGCTTGTCGAATGCTGTCAGAGTTTCAGATAGCTCCTCTTGGCTTTTTTCCAATTTAGAATTTGTTGATGAGAGTTTTTCACTCTGATTTAAAAACTCTTTATGTGTTAATTGAATTTGGTTTTCTGTTTCCTTAACAAGCTCTTGGTTTTGCTCTAGCTGAGTGGAAACTTCTTCAAGTAAGACCTGTTTATTTTCAAGTTCAGCAGTTTCTGTGGTGAGGCGACTAATTTCCTCTAGAAGGGAAAATTGTGATTCCTTGTAGTTATTCGTTTCAGTACTCAATCGGTCATGGTCCTTGAGTAATTCTGATAATTCTTTATTAATCTCTGTGAGTTTATTTTCTGTGAGACTGAGTTCAGTTTGTGCATCAGAAAGACGCTGNTTTTTTATATCAAGCTGCTCATCTATTTCATTAAGCTCTGCCTGTTTTAATTCCAATTTAGAAGCTTCAGCGGTCAATGAACTAATTTCATCAAGCAGTTTTATTTGAAGCTCTTTTTGATTAGTGACTTCTGAATTGAGTTCATCTAATTTATTTTGGCTCTCAGATAATTTATTTTTAGTAATACCAAAAGTTTTTTCAGCTTCATCGATTTCCGCTAAAAGGCTGTCTAGTTTAACTTGATCAACAGAGATTTTGTTCTCCACAGTTACAAGTTTTTCTGATTTATCATTAAGGTTGCGATTAAGCTCCTCGAGGTCAGCTTCTTTGATTTCGAGATTAGCAGTTTCAGCGGTGAGTCGACTAATTTCCTCTAAAAGCGTTAGCTGGGAAGATTTGAGCTCTTTAATTTCAGCTTCAAGTTGGTCGTAAGCTGACAAGGTATCCTTTAATTTATCTTCACTAGTAATGAGTTCAGACTGGATATCATTAAAATGGGTTTCAATATCCTCTAGTTCCTTTTTCTTTTGCTCTAGACCATTGGTTTCAATGGTGAGTTCATTCACCCTTTCTGATAATTTGGACTCGGCTTCTTTTTTCTCTGCAGTTTCCAATTCAAGTCGGTCAAAAGTTTCCAGAGTTTTAGTTAATTCACTCTGTATAGCCTTGAGAGATTCTGATGAACTTGAAATATCCTCATTTAACGAACTCAAACGAGATTCTTTTTCATTGAATGAACTATTAAGATCGGTGGTTTTTTCGATTGCTGCTTCTAACTCGGCATTGACCTGAATGTTTTGTTTCTCGATTACCGCAGCAGTTGAATTGAGCTCCTCGACCTTATTTTGTAAATTCGACTTTGTTTCCCTTAGTTGAGATAATTCGAATTTTTCTTTTTCCAATGACTTATCAGCAGCGTCGGTAAGTTCGATAATTCTCGCTAACTCACTCTCCTTAGACTTAACATTTTCAAGTTTGCTAATTAAATCTTTGCTGACGTCTTCAAGCTCAATATTGAGCGTGTTGATAAGTTCAGTTTTTTCTTCAAATTCTGTTGAGACCTTGCTGAGTTGCTCCTCTTTATTGAGTTTCTCAATTTCTAAAGACTCAAAATCAATCTTCAAAGATTTTAAATCCTCAATTACTTGGTCTTTAGTTTTAAGAACTTGATGATGTTCCTTTAAAATAGATTCAAGTTTAGTTTGCTCCTCTTTTAAATCATTATTTTTGGACGTCGCTGATTTAATACTAGCTTCGATCTTTTGAAGTGATTGATTTTTTTCATCAAAACTCTTCGTTGCTTCCGCAAGGTCAGCTTCAATATCTTTTAAAGATTTTTGATCTTTCTTAAGTGACGCGACTTCATCGAATAAAGAAGATTTCTGTTTTTGAAGCTGATCACGTTCATTTTTTAAGCCTTGAATTTGTTGAATAAATTTTTGACTCTTTTCTTTGTGATCATTATCTAAGTTAGTTTTTTTTGTTTGCGCGTCACTAACTTCTTTTTGAAGAGAGGAAAAATGATTTTTTAATTCCGTGAATTCTTCGTTAAGCTCATCATTAAGCACACGAATTTTTTCGAGTTCATTAGAGTTTTTATTATACTCACTCTCAGCAATTGAGATGGCCTTTTGTTTTTCAACAAGTAATACCTTTGAGGCTTCTCGAGCATCTTTGATTTGTTGAATATCAGCTTCTAATTCTTGGAGAGCTGATTTTGCTTTTTCGTCAGCCAGTCTAATTTTTTCGGCGGCCTGAGTTTCTGCATTTTTAAGAGCGCTTTGAATTTCAGCTTCCTCTTTTTTTAGCTTTTTCTTTATCTCAACGTTCCTAGTTTTATGAGATTCATTTTGTTTTGATAATCTTTCTGATTCTTTTTCTAGTGATTCAATGGATCCTACGAGAGCCTGAAACTCAGATTCTTTTTGAGTAAGGTTCTCAAGTTTAGTTTCCCTTTTTCTGATTTTTTCTCGCAGCGCAGAAGCCTCTTTTTTTAGGCTTTTATTCTTTTTTTTGAACTTTTTAAGGGTTCCTTTTAATTGGCCAGGAGAATAATTTTTACCAATTTCTGATTTGAGTTTTTTATTTGAGTTTTTTAAGTCCAAAATATGGAGCTTGGCTTTTTCTAACTCTTTTTCTAATTGATCAAATTTTTGTAATTGTTCTTTGGATACAGAATCAGATTTAATCTTCTTTTTAACGCTGTCACTGGTAGTGGTTTGAACTTCAAGCTTGTTGATTTTTTCATCAGCTGATGGATCAACCTTTTTATTTGGTGGAGCCTTAACCAGCTTTGGTGTTGGTGGGCGACTCGCAGCCCTGGCTGCAACACTTGTCTTTTCTTTGGTTTCAGGTTTCTCGCCGAGTTGATTATCAGGGGCGTCCTTTTCAACAGCGATTATAATTTCTGCAACGAGGTGACCAAATTTAATTTCATCACCGTGCGCCAATTCCTTTCTAATTATTTGCTCTTCATTTACCTTGGTACCATGTGGTGAACCCAGGTCGAAAACTTCATAACGATCTTCAGAATGAACCAAGAGTATTTCAGCATGAAAAGGAGAAATACTCGGATGATCAATTACAATTGAGTTATTCGGATCTCTACCAATTGTTGTTAAATCTCCAATCAGTTTGAATGGCAACTTTTTGGTAGGTGATAACTTGAAACGTAATTCAGCCATTCGTTAAATAATTCAGTCGCTATGGATTTTTTTTATGACTTAAACGAATTAAAGTGATTCGGCGTTTTCACTTAGGTAAGAAGCAACACCTTCTTTTGTCGGCTGCATGTCAGGCTTGGTTGGATTCCATCCAGCCGGACATACTCCAGCACCCGATCCAGAATGGATCGCAGCATCAAGTAACCTAAGAGTATCATCAATATCTCTACCGATCGGAAGATTGTTTACTGTTTCACTTTGAACAATTCCCTCCGGATCGATAATGAAAGTACCACGCAAAGCAAATGTTGTTTCTTCATGTAGAAGGTCGAAGGCTTTTGTTAGTGCTCTATCTTCATCACAGAGTAAAGGATATCCAATAGTTCCAATTCCACCTTGTTCTACTGGAGTATTTCGCCAGTTGATATGAGATTCTGCATCGTCGATTGAGACACCCAAGACTTGGGCATCACGCTTTTCAAATTCACCTACACGGTGATCGAAAGCGATCAGTTCAGATGGTCAGACATATGTAAAGTCTTTGGGATAGAAAAATAGGACTAAATATTTTCCTTTGTAATCAGATAAAGAGATTTCTTTTACTGAACCATCCGGCATGACTCCAGTGGTTTTAAAGTCTGGAGCGGGTTTGTTAACAAGTACTGACATAAAATAATAAATTTATAATTTAAGGGGGGTATATAATGGTCTAATTCGACCAGTATTTGCAACAAAACTCGACAGAAATTATCACAATAATTTCAATCGTCGTTATGACGAGAATGCCCCAGCCCTATAAGGCTCTAATTGATAACAATTTGCGCAGAAAAAGGATATTAACAGGCAGGTATGCTAATCCAAAATGTTGTTGAATTGACCTCACTTTTAACGCCCAAACGCATGTTCATTTGTTTAGCCAGAACTGCCGAGGTCGTTAATCCTATGCCGAAGTGTGCACTTTCCTTAGAACTATAAAAAGGCTCCCATATTTTGGTTATTTTATCTGCTGGAATTTCATTTCCAGTATTATGGATAAGGATGTCGACGCAGTTATCCTCAACCTTGGTAAACTCACCAGGATTATGGATACAAATAGAGGCTTGACCACCAGTTGATTGTGCCGCTTCAGCGGCATTTTTTAAAAGTTCCAAGATTATGGTTTTGAGTCGTGCTGGGTCCGCATTCACTTTGTTTGTTATTTCTGGACAATCAATCTCAAATGGAACCCCATTTTTAACAAAGGGTTCCCTCAAGTTCTCTTCGATCATGGAAATAAGTTCAGAAATAGCCAATTCTTGGGGTGTTATTTGAGAGCAACCTCCTGCAGGAAGAATTTTTTCAGATAATTTAGATGCATTATTTGCCGCCTCCTTCATGTGCCCAATATTCTCTATAACTGCCTCATCTACAGACTCATCCATCATGATTAAACTTGAGAATCCCTGAATGACTGCCAACAAATTATTTAATTTATGTGTCATTCCTCGCAATAGTAATCCATAGAATTCAGCATTGGCTTCTTCATCGATTATAAACTGGTCAGAAAAGGTAAACTGGGATTCGGAAGAAAGGCCTACGATTGTATTTTCCATAAAAACGCTATTTACCACAATTTAATGGGTTTGCGAGCTTTGGCCAATCGAAATTTTAGAAAAATTTAATATTAAAGAAAATAAATTAAGCCCGGCTTATAAGAACCGAAGGTCATAAGCTGAACTGATTATTTCGACTTCAGTTCTACCTAAAGACTTAGTCTCCTTTTCAATTACGATTTCACCCTCCTTGCCAAAATCGGTAACTGTACCAGATATTGATATTCCAGTGGCTAATTGAACTTCGACTTTTTTTCCGTAGACGGAGCTTAATTCTTTAATTTCTAGTAACACGTCAGCGAAGTTTTTTTCGCACTTTTTTGTTTGGAGATGTAATTCTTTTAAAATACTTCCGGCGATTAAAAACCTGTCCAGCTCATCAAGATTATTCTTGGATTCTTCAAGCAAAGAAGTTGCAGGAGTTCGGTATGAGTTACAAAAATCCTCTTTTTTTGAATTTATGTTTAGACCGACACCAATAACGGCGACTCCCCCTTTGATTCCATTTTTGTCTATATCAGGGTAACTTTCAACTAGGATACCGGCCACCTTGCACCCGTTGATATAAATATCATTTGGCCATTTAATTTCTGGGTTAAAATTTAGTTTTTTGAGACCAATCGATATGCCTAAAGCTGATGCATGAGTGAGCCGGGTCCAGTGACTTGGATTAATTTTTGGTGAAATGGCAATAGAAAATAATAAATCCTGAGATTTTCTTGATTCCCATTTCGCGCCCCTTCTGCCCTTTCCATGACTTTGCCAGTTTGAAATTAATACGACTCCTTTGCTAGCTAATTCTGTTTCGTTCTGAATAATTTTAAGTATCTCCTCATTTGTTGAGCGACATTCTTCAACATGTCGAATGGCCCACGTGCAATCACTTTCCGATAAGAATTTTTCAATTTTGTCGATGCCGTTCATAGGTCAGACAATCATGGCTCTAACTCTAAAGATAAATCAACTGAAACAGCAGAATGAGTTAAGGAACCCACTGAAATAAAATCAACTCCGGTCTTGGCAACTTGAGATACGGTTTCAAGATTGATTCCCCCGCTGGCTTCAAATTGAATTGATCCTCTTCGGAGTGAAACGGATTCTGAAAGTTCATCAAGAGACATATTATCTAGTAAAATAACATCAATCCCCTCCATTTTAACGAATTGATTAACTTGCTCAAGGGTGTCCGCTTCAACTTCTATGCGCGTCTTAGGATACTGCTTTTTGAATGCATGTATCTTTTGCTGGATGGAATTAGGGTCGTGATCATTAGTGAGATGATTATCTTTAAGCATTGCCATATCAAAGAGCCCCATTCGGTGATTGTTTCCACCACCTGATTTGACTGCCATTTTCTCAATCACCCGCCAGCCGGGAGTTGTCTTTCTTGTATCGAGAATTTTGGCATTCGTTCCTTTGACTGCTTCAACATATTTATTGGTGATAGTTGCGATACCAGAAAGTCTTTGAAGAAAATTCAAAGCGATTCTTTCAGCTGAAAGTATTGAACTGGTATTACCTGACAAGTTTATGATCACGTCTCCTTGATCGGCTATCGAACCGGATTTGAGTTTCACATTAACTTTAATGCTTGGATCTATTCGTTTGAATACGGTTTCTGCAATTTCGGGACCAGAAATGATACACCTTTCCTTTGCTATAATAGTTCCTTTGGATACAGCGATATCATCAATAAAAAAATTTGATGTTATATCACCTAAATTTCCAAGATCCTCACTGATGGCAATTTCAATGAGAGTGTCTAATGTCGGATTCTCTTTCATCAAAAAAAAGCCTCAAGCTTTTAAGTTCTCGGTAATGCAGATATGGGAGTGCCGCTTGGTGCACGTAAAAATAATGGCCTTAAAGCTTATGGAATTAAAAGCTTTAATCACCATAGTTCTTACCTTTTCCTGCTTTGATAATGAGCCAAACCATGACCGCTGAGAGCAGGAAAAAAATAATAGTTAACCAAAAGAATAGAGATCCTGGTTCGAAA
>NZSO01000076.1 GCA_002696885.1 Verrucomicrobiales bacterium | reverse complement strand
GAAGCTATTTTTGCAGGTAAACCTGTAATAGTTGGGCCAAACATGGAAAATTTTTCTACATTGATTGCTCAGCTAATACAAAATAATGCGATCAAACAAATTGATGGGCCTGAAATGATAGTGGAATCTGTTTCAGAAATACTATTAGAGCCTGAAAAGACCCAAAAAATGGTAAGTAGCGCCAATGACGTGTTATCATTTCATAGAGGATCTTCAAAAAGAACCGCAGAAATCATCCTCAATAAATCCTTATAAATGTTTGTGGATTATAGGTTGCAAATGACCTATACATCGATAGATTCTCGCTCCGCTTATTGAACGACCCGTTCGTCTAGCGGTTAGGACTCCGCCCTTTCACGGCGGCAACACGGGTTCGAGTCCCGTACGGGTCGCCACTTTTTATCCTCTTTTTGCTTCAAGGAGGACCATCATTATTAGGCCAACCAAGATTCGTGTTTGTTGTTCACCTGACAATTCTGATCGAGATTCAATAGTGAATTTCCCCTCGAAAAATGCGGGCTTTTTTATTAATTCCATTACTGTTTTACCAGATTCATCAGTAACAATGTAACTAGGATTAGCAAAGTAACCTGTTAAGAATCCTATTATAGGAATTCCACCTAAAGTTCCATCCAAAAATCTTGTAAAAACAGATTTTTCACTAACGGTAAATTCGGTGGTACTATCTGCAGAATCAGAAAAAATTTCGTAGCGCGCTCGCCACAAAGATTTTAAACCTTTTCTTCTTATCCCGCCGAAATTATTATTTTGATCATCAGTGAAATCATAACGAGCAGACCAGTCGATCACATTGTTTGTTCTTATATCACAAAGTTTTTTTTCTTTTGTGTTGTCGGTAAATAATTCTACGTGCTCTTTAATTTTCCAAAATTTTTGTTTTATATATAAAACCGTATTGTTGTCGCTGTCTGTTACATAAATTTGTTTTACTAATGTAATGAGCTTAAATTTTAGATTTAAAGGGTATTTCATTATAGGTTATGTTTAGTGAAATGAGTGGGGGATATCAATGACTTAATTTTGTTTGCTTAAATCAGTTCCTTTCCAGGTTCCTGTTTTGGCCCCGCTTTGTATCCAGTCTCTAAGATTTTCTAATTCATTTTTAGTCAAGGGGTCCTCTTTTCCCTGAGGAGGCATGAATTCGTCGTCTTCTTTTTCTAATGTCACCCTTTTGAATAAAGGGCTTTGTTCAGGGTTGTTTGGGATTACAGATTTTTTTAATCCGTTTGGTGTATTAAGAATTAATTTGCCTTTCGGTTTTTTGACTCGTCCATATTTAGTTTTGTAAGGCTCTCTATGGCATGACATACATTTCTTTTGAAGGGTAGGAAGAACTTTTTTGATAAATTCTGAACCAAGTAAGTTTGATGATGAAAAGTTTCCAATTGCAAAAAAAATGATTATCACTTTAAGAACCATATGGCTAGATCTACTTTGTTTTACACATTTTTGCGGCCAGTTTCGTCGCTTGGATTAAACTGCTAGCATTGGCTGACCCTTTCCAAGCAATATCAAATGCAGTTCCATGATCCACTGAAGTTCTTACTATTGGTAAGCCCAAGGTTATATTCACTGCTTCATCAAATGCTAAAGCCTTTAGTGGTATGTGTCCCTGATCGTGATACATACAAATATATGCTGCAGTTGTTTTTCTTTTTTCTGGAATGAAAGCTGTGTCAGGTACTATCGGACCTTTAACATTATATCCCATCGAAATTGCCTTACCTATTGCTGGAGTTATAATTCTTTCTTCCTCATTTTCTCCGAATAGACCATTTTCTCCACTGTGTGGGTTAAGTCCTAGAACTAAAATTTCTTTGGAATTTTGACTGTTAATTGATTCAAGAGCTTTAGAAGTTAGTTCAATTACTTCCAGTATTCTCTCTTCAGTGATACTCAAACATGCCTCTTTTAGACCAATGTGAGAGGTCACAAAGCTTGCCGTTATTTCATCAGAATATTGCATCATACAATATTTCTCAGATGATGTTTTTTGTGCAAAAATTTCTGTATGTCCGGGAATTTTATAGCCTGCGCTGTTTAATGAATTTTTGTTTATTGGGCAAGTAGTAATCGCATCTACCTTATTACTAATGGCTGCCATAATTGCTTTTTCAATATAGTCAAATGAAGCTTGGCCTGATGTTTTTGAGACTTCCCCAAACGCCAAGTTGTCTGTGTTTATTTTACCAATATCTATTACACTAATTTCTTTAGGCGTTTTTTCTAAGTCTAGCCAGTCCGTATGTGAGATAACACCAGTAGGTCGGTTAAGATTTAGTTTGGTAGCTGCTAGATTTAGTACTGCAACATCACCAAATATAATAACGTTACAAATATTGTGGATATCTTCGTTATCCAATAATTTTAAACAAATTTCAGGACCTATACCTGAAGGGTCACCCATGGTAATGGCTATGATGGGTTTGTGTTCCATATTATAAATATATTTCTCTTATAACATTCAGTTGTTTATAGATGTGGGCACCTAAGCGAGGATTTCATTTACAATTTTACCATGGACATCAGTAAGTCTGAATTCTCGACCTTGAAAACGATAGGTTAATTGCTCATGATCAAAACCCAGTAAATGAAGAATTGTTGCATGAAGGTCATGAACGTGAACCTTTCCCTCAGTAATTCCAAAACCTAATTCATCTGTCTTGCCATGTATGTAGCCTTTTTTTAATCCTGCTCCGGCCATCCACATTGTGAAAGCGTCTATATGATGGTCTCTTCCAGTGGTTTTCCTTGTTTCACCCATCGGAGTTCTACCAAATTCACCTCCCCATATTACTAGAGTGTCTTCAAGAAGACCTCTTTGTTTGAGATCAATAATTAATCCTGCGCTGGCTTGATCGACATCTTTACATACTTTTTCAAAGTCTTTATCAAGGGTTTCACCGGGTCCACCGTGAGAGTCCCAATTGGTGTGATAGAGTTGGACAAAACGTGTTCCTCTCTCGATTAATCGTCTTGCCAGGATACAATTGTTTGCAAATGAGGCTTCTCCCTTTTTTGCACCATAAAGTTCCATTGTTTTTTCAGATTCAGATGAAAGATCCATGAGTTCAGGTGCGCTGCTTTGCATTTGATAGGCCATCTCATATGAGTTAATCCTTGTTAATATTTCAGGATCGCCGACATCATTTAATCTGATTTTATTTAGTTTCTTGATCGTGTCGTGGAATTGTCGTTCCCTCTTTCGGTTCATACCTTCGGGGCTTTTTAAGTAAAGAATGGGGTCACCTTTACCGCGAAATGGAACGCCCTGGAATGATGTTGGTAGAAATCCACTAGCCCACAAAGAATTTCCAGCTCTCGGGCCTCTCGGGCCACTTTGCAGAACAACGAAACCTGGAAGGTTATTTGATTCACTTCCCAGCCCATATGTAACCCAGGAACCCATGCTGGGTCTGCCAGGTGCTTGGAATCCTGTGTTCATGAATAATTTTGCTGGGCCATGATTAAAAACGTCGGTTGTCATGCCTTTTAACCACGTGACTTCGTCTACGATTTTTGAAATATGAGGCATTGTTTCTCCGACTGTCATGCCGCATTGACCATGGCGCTGGAATTTTCTAGTTGAACCAAGAAGTTTTTCATTACCTTTCAGAAAAGCAAATCGCTTTCCTTTAAGAAGGCTAGGAGGAGGGACTTGGCCATTAAGTTCATTGAGTTTGGGTTTGTAATCAAAAAGTTCAAGATGACTTGGTGCCCCTGCCATGAATAAATAAATCACGTTCTTTACCTTGGCCTCAAGAGGGGCTTTTCTAGAGGACATCGGATTGCTTGGATCAATTTTTGGAACGTGCTTGGCCTCAGAGTAAGTGCCCATCATTTGATTTAAGGCCAATGATCCCAATCCAACTCCACAATTTCCAAAGAAATGTTTTCTTGTTTGTTCTTTAAGCAAATCCATTTTTATTCTCTGGTTATAAAATTGTCAGTATTTAGAATGGCCCTTGAAATCGCTACTAGTGTAGCGCATTGATCCACAGAGGCTGAGCTGTTGGCTAAAGGTTCATTAACAAAAGACTTGATTATATTATCCTGATCTGTGGTGGCTAAGTTGTTGATAAAGTCAGATGCATATTTTTTTAACGTTTTAAATTCCTCTTTGTTGGGTTTTCGACTTAGTGCCAACTCGAATGCTAGTTTTATTCTTTGGTCTAACATTTTGCTGGCTTCACCTGGTACGCTTTGAATTACTCTTAATGCAAGGCCTTGTGAAAACTCAATAAAGGCTGGGTCATTGGAGATGTTAAGGGCTTGCAGCGGAGTGTTTGATCTTGGTCTTCGAGTACAGGTAGTTTGAAAGTCAGGAACGTCAAAAGTTCCAAATAATGGATATGGAGCGCTCCTAAAGAAAACGATGTACATGCCTCTTCTGTAGCGGTCCTCTCCAGTTGTGGTGTTCCAATTTTTTTTGTTTTGAGTGAAGGCATATATTCCATTTGGTTGAGGGGGTCTTATGCCTGGGCCTCCGATTTTTTTTGAAAGTAATCCACTTGCAGACAAAGCGGCATCTCTAATTATTTCTGCATCAAGTCTAATTCTTGATTGTCTTGATAGTAGTCTATTATTCGGGTCAACTTTAATCGAATTAGGTGAAATTATAGATGATTGGGTGTACGTTCTGCTAGTAACGATTAACTTGTGTATTTTTTTCATCGACCAACCAGATTCGATGAAATATTTGCTAAGGGCATCCAGCAGTTCTGGATGGCTCGGCAGAGCCCCTCTGGTGCCAAAATCCTCTTCAGTTTCAACGATACCTTTTCCAAAATATCGCATCCAAATTCTATTGACTGTTACTCTGGCAGTTAACGGGTTTTTTTCATCGACCAACCACTTAGCAAGATCTAATCGAGTTTTTATTTTTGATGTATCAGTTTCATTAGCATTAATTGCTGAAATGAAGTTTGGATTTAACGGGCCGGTCTCCTTGTCCGGGGTGGTGAAATCTCCTCTCGTTAGCAAGTAAGTTTCTCGAGGATCTTTCCTATCTCGCATGACCATTAAATTAACTTTGTTATTATCGTTTTGCTGAGACGATTTAAATAACTCTCCCTCACTGATCGGAATTGTTGGCCCAGTATTATTTTTATCTTCAGCGGAATTGTAAAATGCATACATTTGATAATACTCTTTCTGACTGATTGGATCGAATTTGTGATCATGACATTGGGCGCAACCGAGACTGAGCCCTAACCATACAGCGCCCGTAGTATTGACTCTGTCCATTGTAGCTTCTACACGAAATTGTTCGGGGTCAGATCCGCCTTCTTGGCTAATCAGCGTATTTCTGTGAAAAGCGGTTGCAGCGATCTGTTTTTTTGTTGGATTTGTTAAAAGGTCACCTGCGATTTGTTCGATGGTAAACTGATCAAAGCCCATATCTTCGTTTAGAGCTGAAATGACCCAGTCCCTGAATGGCCACATTTGTCTTTCGCTATCGCTGGTGTAACCATGCGAATCTGCATAGCGGGCTTGGTCTAACCAATGTCTGCCCCATCTTTCTCCATAATGCGGGCTGTCTAATAATTTGTTAACAATATTAATGTAGGCCTCATTGGAATTGTTTTCGACAAAGGATCTAATTTCTTTAGGTGATGGAAGTAGACCTGTGAGGTCAAGGTATACTCGTCTTATTAAAGTGTTAGGATCTGACTTATTGGAAAATTGAAGATTTTCTTCTTTAAGCCGTTTTTCAATGAATTCATCAATAAAGTTATTATTCGAATTGTATTTAGGCTTATTGAGGGGGGTAAACGCCCAATGTTTTTGATATTTTGCACCGTTCTTAATCCATTTCTTTATTATATTAATTTCTTGATGATTGAGCTTTGGGATTTTTGATTTTTTGGGAGGCATTACCTCATCTGGGTCTTCATGAATTGCTCTCAAAAGAAGCTCACTGTTGTCAGGGTCTCCTGGTATTATTGCTGCATATCCACCTAGGTCTTTGGTTGCCCCTTCAAATGTATCTAGTCGCAATTGTGCCTTCCGTGCCCGCTCATCAGGTCCATGGCATGAAAAACATCGATCAGTAAGTAAAGGTCTAATATCCTTGTTAAAACCAATTTCTTCTGAGCCTAGAAGAGAACAGTTGATTATTAAGAGAGATATTAAGAGTCTATAGAAATTCATTAAGTGCTATGATCTTGAGTATATTATTTTGATTCAATTATTGGAATACTGCAAGAATGCTTAATTATAATTGTGAACGACAAAAATAGTATGAATAATATTCCTATTAATGAAGATATATGGATAAGATAGGCATTGGTGTTGATATTGGTGGAACAGAGATAAAGGCGGCTCTGTTCGATCTTATTAGTGGTAAAATTGTTCAACAGCGAATGGTTCCAACTGAGGATGGTAAGTTGATTGATGAATCTCCTGCCTTTGTCAGATCGGTTAAAGAGATCATTCATGATTTATCTACTGAAGCAGGAGATAAACTTTCGAATATTGGTTTGTCTGCTCCAGGCTTAGCGCAAAAAAATGGTAGAGCTATTGGTTATATGCCTGGAAGATTAGAAGGTATTGAAGGGCTTGATTGGACAAGTCTTATAGATTCTGATCATGTTGTCCATGTGATAAATGATGCTCAAGCAGCGCTAATGGGTGAAGTTTGGCAAGGAGCAGCCAAATGTTTAGGTGATGTTATAATGATGACTCTGGGAACTGGAGTAGGAGGAGCAGTGATGTCAGATGGAAAACTCTTGAAAGGGGTAATTGGAAGAGCTGGCCATTTGGGGCACATGTCTATCAGTTATGATGGTCCTCCAGACATTTGTTCAACTCCAGGCAGTATCGAGGATGCCATAGGGAATGCGACTATCCTTGAAAGAAGTGAGGGGCGATTCGAGACAACTCACGGCTTAATTGAGGCCTATGCATCTGGGGACAAGTATGCTGAGGAAGTTTGGATGAAATCTCTTCGTGCATTGGCCGCAACGTTGGTTTCATTGATTAATATTTTAGATCCTGAAAGGATTGTGATTGGCGGTGGTATAGCGAAAGCTGGTAGGTATCTATTTGACCCGCTTGAAGAATTAATGCGTTCAAGAGAGTGGAGACCAGATGGTCATTCGGTAAAGATTGTTCCTGCCAAGTTAGGCTTTTGGGCAGGAACATATGGTGCCGTTTATAATTCCATGTTAAGTGTCTGATTCTTATAGCTTTTAAAGGTTAAAACCTTGTCATTAGTTTACAAAAGATAAGTTTAGCGTTAATGAGAAGTGATGAGTCTTACAAAAAGATACCTAAACGCATGCGAAGATATTCTTGAGGTAGTTCAAAAACAGGAGGTCTTAATAAAAGAGGTTGCTGAGCGTTTTGCAGAATCAATTCTGAAAGGGAGAGTGGTGCATTTATTTGGATCCGGACATTCTCGGATAATGATCGAGGAAATGTGGCCAAGATATGGGTCATATCCTGGGTTTAATCCTATTGTTGAATTGTCTTTAACTTTTCACAATCAAGTCACTGGATCAAATGGGCAGAGGCAGGCCATGTTTTTAGAAAATATTAGTGGATTTGCTGAAAGAGTATTGAGAAATTTTAATATTAGTGAAGAGGATACAGCTCTGGTGGTTTCTTCAAGTGGTTGTAATATTGTTCCTGTTGAAATTGCCGAAGGTTTTAAGAAGAGGGGGGTATGGGTTGCAGGATTAGTAAGTTTAAATCATTGCGAGGGTAGTAAATCTAAAAGGAGTGATGGGAAAAAGTTAACAGATTTCTCGGATGCAATATTGGATACAGGTGCTCCTCTTGGAGATTCAATGATTAAAGTCGATAATCTAGAAACACCTGTTGCCCCGGGTTCCACTGTTGGAGGATGTATCATAGTGAATTCCTTAAAAGCTGAGATTGCAAAGTTGCTTACTGAGGCAGGTAAGCCTCCCAAGGTCCTAACTTCCGGTGCCATTATAGGTGATAAGAAGGCAACTGATCTCTTTGAAAGTGCATATGATGAACATTCTCATCTTATGGGAGATCTTTATTCAAATTTGGGTGTCAATAATCAATAAAATCAGCAACAGTTGGTGGTCTAATTTTTAGTTGTAAACAAATCTCTTGAGTCTAATTCTTTTTGGGAACCCTTTGACCATGTTTGAGGATAGGTAAATGGTTTCCTTCTAAGCTTGTCATCAACATTCGGTCTATTTTCTTTTATTGAATTTTTAGAAGGATTTATTTTGTTGCCTTCAAAGTGTTTGAACCAATCTTTGTGTCCTGATTCATATAGAACGCCACTATTTAAATTATCTTTCTTTATTGTCTTAGATAGTAATGAAATAAAATTTATGCTTTTAGACCGTTCGTTAACCTCATCACTAATTAAATAGTTTGCATATCTGGCTCTGGTTAGAGCGACATAATATTTACAAATTTCTTCGTAAATATTTTTGTTGGCCTCTGATGAATAAAAATCGTTCAACTCTTTATCTAACTCGATATATGCCTTGTTTGGCATGTTGAGTATCCATTCGGTTTCGTGATAATTATTTCGTTTGATTTTGATTCCTGGACGAAGGCTAGAAAATGAATTTCCCTCGATCTCTGGCAAGATAACAGCATCAAAATCTAATCCTTTTGATTTGTGTATTGTCATTACTTGCACAGATCCTGGTTGCCCGTTTTCACGAAGTTTATAATTTTGCATGTATCTTATAAAATCATCAATCGATCGACTTCCTTGATTATCAAAAAGGCAAGCTGCAGTGTAAAATTGTTCAGCCCGCATAGAATTGAATTCATCCAATTCGATTTCGATTTTTGATATCCAAGATTTAACCGTTTTAGCAAATTGATTTCTCCAAATTGAAGTTCTGACATCATGACTGAATTCACTGATATTGGAAAAATTAGCCTTTATTTTTTTCCAAAACGGCGTCATTTTGAGGTGTGTCCATGAGAAGTTATCAGACGGGTGGGCTGCGCACCTGAAAATTGAAATTAAGGCAATGCATAGAGGGTTGTCTGTTGCGATTTCAACATCGGTTTCATTAGATATTTTAATACTAGTATGATCTCGGAGATACTCTGTAACTTTAGTTCCGAACTGTCTGGTTTGGACAAGCACTCCGATATCAATTCCATTGTTGATTGGATCAACTTCATTGATGATGTTTTTTGTAATTTCAAGTTTTGCTTCAAGTTTATCTGATATATCTCCACTAGGAGTGATCCACGAGGCGTAGCCTAGCCTACTGTGATGAACGGTTGAGTGGCTTTGATACTCCCACTGATCTTTGATTGAGGGAAACGTTTGGTTAATAATATCTATATTCCCTAGTATTGAATTGGTCATCTCAATGACAGGAATAGAAGACCTTCTTGATAAATTCAGATCTTTTTCTTGATATCGTTCTGGTCCCAAACTGCGAAATTTTGCTCTTTGTTCTCGAAATAATTCTGTGTCTCCGCCTCTCCATGCGTAAATGGATTGCTTCATATCCCCTACGATAAAAACGCTTCTTTTTGCTTCAGGGTCCTGAGCTGCCTCATCAATGAGTTTACTGATTGCGTTCCATTGCTCTCTACTGGTGTCTTGAAATTCATCGAGTAACCAATGTTCATATTTTGCATCAAGACGGTATTGGATTTTGTTTATTAGTTCACTTGCTAAACCTTGTAACGATTTTTCAGAATTGTATGAACCAAGGAAATAAGGCAGATCAGAAAAGGTAAGTCTCCCTTTGGTTCTGACTCTTTGCTGATATTCATCTTCGAAGGATTGTAATACTTTCCACAGTCCTCGTGTTCTACTTGCTTGAGTCTTAATTTGTAAACCAACGATGTGCGATGCTATTTCTAGAAAAAGTTCTGCTTGAGCGCCTTCAATCAGATGTTTGTTTCTCGAAACATTAATCGTAGCGCTTCCCTCTTTGAGATCATCTATTGCTTCAAGGAGATTTTTGTGAAGTGTTTTATAATTTAAGGGGACGGGGTTGCCTGAATCATTCATGAGAACCCAATTTAAAAAATTCTCCCATTTGTTTATTATGATGTCTTTGTCTGTCTTATTATTGATTAAATTTAGGAGTTCTTTGATTTTTGATTTGAGAGTATTTTTTTCAAGTACGTTCCACTTGAATCCATCTGGCCATATTGTTAATTCATTCCCCCAAGATGTTGGATCAGGATTAAATATATAAATATTATGAAGGTTATTGATATATTCATCAAGGTTCCTGAGGATGCCAGAATCTTCTCTACCAAAAGTGGCTAACTTGAAGGCTACTAAAAATTCCTCTCCGGATTTACCACTATTTTCAAAAACTTTTCTATAGACTGATTCTCGCTCAACTAGAATTTCATAATCAGTCATTAACTCAAATTCATGGTCAAGACCAAGTTCAAATGGGATCTGGCTTATTATTTTGTATAAAAAACTGTCAAGTGTTCCAAGTTCAAGTTTAGGTATAGAATCAATAAATATCTTGAGAAGCTCAAGAGCACTTTGCTTGTTAAAATTATCTAAGCCCAAATCTTTTGCAATAGATGCGGCGAAATTTTCGTCAGTGGAGCATCTAGCTAATTTCTTTAATATCTCCTCAAAGAATTCTGCAGCAGCTTTTTTAGTGAACGTCAGAGCAACAATGCTTTCGGGCTTCACGCCTAGGTGCATTAATTGGATAAATTTATTTGTGAGTCTGTATGTTTTTCCTGTCCCTGCAGAAGCAGGTATTATTTCATTCAGGAATTTAACTGCCTTACCCATTGAGTGAATTCTTTAGTTGTCGATTGGTTCAAAATTTGAACTGCAATCACCGAAAATTATTTCTGAATAGCTATCGTATTTTGGCGAGTCATTAGGAGGCCAAAATATATGATTGCTTATTGATGAAGAAACACCCAAGGCACAATTCAATGCGCTCTCTATAAAATCATCGTCAATTTCGTCCCATGTTTCAATCCTAGTTGATTCTTTTGAAGCGCCGATGTTAAAATAACCTGTTGATATTTCTTTTGGCTTAAAAATTTTTCTTGAGGAATAAACATAAAGAGGAATCTGTAGATCGGTCCATTCAAAGTATTTGTCTTTTTGTTTTAAATATTTCCACTCTGTCTCTAAGTTTACCTGATTTTGAAAAGTTTTTTTTATGTGAATCGATTTCGGATTTTTTGAATGGCTAGTCGTCTTGTAATCAAGTACACGAAAAGAACCATCTCGTTCATTAATTTCTATTCTATCAATAGTCCCTCTCAATTTTAGTTTGCCTATCATTAAGGGTTCATTTTTGTGAATTACATACTCAGAGTGAAGTATTTTCCACCCTAATGATCTTTGCTTTGCCTGAAGTGTGGAGAACCATCTTAATCTTTCATTTATAGAGCTGGTTTGAAATAGTATAGGTACGGACGGATTAGCCCCATATTTTCTCTTTACTCTGTAATTTAATTTTTCCGTTAAATAGGAATAAATTTCTTCTTCATTATCGCTATCATTTACTTCGTGATTTTTGCCAAAATCATCAAGAACCTCGTGGCAGAGGGTGCCAAACTCTCTTGGGTCCATTTCCATTTTGAATTTTTCTAATTCTGGCATCTTTGCGATGTTTTTAAGATAAAAACGGAATGGGCATGAAAGATAATTTCTAAAATCGGTAACCGATATTTGACTAAATATTTTGGACTGACTGTCCACTTTAATAGGTTTTAGTTTCCAAGCATATGTCCAAGGTGGTATTTTGTTTTCGCTATCAGAATCAGTGCATAATTTCAAAGCCCTCTCCGCAAGATCTTTGTCGTTACACTGCAGTAAGAGTCTTGATGGTTTTAGGTTGTCACCTTCAATTGTTTTCT
Organism: Verrucomicrobiales bacterium; assembly: GCA_002696885.1. GTDB lineage: Bacteria > Verrucomicrobiota > Verrucomicrobiia > Verrucomicrobiales > DEV007 > EC70. The sequence goes on along the minus strand of NZSO01000076.1, from coordinate 22,014 downwards.
TTCCTAGGGTAATGTCGACTCTACCCTCAATGGACCTTGATTCCAACAATGCAGTGAATATATAATTATCTCGCGCGAGAATGGATTCATTACACCTTAATCCGATGCTTTCTCTCAACTTGTCTGGAAGGAAAATATCACCATCAGTTCTATCGGGAACGTAACCTTCATTCATACCGGCAATTGTGATATGTGGGTTGTTATCCCAGAGTGCTTCTAGCCAGCCCTGGAGTTCAATTGAATGGGGTTCTTTTATTTCATGTGTTCTCTCGGTTTTTAGAGATTGAATAATAAAATCCAATTTATCCACAGCGCCAAGATGATTTAAACCATGGGGTTCAATTTCATCTAGCAAATCTTTAAGCTTTTCGGCAATATCTAAATGGGAGCGATCTAAATGAGTATCAAATTTTTGATTGGAGTATATGGTTTTAAGAAATGATAAAAGGTGATCTTGCAAATTGTTTTCAAAATCTAGAATCCACATATTTAAATCGTTAAGAAAAGAGTAGACTTTTTTAAATTTTTCTTGGTTACGGGTAAATCTAAGACATGAATCCAAATCTTTGGGCATGTGATAATTATTAATCTGGTCAAGATCTATAAGGATCTCATTTAGTGCGTCTAATTTTGAATTTTCTAGTGAGTCTGAACCAGTAGTGGAGATAATATTCACCATTCCCGGGAATTGAATAAGTTCACACAAAGATTTAAACGATTTTGTGGCTAACAAATTTCTTAATTGTGTTATAAGTGCAAAAATTTCATGGTTTGATAACGATTGTCCAGAAGGGTCAAAAGTATTGAAATCGTTTTTATGCAGTTCATCCCTGAGGGAAGATGTGATTTCGTTGTCAGTAATGATAATGCCCACTAAACCTAAAGGGTCCTTATAGTTTGAAACAATGCTTGAAATCTTTTCGGCCTCCTTCTTTGGAGTTGATTCAACATGTATACAAGAATCCGTTAAAGGGATATCAATTAATTTTTTTGACCATGTTTCCTTAATAGGTTTGCCCCAATGGTCGAAATTTTTTTCTTCAGAATGTGGAGCGTAGATAGCAATATTGATATCAATATTTTCTGATACTGTTCCCAGTATTTTAGTGAGGATTTTAGGTGGATCAGGTAACCCTATTAAAAAGATGTTATTAATCTCATTATCTGTGGGCTGAGGTTGAAAAGGGGCTTGTAATTTGTGTGTTAATCCTTTGGTTTGGAGATTTGATTCAACGAGTTGCTCAAGTTGTGATAATTCGATCCATCGCAATGAATCTCCTAAACTCCAATCGTCATTATCAGTCAAATCTGAAATATTGAGAGCACCTTCATTCAACGAATTTTTTAATGAAATAAATGCTCTTGCAGTTTTGAGCGCCCAGTTCATTGAACGTTCTTTAGGGGTGATAGGGAATATATTTTTAAGTTTTTTGAAATTGATGTTTTTGAGTGTTAAAGCCCACGCAGTTATTTGTTGGTTTGGAGTGGCCCGACTTAATTCATAGGTCAAAAATATATCAAGAGCGGTCTCCGGAGTTCCAAACAAGAGGTTATTTTGTCGAGTTTTTCCCTTATCTAGCTGTTGCTGTAATTTACGCGAAGCTTGCTTTGATGGGGTTATAATCAAGCTATTGCCATTGGGGTTTTCTGATAAAGTTTTTTCTAAATAATTTGAAGCCAAATCCAGCAAAGGCTTATCCCAGCCAATGAAGAATCTCGAAACACTCATATCTACATTGTGTGGCTGCTAGATCGTCAAAGTCAACTAGCCTTGAAAAAATAATTTAATTAATTACGACAATGAAGAAATAATTTTATCTGCAATGTTTTTGAACTCTTTTGCAGTTATTGAGTCACCCAACGCAACCGGATGACCAGAGTCTCCCGCTTCTCTAGTTGGCATTTCAATGGGGATTTGTCCAATTAGGGGAACTCCCAATCTAGCGGCTTCTCTCTCGCCTCCTCCCTCACCGAATATTGGATATTTTTCACCATCACTCGGACACTGGAAGTAACTCATGTTTTCAATAATTCCAATTATTGGAACATTCACCTTAGCAAACATTGAGGTGGCTTTTCTTGCATCAATAAGCGCCATTTCCTGCGGTGTCGTCACAATAACTGCACCATCGACAGAAACCGATTGGGCTATAGTTAATTGAATGTCTCCTGTACCTGGTGGGAGGTCTAGTATTAGGTAGTCAAGCTCACCCCACATGCACCCCTTTAAAAATTGTTGGGTATATCTGGTTGCAAGTGGTCCTCTAACAATGACTGGAGAGTTGTCATCCAGAAGAAATCCCATCGACATTAATTTAATCCCATGGGCCTCGATTGGAATGATTTCATTTTCATCGGTTGCCATTGGTCTTGCACTTTCTTGACCAAACATAAGAGGAATACTAGGTCCATAGAGGTCGCAATCACAAAGTCCTACATTCAAATTATTATCGGTTTGGGATAGAGCGACCGCAATGTTTGCTGCTACTGTTGATTTTCCAACTCCACCTTTACCTGATGCAACGGCAATGATGTTTTTTACTCCAGGTAAAGAAGACTGGCCAATACCGTTTTCATTTACTTGTTCAGGGGGATTTTTAATCTCAAGATTAATTTTTACGTTTCCGATACCTGGTATCGAGTTGATTGATTCTTGAGAATCGTTATGAATTTTTTGCGGTATCGCAGGATCCTTTGTGGCTAGTTCAATGAGAACTTCCACGTCGTTTTCATCTAAGGATATTGATTTGACTAAACCAAAAGAAACAATGTTTCTGCTAAATCCAGGGTAGTTGACTTTTTCAAGAGCTGATAGAATATCCTTGTCGTTAATCACCTTTGATATCTGATCCAGTTGAATGACAAGGTCAAGTAAATCTAAAAACTTTGAATTAGAAATAAAAGGTTAATAAGTTCTTCTCAGGTGGCTTGGTAAAATGCCTAATTCGTCTCTGTATTTGGCGACTGTTCTGCGGGCTAATTTAATTCCCTGTTCCTTGAGTTTTTTGACGATTTTGTCATCGCTATAAGGCTTGGTATTATCCTCGCTTTTGACAAGATCACTCACTGCTTGCTTAACACTTGTGTTGCTTAATGCCTCACCACCAACAGTCTGGTAACCGGGTTTGAAAAAATATTTCATTTCAAACACTCCTCTTGGAGTGGCAATGTATTTCCCAGCAATCGCTCTGCTAACAGTTGTTTCATGAACACCGACAACTTCAGCCACTTGAGCCATGTTCATAGGGTGGAGGTGAGCGATTCCATGGTCCAAGAAATCACGCTGACGCTTTACTATCTCCTCAGAGATTTTTCTTATAGTTTCCTGTCTCTGCTCAATGCATCTTATGAGGAATTTACCTGCATGTATTTTTTCTCGGATATATTCTTTTGTGTCTTTTGAGGCACTGCCTTGAGATATGATATCTTTATAAACATTGCTGATACGCAGACGGGGAATTGTTTCGTTATTAATGTTTATAATGTATTCATCAGAATCCTTAATGACGGTCACGTCTGGACTAATGAAGTGATTGTTTCCCTCTGAGAGTTCGCTTCCTGGTTTTGGGTCAAGCTTTGCAATTGATTCGGCTGCCTCGGTAATTTTGTCAATTGATACCCCAAGTTTTTTTGAAATTTGTGGGTATCTTTTTCTGGCCAATTCATCAAGGTAGTTGTCAACGATTCGGTGCTCTAGACTGTGTTCTTTACCCAAGCGGTTGAGTTGTATGAGAAGGCATTCTCTTAGGTCTTGAGCTCCGATCCCTGGGGGATGGAAAGACTGTAGTGTGGTTAATGCTTTCTGAAGAGGTTGAAATGGGATTCCATTTTCCAAGGCAAGATCTTCAATGTTCTGTGACAAAAATCCATCATCATCAATGTATCCAATAAGTATTTGAGTTAGTTCATGGACTTCCTTGTCACAGTCTGTTGTATTGAGCTGTTCGGTAAGATTCTCTGTTAGGGTCTGAGGTTCGACCAGTGAATCAAGCCTTCTCTGGTATTTTTCATTTTCCTCATCGGTCCTCATTCTACTCGAACGGCTTTGCTGGTAGTAATCGCGCCAGTCATCATCGAGTTGAGAAATTTCAGAGAGCTCTTCGTCAAGATCCTCTTGATCTTTATCGAGTTTCTCCTCTTCTAGGGATATTTCTACCGATTCATCCTCTAGAACTGGATTGGCTGAAAGCTCCTGACCAATCATTTGATTGAGTTCTAATGTAGAGGCTTGTAATACCCCTAAACTTTGCTGCATTTGCGGAGCAATTGCAGTTCTCAGTTCAATGTTCTGGGATTGCGAATGGTTGAGAGTTTGGGCTGGCATTTAATGCCTTTCGTTACAAATTTTTTTAATAGTGGTTCACTAATAAAAAATTTCAAGCAGGTATCTTGCCAACCTTAATTTATTTTTCAAAAAAGTTTAATCCACGAACTATAATTTTAGCGCTCTGAGTGCTTTAACTCTTTCATTTACAGTCGGATGCGAATGGTGCATAAAAACATAAAATGGGTGAGGTGTCAGATTTGATAAATTATCTGCAGAGAGTTTTTTTAGGGCTCTTATCAACGAGTCTGGGTCTTCAGTGACGCGAGCAGCGAATTCATCAGCCTCGAATTCATTCTTACGACTTAAAATATTCATGACGATTGAGAGTATTTTGCTGATTGGCTTAAATAAGAGAGTAAAGAAAATGAGAGAACAATAAACTTTTGGATCAGAGACTCCAAAGGCCATCGATAGCGGTTTGCTGTTAATAAAAAAACCAAGAAGAAAAAAGATTACTCCAGTTTGTGCAATGCCAATGACTAATGTTTGAATGATGTGTTTTTTCTTGAAGTGCCCAATTTCGTGGGCCAGAACAGCAACCAATTCTTTAGTGCTGTGATTAGCAATTAGGGTATCGAATAAAGCTATTTTTTTATTTTTACCAAAACCTGTGAAAAAGGCATTTGATTTTTTTGATCTTTTGGAGCCATCCATGACTGATAATTCTGTGAGAGGGAATTTACATTTTTCGGACATTTTGTTGATGGACTCTTTTAGCTCACCATCCTCCAATGGCTCGAATTTATTGAACAGCGGCATGATAAAGGCCGGAGCTAAATAAGCCATAAGTAAAGAAAACGAGGATATAAAAATCCATCCCCAGAGCCATGCCATATCAATGTTTTCAAAGAGCCATAGAATTAAGGAAAGAACAGGTAAGCCAATTATGGATCCTAACATAATGCCCTTTATTTTATCCGATATAAATGTTTTGATGGTAGTATTGTTAAAACCAAATTCTGCTTCAATTTTAAAAGTCTCATAGATCTCGAATGGAAGCCCGAGAATGCTTGAAGAAAAAATAAGTATACCAAAAAAAATCAGGCCCGAAACAATAGGTCCAAGGCCTAAATTTGTTACTATTTGATCTAACCAGCCAAAGCCTCCCAATAACCAGAAGGTCAGGAATACGATGACGTTAAAAAATGAATCAATAAATCCAAACTTGGTTGTTACTTTGGTGTATTTTATGGATTGTGAATATTTTTCATCATCAAAGACATTTTTAAATTCCTCAGGAACCGTTGGAACTAGTGATTTGATGTTCAAGTATTCTGAGATTTCGTCCAATAGGAAAATTAAAACCACTGCTGCAATAATTATCCAAAATATGTAATTGGTTTCGATGGGCATTTAATTAGATTTTTGTGAAATTAGACAACAGTCAAGTTTTCAGATTTAAATTTGTTATAGTTGATGTGTTCTTCGGCCATTAAATCAATTTCATTTATTGAAACTATCTGTGACATACGTTGCCTCAGCCTTTTTCCGCTAGGTAAACCTTTCGAGTAAGCCATGAGCCTTGATCTCATGGCCATTAGAGTTTGTTTTTCGTTACCGTAACGACCCCATTGAACTGCTTCACGGCAATGTTTGGCAATCAACTCCCAGCGTTCTTCTAGGCTCACCCTCGGAAGTTGTTCTCCAGTTTTCAAATAGTGTTTAGCCTCCCTGAAAACCCAAGGGTTTTGCATCGCTGCACGGCCTATCATAATTCCTGCAACCGAAGACTCTTCTTTCCTTTTTTGGACATCTATACCAGATGATATATCGCCGTTACCAATAACTGGTATTGATATGGCTTTGGCACATTGATCAATCACATTCCAATCAGCTTCGCCGCCATAGCGTTGCGAACGTGTCCTGCCGTGAACCGAGACGGCTTGCATTCCTGATTCCTCCAAGATAGTTGAAACTTCAACAGCATTAATTGAATCAAAGTCCCATCCGATTCTTATTTTACCAGTAACAGGAACTTGATCTCCAACTCCTTTAACAACGGTGGAAGCTACTTTTGCCAACACTGGGCAATCGCGTAATAGTGATGATCCTCCATTTTTAGAAACGACTTTATTTACTGGGCAACCAAAGTTGATGTCGATAAAATCAGGTTCTTTCCAATCAATAATTTTTTTAGCAGCTTCAGACATTTTTTCTCCGTCGGCGCCAAATAACTGGACTCCAATTGGTCTTTGTTGATCATCAAATTCTGTATACTTTCTTGTGCGGTCATCTCGTCTGATGATGCCTTCTGAAGAGACGAATTCTGTGACCATTACGTCAGCCCCAAGTTGCTTGCATATTGAGCGAAATACTCGATCAGTTACTCCAGCCATAGGGGCTAAATAGAGTGGAAAGTTTCCGTTTTTGAACCAGTGGAGCATTACTTGTTTTCTAATAATAAAGATACCCTATAGTTACTCGGTTAGCGAATGTAAATGCCAGTAATGATCAACATGATAATTTATGATTCATTATATCTATTGGCCATTTTTAAATTTTTGATTATGTAATTGGCGATGGAAGAATCAAAAAAACTTGAACTCAAAGAGAAGATTTTGGAACGTTCCATCGAAGTTGGCTCTCGTATTCTTGATCTTGAGGAATTGACCAAGCCTATATCCCCGGATAAAGGCTTGGGCAGACTGACCCGGCTTGAAGCTTTGCAGGACAAAAATGTAAATCAGGCGGCGCTAGAAAGATTAAAGGATGAACAGATCAGACTTCAGAATGCGCTGGCAAATATTTTACTTCCATCCTTTGGTGTTTGCCAAGGATGTAACAATGATATTAATTTCGAAAGGTTAGAAGCAATGCCCGCAAGCACACTGTGCACTGAGTGCGCTCAATAAGTGATTAGCTTTATGGAATTTGAAATACTACTATTTTACAAATATATCAAGATAGAGGACCCCGAAGTTTTCGCTGACAAGCAAAGGAATCTTTGCGTTGAGAATGATATTCTTGGTAGAATTATTGTCTCTCATGAAGGAATTAACGGAACGGTCTCAGGAAAGAGAGAGGGGACTGAGGTTTACAGAAATCAAACTCTTAAGGATTTAGGTAATGGAGAAATGGAGTTCAAGACTGACCTAGCTGAGGATCACGCTTTCAAAAAATTATCGGTCAAAGTAAGGCCTGAAATCGTTTCATTACACCTTAAAAGTGAAGAAGATATCAATCCTAATACAAGCACTGGAGAAAGGTTAACTCCCGAAGAATTCCTAAACGAAATTGAAAATAATGACGTAATTGTTTTTGATGGCAGAAATAAATATGAGTCCGATCTTGGCAAGTTTAAGGGGGCTGTTTGCCCTCCAGTTGGCAACTTTAGAGAGTTTCCTGAATGGATTAGGGAGAACTTTTCTGATTCCAAAGATAAGAGAATTCTGACGTATTGCACCGGCGGTATTAGATGTGAGAAATTATCGGGATTCCTAATAAAAGAGGGATTTAAATCAGTTGCTCAACTTGATGGTGGTATCATTAATTACGGGAAGAATCCGAAAACCAAAGGGAAACATTTTGAGGGGGAGTGCTACGTTTTTGATCAGAGAATTGGTGTTGATGTAAATTCTAGTAATCCGTCAATAGTTTCAGTGTGCACTCATTGTAATGAACCGAGTTCTCGCTACAGAAATTGCGCTTGGAAGCCATGCAATGACCAGGTTTTCATTTGTTCATCTTGTGAGGAAAATTTTGGAAAATATTGCTGTGAAGATTGTCGATCAGCCTCGCTCGAGTTAAAATCTGAGTAATTCATGATTTATCCTATATTTATAGGGTTTTAATAAAATATTTTGATATAAATTCTGGTGATTTTTAAATAAAATTTTAATGAATATGGCTGACTGCTTCGAAGTTGAATAAAAATAAGTAAATTTAGTGCAAATTTAGCTTGTGAAAATTTTCACAAGCTATTATAGGAATGTTAACTAACTCAAAATGGCCAATCCTTTCCCGCGTTGGACTAACAACCTCCCTATAAAAATAATAGGTGCCCTAATTTTGTTGGGCATCGGGGTCAGTGCTGCAGTGACGTATTACTTCACTCCCAAGTACACCAGGGTAGGTTACCAGCCTGATCAACCAGTGCCGTATGATCATAAATTGCACGTCGGACAGCTTGGTATGGATTGTCGTTATTGTCACTCATTTGTAGAAAATTCTGGTCACGCCAATGTTCCTACGGCCTCAACTTGCTGGAACTGCCATCAGCACGTGAAAACAGATAGTCCTAAGCTTGAACCAATTAGAAAAGCCATTGATAAAAATTATGAACATTATGATGGCAAGCCCGTTGAATGGGTGAGAATTCATCGTTCCCCTGATTACGTCTATTTTGATCATTCTGCGCACGTTAACAGGGGGGTAAGTTGTGCTAGTTGTCATGGTGATGTCGGCGAGATGGTGGTTGTTCATCACGAGGAATCTCACAGCATGAGTTGGTGCTTGGACTGTCACAAAAATCCTGAAAAACACCTGAGGCCTCTTGACGAAGTTTTCAACCTCAAGTGGAAACCTGAGGATTTATCAGTTGATGATTTCAAATCGTACATTACGGATCGCTTCGGAGATGAAAATAATGACGTCATTGATAAACTCGATGGTAAAGAAGAACTTACACAAGAAATAATAGGCACTACTTTGAAGGATTTATGGCACATTAGGCCGCCTTCTGGAAACAATTGTAGTGGGTGCCATCGCTAACTTTAAACCCCTAAATATCCCACAATTAATAGTGAAACACGTTTGGCAACATCCAGAGGATCCATTAGCCGGGAAGCGCATGTTCCGCAGCCTTGGTGAATTGGAAAATAGCCCCTCTTTTGTCAATAAATTGGAAAGAGAGTTTCCTCGTGGTGCGGCTGAATTTAATAGGGAAGGGAAAAAAGATTCTGTCTCAAGAAGAAGTTTCATGAGATACATGGGGGCCTCAACTGCACTTGCAGGTATTGGTTTGTCAGGCTGTAGAAGACCAGTTGCCAAGATCGTTCCTTATGCTGATAGCGTTGAGTGGATGGTTCCTGGTAAATCGGTCTATTATGCCACTTCAATGCCGCGGCTTGGTGGTTCAACACCAATAATAGCCAAAGTCCACGAGGGAAGACCCATTCATTTACAAGGTAATCCACTCCACCCTTCATCCAAGGGATCAACTGACTCATTTGCTATTGCCTCAATTTTAGATTTTTATGATCCCGAAAGATCAAGATCATTCAAAAAGGGCAGAGGAGATAAATCCCAAGTCGTAACTTCACAAGAATTTTGGAAGTTCCTCGGTGACAAGAAGAAAGAGTGGGCAGGCAACAACGGCGAAGGCCTTGCTTTTCTTCATGGTTCAAATACCTCTCCAACTCTTAACAGGCTGGCTAATGAACTTTACCAAAAGTTCTCAAACACAAAATTTTATCAATACGAAGCGATTAACCGTTCTGGTTTAGAGGATGCTTCAATCACCCTATTTGGTGAAGGATCTGTTGCTCGGTTTCAACTCGATAATGCAAAAAGAATTCTCTCTGTTGGATGTGATTTTCTTGGAACTGATAGAATATCTGACGGAGCAACGTGTGAATTTTCTAATGGTCGCAAGGTTGAGTCTTTTGAGAAAGACGAAAAGGTAGGAGCGATGAATAGGCTCTATGTTGTTGAGCACCAGTACACTGTAACTGGGGGTATGGCCGACCATAGAATGCCCCTAAAATCTAGTGAGCATATTTCATTACTTATTGAAGTTGCCTCTAAAGTTGCTGAGCTGACAGGTGATGATTCCCTCAAATCCTTAATCGACGGAAAGAAATCTAATCTTTCTCTCGATGATAAGTGGAAGCCTTGGGTAGAAGAGGCAGTAAAAGATTTATTTGAAAATAAAGGTAAAAGTGTTGTCGTTACTGGTACTAGGTGTGACGAGGCCGCCCATCTATTATGCCTTGCCATTAATAATGCTCTTGGAAGTATAGGTTCGAACAATCCTGTTCAGATAGTAAAAGGTATGACTTCTGAATCAGAAAGTATCAATGATTTGGCGGAGGCGATAAGTAATGACCAAATTAAAACGCTTGTTATCAGTGCTGAAAGCGACCCTGTCTATAGTGCTCCAGCTGATTTGAATTTTGATAAATTGCTGGAAAATGTTGATACAGTCATACATTTGGGTGTCAGAGATCTATGCGCAACTGCTCGTTCAGCAGATTGGCATGTTCCGGCTGCACATTATCTTGAAAGCTGGGGAGATGTTCGATCCTCTGATGGAACATATTCAATCATACAGCCAATGATTGCTCCTCTTTTTGATGGGGTTTCAGAGATTGAATTTTTGCTACAGCTCACCAGTGAGAATGGTGAGAACGAGTCTGTAGCTCCAAAAGATCCCTCACAGATTGCTGTTAAATCCACTCTTTCCACCATCGTTGGTGGTGATTCTGAAGATACTTGGAATACAACTCTGAGGAATGGTTTCTTAAATAACAGTGAATACCAAATTTCAGAAAATGATCTTAACATTTCTTCTGCTAAAGAAATTATCTCTCTAGTCAAAACTGACGGGGGCAATGACGGATACGAGATTGTTTTCACCACCGACAATAAAGTTTGGGATGGTCGTCACATTAATAATGGATGGTTGCAAGAGATTCCAGACCCGATAACAAGTCTGACTTGGGATAATGCTGCTCTCTTGAGTGTCTCAACGATCAAAGAGTTGGCTAAAAAAGAGGGTCTAAATTGGGAAAACGATGACTTAGTGGTCGAAGACAAAGCCCACTTGATACAAGTCGACATGGAAGATGGCAGTGTTTCTTATTTTCCAATTTTGCCTGCTTTTGGTCATGCCAAGAATTCAATCAGTATATCGCTAGGATATGGTCAGCAAAATGCAGGCTCTATTGCCGGAACACCTCAAGGTGATTCAATTTGGTCATACCAGTCGGACACAGGTGAAACTACCGGTTTTAATGCTTATCCCCTTCGAAAGAGTGATTCTTTGTTACATTCCAAGGTAAAGGATATCAAGCTCGTAACAGACGAGGTTGAACTAAGACCAGGATTTAAGACTAAAACATATCCGATCGCGATTACTCAGGAGCATTTTCTCATGGAGGGTAGAGCTCTCTATAGAGATGGAACTAAGGAAGAGTATGAAAAAGAGGTCAAGAAAGCTGAAAAAGCTCACAAAGCTCATCCAGATCATGAGCATCTCAGTTCTTTCCAGACACGTGGTATGGATTCTCATATCCCTACCAACCAGCCTGTTTATCGAGGTCAAGATTTTGAGGCATTAAAAGAAGATAAAGTTCAGCAATGGGGAATGACCATAGACCTCAATCAATGCAACGGATGTAATGCCTGCACCATTGCCTGCCAATCTGAAAACAACATTCCAATCGTAGGTAAAGATCAGGTCATTATCGGTCGTGAAATGCATTGGCTCCGTATGGACCGTTATTTCGCTCCCAACATGGAAAAAGATGAGCATGATCATTATACTTCATCTGATGAAGATTTTGAGAATCCTCAGTTCATGCCTCAACCTGTTGCATGCTCTCAGTGTGAGGCTGCGCCATGTGAAACAGTATGCCCAGTTAATGCTACCGTGCACACTGAAGAAGGTCTCAACGCAATGGCTTATAACCGCTGCATTGGAACCAGATACTGTGCTAATAACTGCCCAATCAAAGCGAGACGTTTCAATTTCTTTGATTATAATAAGAGGCCCCTTGATCAGTTTTACAAAGGGCCATTGTCTGACAAAGACAAGACTGGAGTGGCTCCTTCTCTAAAATTACAGAAAAATCCAAACGTAACCGTTCGGATGAGAGGAGTTATGGAAAAATGCACTTATTGTGTGCAACGAATCCAGGAGGCAAAGATTAATCAGAAGAGAATCGCTCGCGATTCCGATGATGTAAAAGTTCCTGACGGAGCAATCAAGGTTGCATGTCAGTCTGCTTGCGCATCTGATGCGATCATTTTTGGTGATATTACTGATGAGACTTCAAAAGTTTTTAAGGCGAAGCAATCACCAAGGAACTACGAGATGCTTAAATATCTCGGGCTAAGACAAAGAACGACATACTTGGCCAAAATTAAAAATCCTAATTTAAAAATGCCGGACGCAAAACAAGTCGGCACGGTAAGTAAAAAGTTTCATTAATTCCTAACTAATAATGGCAGACCCCAGCACAACAGACCCTTCAAGGCCAGTTCTCGCAAGAGAGCCCTTGGTGACTAATGGTCGGTCCATGAGCTGGATCTCCAATAAGATTTGCGGGATTGTTGAAAATCGCCAGCCTGCTCTATGGTGGTACCTTTTCATCCCATCAGTTATTCTGATGGGAGTTTTGGGTTATTGTCTAGCCTACCTAGTTTCAACTGGTGTTGGCGTTTGGGGTAATAATCATCCTGTTGGTTGGGGATGGGCTATCACTAACTTCGTTTTCTGGATCGGTATTGGTCACGCAGGAACATTGATTTCTGCAATATTGTTTCTAACCCGTCAAAAATGGAGAACCGCTGTAGCTCGAGCTGCAGAGGCGATGACAATTTTCGCTGTGATGTGTGCTGGCATCTTCCCAGCACTCCACGTAGGAAGGTTTTGGATGGTTTGGTTTTTGGCGCCTGTTCCCAACGCTAATGGAATATGGCAAAACTTTAAATCGCCTCTACTTTGGGACGTTTTCGCAGTTTCTACTTATTTTAGCGTATCCTTAATGTTCTGGTATGTCGGTCTTATTCCTGATCTAGCTCTTTTAAGGGATCGTGCTAAAACGAAAATCAGGAAGATTGCCTATGGCCTTTTTGCTCTTGGATGGAGAGGCGGAAACCGTCAGTGGAGGCACTACGAAATGGCCTATCTCCTCCTCGCTGCACTCTCAACTCCTCTGGTTTTGTCTGTACACTCTGTGGTTTCCTTTGACTTCGCAACGTCCATAGTCCCAGGATGGCACACGACAATCTTTCCTCCTTATTTCGTGGCTGGTGCTATTTTTGGTGGGTTCGCAATGGTGCTCACTTTGATGATTCCTGCTCGTAAGATTTATGGGCTTCAGGATCTAATCACGATGAAGCACATTGACAACATGGCCAAGATCATATTGTTGACTGGTACCATTGTTGGATACGCCTACATCATGGAGTTATTTATTGCTTGGTATGGCGGGAACAAGTACGAACAGGCGGCATTTGTGAATCGTACCACAGGCTACTATTGGTGGGCTTATGCTGCGATGTTCTTCTGTAATGTAATATCTCCTCAAGTGTTCTGGTTTAAGTGGTGCCGTCACAATCTATGGGTTGTTATGGCGGTTTGTATGTGCGTGAACGCTGGTATGTGGTTTGAGCGATTTGTAATTATTGTGACCTCTATAGCTCAGGATTTCTTGCCGGGAGCATGGGATTTCTATCATCCTAGCACGGTGGAAATATGGACTTTTGTCGGAACCTTTGGTTTGTTTATGGGGCTATTTTTACTTTTCCTACGATTCCTTCCGTGTATTGCCGTTTTCGAGGTCAAAGGAGTTCTTCCAGAAAGTGACCCACATTATCTTCCTCCTGAAACATTTACCCATGACGCGGAAGGGGATCATCTTAAACATTTGAATAAAGAGAAATCCTCTAAAAAAGCCGCGACCAAGAAATCAGCCTCTAAGAAAGCCTCTTCGAAAAAGGCGGCTTCTAAGAAGACGGCGACTAAAAAGGCTGCCTCTAAGAAAACAGCGACAAAAAAATCCGCGGTTAAGAAAGCAGCCAAGAAAAAATCCACATAAACCCTTTTAAACTTTTAAAACACTGAAGACACTAACTAGAGTACACGGCTACATTGCTGAATTTTCAACTGCTCGTGATGTATATCATGCTGCGGAGAAAGTTCGTGATGCTGGCTTCAAGGACTGGGATGTGCATTCACCTTTTCCTATTCACGGGATGGATGGTGCAATGGGTTTAAAAAAATCAATTCTCTCTTGGTGTGTATTTGTTGGAGGAACGATGGGAACTTTGACTGCGTTTTCACTTCAGTACCTCACTCAGGTCGAAATATATCCAACCATTGTTCAGGATAAACCTGCGAGTATAACCACTCTTCCTGCGTTTTTCCCTGTCATGTTTGAATTAACGATTCTTTTTTCTGCATTAACTGCCGTCTTTGGAAGCATGATTCTTAATAGATTGCCAAGATGGAATCATCCTCTTTTTGTGAGTAAACAATTTAATAGCTTCTCTGATGATAAATTTTTTATATGCATCGAAGCCAGAGACCCTAAGTTTTCAAAAGAAGAAACTGAAGAAATGTTGAAATCCATTGGGGGTAAAAACATTGAACTAATCGAAGACGAAATCTAAAAAATAATATGCGTTATTTAATCCTCGCGACAATTTTAGCTGGGCTGCTCATTGTGGGCATGTTCGGTTCGCGTGGTCATAAGTTCAGCGAAACTCCAGTTGAAATATTCAATGACATGGACAGGCAGGCCCGGGTCAATGCTCAAAGTTCTTCGGACTTTTTTGCTGATGGTTTAGGTCCTCGTAAGCCAGTTGAAGGCACTTTTCCTATTGGTTTTTCAATTCCTGATAAACCATTTGGTGATGGAGATGCGGTTGTGGATGGATTTTCGTTAACTGGAACCTATTTCAATTCTGGTCAGATTGGTGACTACTACGGAGACGGAATGCCGAAAGAAATTAAATTGGACAAAGAGTTCATTGATAGAGGAAAGCAAAGATATGGTATCTACTGCGCTGTTTGTCATGCTGACTCCGGTGATGGTAATGGTGTTGTTAGGCCTTTTGGTAATGGAGGTCAGATACCAATTGCAAATTTACATGAAGCAAGGTTTGCCGATCCCAAGAATCCTGATTATCGATCCGATGGTGAAATGTTCAGTGTTATTACCATGGGTAGAGGTCTTATGGGTGGCTATGGTGGAGCGATTCCTGCAAAAGACCGGTGGGCAATTATTGCGTATTTAAGAGCTTTGCAAAAAGCTAAAATTGATTCTGAAACAAAGGCAGCCGAAACGTCAGAAACTAAGACAAATAATTAAATAAATAACTAAGATGGCAGACCATGGAGTAACACTAACTGACTTGCCCGCTGATGGGGAGAGAGTTGATGTTTCGAAATTTTCGAAAATCATAAGTGTCGCTGGTGCAGTCGGTTTGATTACTTTGATTTGTAGTTTAGCGATTATTCTTTTTGGTGGAGATGGAGAATTAAGAAAATCGTTTTCTTATTCCTGGTTGTTTGCGTGTTATTTCTTTTTCACTATTGCTTCAGGAGGGCTGTTTTGGGTTCTATTGCATAACGTTTCTAATTCTGGTTGGGGAGTCGCAATTCGTAGAGTGATGGAGCATCTATCAAGCATGCTTCCTTTTGTATTTGTTCTATTTATTCCAATTTTAATTCTACAGGATCCTCGTGAAGCTCTCTACGAGTGGATGAAGCTGCTAACTGAAGCCGATGAACAAAATAAAGATCCTGAGTACCTCCTAAAAAATAAGGCACCTTACCTAACATTAGGTTTCTTCCTTTTCAGATTTTTCGCATACGGTGTAGCCCTTTCTGGAATGGCTTGGTTAATGCGTAAATGGTCAGTGGGTCAGGATACTACTGGCGACATTAGACCAACCTTTTGGGCCAGACGCGCGAGTGCAGGGTTTGTTCCACTTTTTGCAATTTGTGCGACTTTCATGGCATTCGATCTTTTGATGGGACTAGATTGGGTCTGGTTCTCAACAATGTGGGGGGTTTATATTTTTGCAGGATCAGCTCTCAGCTCAATGGCAGTTATCATACTAACTGTAACTTTTCTGAGAGGAAAAGGTTACATGAATAAAGTCGTGAGTCTTGAGCATTATCACATCATGGGTAAGTTCATGTTCGCCTTTACTGTCTTTTGGGCATACATCTCATTTAGCCAATTTTTCCTTTATTGGTATGCAAACATCACAGAGGAAACCAAATTTTATATTTTGAGAAACACTGAAGGTTGGCACTACGTTAGTTTATTCCTAGTATTTGGTCATTTTGTTATCCCTTTTGCATTTCTACTCAGGCAAAAAGCAAAAAAGGATATGCGACAAATATGTGGAGCCGCATGTTGGGTGTTACTTGTTCACTTTATAGATATTTACTGGATCATTATGCCCGAAAGAGGACCATCAATTACTGAAGGCGCTTCTTTGATGATTCCATACGGAATACTTTTAGATATTCTTGCCTTTGTTGCTGTAGGCAGCTGCATGCTTTGGATATTCTTAAGATCAATTGGAAATTATAGTATTTATCCATCCAGAGATCCTCGGTTACTGGAGTCAGCAAGGCTGGTCAATTAAACAAGAAAAAATTTGAATAACGAAGTAGACAGTTCACCATTACAAAGATTAGGAGTTTTCTTCCTAGGGCTTATCACTTTTGTTGGTTTTGGTTTTCTTGCTTGGATTGTTTTTAATTTTTCCGGTGGAGAAACCGACGAGAATTACGAAATGAGAAGCGCTGAGAGAGCTAACAAAATTGATGAAATCAAACTCACTCAAGCCAATGGAGTTGTTCCAACGGATAAGCAATTAGCTGAATACGTTTCAACTAATCAGCCATCTGAACCCCAAGCATCCAAAAAACCGGTACCCGGAACCAAGGCTTTCGATGAGTGGATGAAGGCACAAGCGGCAAAAACCCAGGTGCAAGAGCCTGAAAACACTGATGTAGTTAAGCCCGAGCCTGAAGAAAAAGAAAAAGTTGTGGAGTTGACTATCAATGCTCTTGGTAATCCACCCGGTACGATGAAATATAAAGAAGTTGCAGTCGAAGTTCCTGCAGGAGCAAAGGTAGTTTTAACCTTCACCAATCCAGATGTTCTTCAGCACAATTTAGTTCTTGTTAAACCAGATAAAAAGGATGCGGTTGGAGCCTTGGCTGATGCCATGTTGACTGACCCCGAAGCAATGAAAAAGCATTACGTCCCTGAATCCGATGACATCATTGCCAGCACCAAGCTCGTCAATCCTGGAGGAAATGAAAAAATAGAATTTATGTCACCTGAAGAGGCTGGAGATTATCCATACATCTGCACGTTTCCTGGACACTGGAGACTCATGCAAGGTGTGCTCAAAGTGACTAAAGAATAAATTGAGATAATATTAATATGACAGCTGAACAAGAAAACGAGGAAACGATCAGTCGCCGGTCTCTAATTGACCAGTCTGCACGTTTTCCTGTTCTTTTCTTCATCACGAGCGGTTCGGTGTGGTTATTAATTGCTGTTATCTTAGGCTTTATTCAGCAAATGAAAATGCATTCTCCTGATTTTCTGGATGCGTCTTGGCTCTATTTTCTAAACTACGGAAGGTCCAACCCAGCATTCATGACGGCTCTGGTTTATGGATGGGCCATTCAGGCTGGTATAGGGGTTGGTATTTGGATAATGGCTCGGCTTTGTGGAGCTCAAGTTAAGAACCCGATAACTTTAATCGTCGCAGGTCACTTTTGGAATATTGGTGTCAGTATCGGGGTTCTTGGAATTTTATTTGGATATGGAACGTCAATGGAATGGTTAGCTTTTCCCAAAGCAGTTTGGCCAATTCTGTTTATTTCTTTCTCTATGATAGTCATTTGGCTTGTGACAATGTTTTACAGAAGAGAAGAAAAGGATGTTTACATTTCTATTTGGTACATTTTAGGCGCATGTTTTTGGTTTCCATGGATTTTCATTACAGCCAATCTAGTCATTCATGTTTTCCCAGGCGCTCCATTGGCTAAAGCCTCAACCAATGCATGGTTCACTGGAAGTTTGATTTACCTGTTCTTTGTTCCTCTTGGGCTTGGAATTGCCTATTACTTAATTCCCAAAATAATGGGTCGACCAATTCACTCATCTCAGTTGAGTTATTACGGTTTTTGGGGATTAGCGATTTTCGGAGGATGGACCGGTGTACAAAAATTTATGGGTGGCCCGCTTCCGTCTTGGATGCCAGCAGTATCTGCGTCGGCTGTAATTTTCATGCTGATCCCAATCTTGATCGTGACAGTCAATCAGTTGATGACAGTTAAAAAAGATCCATCAGTAATAAATTCTAGTCCTACATTAAAGTTTACATCCGCTGGAGTAATATTTTTAATCTTATTCTGTATCCTNTCAGCTCTTGGATCTTTTCTCTCCANTGGGAAATACACTCAGATTAGTTTCACNTCANTGGGGTCACAAATATTGGCNGTTTATGGGTTTTTCTCNATGATAGTTTTTGGTGCCATTTATTTTATNGTTCCTAGAATAACCGGATCGGAATGGGGTAACCTTGGTGGGATTCAGACTCACTTAGTCATATCCATGTATTCAATCGTTTCATTGATGGTGATTCATTTCTTTGGTGGGGTATGGCAAGCGGGCGCCTACGCCAAGTTTGATGCACCTTTAGAAAATGCGATTGCCTCAGCAAAACCGTATGCCATTGGAGCCTCTGTCGTTTGGATTTTTATTTTGATATCAGTTTTAAGATTCTCAATGAATCTATTGTCACTACTTTTTCGGACTGGCCGCCGGGAAATATCATCTAACATTGTTGGCCGCAATAAAGGAATTGCCTAATAAGGATCGCTGGTAAATGACTTCATTCAGAAAATTTATCTTGGGTATTGGGGCATGCTTTTTCTTTCCTTGGCTGTGTTTAGTTATACTACCTAGTGCAAAGATGAATGCCGATGTTAAAACATGGGCCGACCCAGACACTGGACAAGTGAATGCTTTTCCCGCAGGCAAACCTAATATTTTTAGACAAGGTCAAATCATCTATGCTCAGGAAGGTTGCGCTTCATGTCATACTCAAATGATAAGGCCAACTTATATGGGCTTTGAATCATGGAGACCAGATTTCGGTAAAGAGGGAACCATTGAAGAGCCAGTAAGAACTAGAGAAACTAGAATTGGTGATTATGACGGGGAAAGATTTGCCTATCTTGGAAATCAGAGAATTGGGCCTGATTTAAGTAATGCTGGTTATAGACATGACGAATCATGGCATCACGAGCACCTTTACTCACCTCGCTCGAAAAGAGATTTTTCTATGATGCCTTCATTCAGGCATCTTTATATCAAAAGAAAGATTAGAGGACAGAAATCTGAGTCTGCTTTAAAAGACGTGAATTGGGAGGACGAAAATGATGCTCAAAATTATGAGATAGTGCCTACTGAAAGGGCCAAAGCTCTTGTGGGGTATATAATGACCCTAAAAAAAGATGATCCTTTTGGACCAGTTAATGCAACCGAAGAACAGGAAACTGACGTTAAATAAATTAGATTCAATATCAGATGAGCGAAGAACAGGAAAACCGAGATTACGATCATAAGGCCAGTGTTCGTGGGTTCACTTCTGGACAAAATTTATCTTCAGAAGAGAATCCAAAACCGACATCAGGGCAAGAGCCGTTTCCAGTATGGTTAATTCTAGTTTCTGTGTTTTTGATGATAATTGGAGGTTATTCTTTGGGAACCTCAAACGGTGGATTTGGTTTTTCTAATAGTCTGCAATCTGGATATGAGCCAAGTGCTCCAGCTGGCTTAACAGGTAAGGCCCCAGAATTGAGTGAATTTGAAAAATATGTCAATGCAGGCGAAGCGGTTTACAAAGCTGTATGCAATGGTTGTCATCAAGCTACTGGTCAAGGACAGGGCCAAATCCCTCCTTTAGTTGAATCTGAGTGGATCACTCAAGGAACTGAAAGGTTTGCCCAGATTGTTTTAAATGGTCTAACCGGCCCTATTACAGTTAAAGGAGCCTCTTACGGTGCAGCAGTGATGCCTGCACAGAAAGGTGCGATTAACGATAAACAGGTTGCTCAGGTCATGACCTACGTTCGTTACAAATTTGGTAACATTTCAGATTCTGTTGTGACTAAAGAAATGGCTGAATTAGCAAGACAGAAATTTGGAGACAAAGCTAACCAGTACACTGCAAGTGAACTATCTGCAGAAGATGTCATGCTTGAGGGAGAGCAGCCCGATTGGCTATCCCCAGAATCTGATGATACTGAAGCTGAAGGTGATTCAGCGGCAATATTTATAGACCCTGAACAAATTAAATCATAAGTTTTAACCATAATCATAAGCTTGCCATGGGAGCAGCATCAACAACTGCACATTCAAACTCAGACCATCATGATGATCACCATCATGATCCACCATTTCTTAAAAAATATGTCTTTTCCTGTGACCATAAGATCATAGGATATCAGTACGGAATAACGGCTCTGCTATTCCTTTTTATTGGGTTTTACCTAATGATGGTTATGCGTTGGAGTATTGCCACTCCTGACAAACCACTACCTGGTTTTCTTGCCATGTTCCTTAACGATGCTTGGTTATCAGAGGAGGGAAGGGTAACGGGTGACCTATACAATATGTTTGGTGCCATGCACGGTACGATCATGGTCTTCCTTGGAATTGTGCCTCTGGCCTTTGGTGCTTTTGGTAATTTTGTTACTCCACTGCAAATTGGTGCACCTGATATGGCATTCCCAAGACTAAATATGGCTAGCTACTGGTGTTATTTGCTCGGTGGTATTGTCATGTTTGCTAGTTTCTTTATTCCTTCAGGTGCTGCTGAGGCGGGGTGGACAATGTATTCTCCAATCGCAACTACGGCCCAGCTTGATGAGCCTAACCTTTGGTACACCGGGCAAACATTCTGGCTGTTAGGAATGGTGTTATTGATTACCTCCTCACTTTTGGGGGCCGTAAACTTCATCACAACAATTATAAATCTCCGATGCAGGGGCATGACTTGGATGAGGCTACCATTCTTCGTTTGGGCAATGCTTGTAACGGGTTTTCTTCTTCTGCTTGCCTTCCCTCCACTCGAGGTTGCAGCCATAATGCAGCTTATGGATAGATTGGCTGGTGCTAGCTTTTTCATTCCAACCGGTCTTAACTTCACGGGAGCAGGTAGTGTTGATGCTGGTTTGCTGGACGTATCAGGTGGTGGTTCACCTCTGCTCTACCAACATTTATTCTGGTTCCTTGCTCACCCAGAGGTTTACGTTCTCATTTTGCCAGCCATTGCTATAGTTGGTGAGATTATCCCTCCAAACATCAGAAAGCCAATATGGGGATACAAATCAATGGTTTATGCTGTTATGGTTCTTGGTTTTCTTGCCTTTATCGTGTGGGCACACCACATGTACCTCACAGGAATGGGAAATGTGGTCTCCACATTCTTCCAAGCGACAACAGTGATTATTTCAATCCCATCTGTTATCCTTCTAACCTGTCTTTTCATTTCGCTCTGGGGCGGTTCCATAAGATTTACAGTTCCAATGCTTTGGGCGTTGGCCTTCTTACCAATGTTTGGGTTTGGAGGATTAACAGGTTTGCCGTTAGCTTTTAATTTCATCGATCTTCACTTACACGATACCTATTATGTGATTGGTCACTTCCACTACATTGTGGCACCAGGAACAATCTTTGGACTTTTCGCTGGAATTTATTATTGGTTTCCAAAAGCAACAGGAAGAATGATGTACAACTTCTTGGGACATCTCCATTTTTGGCCATCTTTTGTGGCCATGAATGGAATCTTTCTGCCAATGATGTTGCAGGGTATGGGAGGCTTCCACAGAAGATGGTATGATGGTGGAGTCAACTATGAACAGATCGCAAGCCAAGTGATTTTTGAGCAAAATTCAATCTTTGCCAAACTTT